>CAZHBB010000116.1:0-8911 GCA_964530185.1 uncultured Anaerolineales bacterium
GGGGGCCAGCTCGCCCAGGGCCCAGACCAACGCATGCAGGCAATGGGAGCCGGGCGAGAGCTGAAGATCATAGCTCTCGAAGAACCAGTTTCGGCGGTCTCCCCGCTCAGGTCCGCGCCCGATGGGCTGCCCATCCAGATAGAGCCGGTAGCGTTCGTCAGCCGTGACATGGATCCGAACCACGGTGGATGCCTCAGCCTCGAACACACAGCGGTAGGCCGACACAAATGGTGGAGTCGGTGAGGCCGGATGCTCGATCCAGCGTACCGGCCACCGTCCTGTGTGCCAGTGATCGACGTTGTCCAGATCATCGGGTGGGAGTGTCCTAAAGGGATCGTGATCCAACAGAACTTTCATGGCTCGTTCTCCTGTGTATTGTTGAAGCCTTTGGCCTGGAGGTAGGCTGCACGCTTACGCTGCTGTCTCTCGCGTACCTCGGTGACGGTGAGAAACGCTTCATCAGGTACGCCCAACTGGCGTGCCCATGCCAACGCCAGATCCAGGCGCTCAAAGTCATTTGGGTGATGGGCGTCGGCGGTCACCGTGAAACGCGCACCCATCTCCAATGCTAAACGGAAGAAAGGAACCATCGCCTCGCGGTATTCAGTGAGCTGGCCTGGCCCGCCGTTGAACTCGATCGCTACCTCGTGAGCGTTGGCCAGTGTGATAAGTTCAGCCAGCGTCTCCTCGGGGATCTCTGCCATGATCGGCCCCAGCGGACGCATGCTGCTGCAGTCGAAGGGATGGGCCCAGATGGTCACGGCGGGGATGTTCAGCATGTCCCGCGCCATGCGTACCATCAGCTCCGCACGTCCCTTTGGAGTGGGCTCCTCTGGCTCTGGTGCAGCCGGTAGATGGAAATGGCTCGCCGCACAAACCACATGATCGGCCACGTCTACAATCTCCGGAGAAAGACAACGCTCACCGGCCAACGTGTAGTCGGCCTCCAGCCCCACCAACAGCTCGAGCCCCGCGGCCCCTCGCACGGCCTCCGCTGCAGCTTGTACCTCCAACAGAGTCTCGAGCTGCTGTCCATCGTAGAAGCCGCAGCCGGGGATGGGTTGCGGCGTGATATGGTCCGCTAATCCCACGGCCTGCAATCCCTTAGCGCGGGCACGCTCGACCATGGCCCTCACCGTGGCCTCACGGGAGCCACAGGGCGAGAAACAGGTGTGAACATGAAAGTCAGCATAGATCGATTCCGTCGTCATCAAGCCCTCCACAATGTTAGGATGGGTGGACTGGGATCGGCCCACCGTCAGGGAATGTCCGTACGCACATGGAGGATATCACCCTCCCATGTGACGTCCACAGCACCCACTAAGCCCACCTGATAGAGCTCTACATCCATCAGCCTGGCCCAAACTCCGCTGTCCAGGGTTCTCCCGCGCCCGGGGCCGACCATGGCGAGCTCAGGCGACACTGCCTGTAGGAAATCTGGCCGACAACAGGTCTCAGCCCCGTAGCGGGGCAACAGCAATACCTGGGTGTGGAGAGCGGCGCCATACGTGGCGACCAATGTCTCCTCGACCACGGTCGTGGCATCACTCATGATAAGAAGTCGCGCCCTATCCTCTCGCACTTGCAGGACCAACGGGCCGGGGTGCCCCATCGGGGGCCAAAGCACATGGACGGTCACCGACTCGTCAAGTGGCAGGATGTCACCCTGGGACACCCTGCGCTGCGACAACCCGCCCCTCGCCTCCAGGGCCGACTGCCAACGTGCGGCCAGGGCACCGGTCGGATCTGACGTACCCGACACCACCAGATCGACCCGATAGCGATCCAACACCTCCACCAGCCCTGCCAGTCGATCCTGGTCGGGTGCGGTGAGCACCACCGCGTCCAATGTCCGATCCCAGAAGGGCAGAGCGCTCCCTAATGCAGCCAGGCTCGCACGGGGGTCGCGCCCGCCATCTACCAGCATCTGCCGCCCCGACGGCGACTGAATCAACACGGCTTCCCCGCCCGAGACGTCGAGGAAAGTCACGTGCAGCCGGCCATCTGGGCGAGAGGCCCCATAACTCACCAGGAGCGCGACACCAGCCACCAGGGCTGCCCACACCGGACGGGGCAGGCGAGCCAGCCATGCGCGGGCATACTGGTTCACCTCTCTGGTATGCGTCGCCCACAGGGTCACGCCTCCCAACAGGGCATAATACGCGGTGGGAAAGAGGGTGGGCACGGCGTGGAGATCGATGGCGGCCCAGGGAAAAGAGGCCGTCCACGTCACTACCGTGGTCGTGTAGGCCAGGAAGGCCCAACTCAGCCAGCCGGGCACCAGGGCCAGGGGCGCCCAGATCAGACCGCCAAGGACAGTCCCCACGCCAAACAGCATCACGAAGGGCTGGACTGGCAGGATGAGCAAGTTGGTCAGAGGAGCTACCAGCGTCAACGTGCGGAACTGCGCCACGAGAATCCCCAGGGTCGTGAGCTGAACCGCAATGGTGACGATCAGGGCCTCGTTGAGTAGGGAGACGATACGTGTGGCGTGGGCTTCAGAGACCATCGAGGTCAGCCACCGCATCAGCCCGCGTGCCAGCAGTGGAGCGTAGCATAGCAACCCCACCGTGGCTGTGACGCTGAGGAGGAATCCCACGTCCCAGAGGATAGTCGGATTGAGTGCGGAGAGGAACACCACGGCTGCAGCCAGGGAGGTTGGCGCGTGAACTCGACGCTGCGCAGTCTGCGCTAACACCATGACCGAAGACATCACCCCGGCCCGAAGCACAGCCGCCGAAGCCCCCACCAGCAGTACGTACCCCCAGATCCCCAACCACGCCACCAGCAGCGTGGCCCGCCGTGGCAGGAATCGGTGCACGATTAAGGTGATCACGCCCGCTGCCAGGGTGAGGTTGAAGCCGGAGATGGCGATGATGTGGATGGCGCCGGTGCGCGAGAACGCCGACAGTGTCTCAGGCGGGATGCCCCTTTCCAGACCCAACAGGATACCGCTCAGAAGGGAGGCCTGAGGTTCGGGTAGGGTGCGCAGGATCAGACGGTGGGCGCGTGCTCGCAGAGCCAGCAGGCCCTCCAGTATTGGGTTCGCCTGATGGGCGGCCAGGATCTTGATCTCGGAGGTGTCCATTAGGGCATAGATGCCCTGGCGCGCAAGGTATGCTTGATAGGAAAACCCTCGATAGACCGGCGGCGTCCTCAGATCGCCGCTCGCCTGGATCCGATCCCCATAGGCTACCTCAGCGTAGGGCTCTGTCCGCACCAGGACTTTCCCCTCGACCGACGAGGAAGTCGAGCGCAGGCTGAGGCGCTCGGCCTGTACCACCAGGCGGGTATCCTCGACGCGACGGTCGGGGTCCGCCACCACCACCCCTGTGATGTCTACCGGGCCCTGGTCCCGGTAGAAGGCGATATGGGAAGGCGTGATAGAGGGCTGCGCGGCCCTCATGCGGAGGAATCCCCCCATCAGCCCAACCAGGGCCAGGGCAGCCCAACGGCTGGCCCGACGGTCCCCCCAACCCAACCACAGTGTCAGGCTCAGGGGTAGACCCACCAGCCCCCAGACTGCGGGACAGTTGCAGGCATAGGCCAGCAGGATCCCACATGTCCAGCTCAAGGCAAACCCCATCAAAGGTGTCATGGCGTTCCTAAAGGAGGGGCTGTCCGCTAGCTCGTCCCTAGTAGCTTGTCCCTATGCCGCGTTGTCAGCCCTGTCATCGGAAGCATGGGCATTATAGAGAGGGAGTATTGGCGGAGCAAATCAGCGTTCCTGATTCTCCTGATGCAGCGGGGTGCGTCGAGGGCAGGAAGTAAGTAAGTAATAGAGATCGTCACTTCGAACGTAGCCTGTCACGTGACAGACCGTGTCGGACGTAACCAACCCGCAACATTTCCTTAACTATTTTTCGGGGGGAAAGTGATAGGATGAGATTAACACCCCGGGAAGAGAGCGCACATGCAGAACACAATCTTTCAGAATGCCCTAACGGTCGAGACCTGGAATGGGATGGCCATTGTGACCCCCGCGGAGCGCATGGACATTGTAAGCGCTCCCCTGATGGTCCAACAGCTCGATAGTCTGCTCGAGGAGGGGATTACGCGCTTCATCGTTGATCTGTCGGCGGTGCAGGTGGTGGACCCAGATGGGGATTATCCTCTGCTGCACCTGCTCAAGCGGACGGAGCGCATGGATGGCCAGGTCATCCTGGTTTGTCCGCCGGGCAATCCGGTGCGAGTCTATTATGAGATGATGCGGCTCGACTCTCTGTTTACGATCGTCGACACGTTGAACGCGGCCCTGGAGATCCTTCGTCGCGGCAAGGGCATTTAACTCCATCGTAGGCCTCTGTCTAAGTGGCCCACCGTCAGGACAGACAGAGTAAGAGGGGCCTTGACAGTCTCTGGTGTTTATCCCACGTATCAGGTCAGTTCCAGTATGCGTCGGCGTCGGCAACGTCTTGACTCATCGTTGGAGGGGCTTAGCCTTGGGTGATCCTGGGGAGAGTTGTAAGCGGCCGGGAGTAGAGGGCATCCTGTACCCGATAGGACTGTGATGTATCTAGCACAGAACGACCACAAGGGAGCTGACGATGGGCTGAGGGCCTGGGTTAGCGCTCTGCCCAAAATTGACCTGCATCGGCACTTGGAGGGCACGCTGCGTCCGGAGACTCTGTTGGAGATCGCCCGGACGTATGGCGTTCAGCTTCCAACCGATGACCTTACCGAGTTGCGTCCTTATATGCAGATGCTGGGAGAGCCCCCAGGGTTCGAGCGTTTTCTCAGCAAATTTCAGTTTTTACGTCGGTTCTATGTATCACGTGAGGTCATCCAGCGGATCGTACGTGAGGCTATTCTAGATGCTGCTGCTGACCACGTCTTCTATTTGGAATTGCGTACCAATCCGCTGGCGCTGGCCCGGGTGCAAAAGGTCACCTTCGCTGAGGTGGTGGCCTGGGTGGTGGAGGCCGTCCAGGCAGCCCAGGCGGAGGCCGGGGTTCGGACTTGCCTGCTCCTACAGATCCCGCGGGAGGAGCCATTGGCTGTCGCTGAGGAGATCGTGGATGTAGCCATCGCGAACTTCGGCCCGGTTGTGCGGGGGATTGATCTGGCAGGCAATGAGCGCCGTTTTCCGCCACAGCTCTTCGCTGGCCCATTCGCGCGTGCCAGAGAAGCCGGGTTGCACATCACGGTCCACGCAGGTGAGGCGAGCGGCCCGGAGAGCATATGGGCGGCCTTGCGAGTGCTTTCAGCGCAGCGTGTGGGACATGGCATCCAGGCTGTGGCGGACCCTGCGTTGTTGGCTGTGTTGCGGGAGAAAGAGATCGCTCTAGAGGTGTGCCCTATCAGTAATCTACACACCGGGGTAGTGTCTGCCTGGACGCAACACCCCCTGCGGGCGTTGTGGGATGCGGGCGTGCATGTGACCCTCAATACAGATGATCCGGCGATCAGTGCCTCCACTCTGACCGATGAGTATGAGGCGGTGATGGCCTATCTCAATGTCTCACGGGAGGGCCTTTACCGCATGATGAAGTACGCCGCGCAGGCAGCCTTTGTCCCCCCAGACGAGCGCCCGTGGCTTCTGGAGCGTGTGAGGAAGGCTGAGGCCTCTTACCTTGATTAAGGCGTGGCCTGGGGCTGTTACTTGAGGGGCTGGCTCTGGGACGTGGTGGGGCCTTCTGCTACAGAGATCAACGGCGAGCAGAGGCTACTGGATGTTACATACCCCCTGCGCGGCGACGGTCCTCCCGCCAGTGGCAATCCTTGTACTTCTTGCCACTGCCACACCAACAGGGGTCATTGCGCCCTAGCCTTCGGGTTACCCGCTGTGGCTGTCGTTCCCTGCTGCTGCCCCCGGCCCCAGCGCCGTGGAACGAAAGTTGCCGCTGAGGGGCTGTGAGCCGGAATGAGCGGGCCAGATCCCGCTGCGGGGCCCGCCTCTGCGCCGTCTGGGGTACCAGGAAGAGGGAGCGGACGATCTCCGATTGGATCGAGGCCAGCATCTCCTGATACATCTCATAGGCCTCTTTTTGATAGGCTACCAGTGGATTTTGTTGACCTATGGCGCGCAGGCCAATCCCCTCGCGCAGGACATCCAGGCTGGTAAGGTGACGGATCCAGTGATCATCGATCTGGCGCAGCATTAAACGTCGGTCTCGGAAGAGACGCTGGGTTTCGACCACGGCCTCTCGGACCTTGCTTTCCAGTTCATCGGGCAGCCGTCGGACAGGCTGTTCGTACCAGGGTGCAAACGCCTCTCGACCCACTGAGGCCTCCAATCGCTCACGCACCCGTCGGTAGAAGGGATCATTGGCTTCGAAGATCGTCTTGAGCGTTACCTCGTTCTGCCGTAGCGTGCGGTACAATTCCTCACCCAACTGACGGTTGAGGTCCCAGTAGGCGGCCTCCGCCCATTCGAGGCACTGCTTGATCAGCGCATCTGGGGCCAATGCTTCCAGGTCACCGGCCCGGATGTGGCGGGGCATGGGCACGAAGCGTCGTAGCTCCGCCAACAGGGCCTCTGTGTCCCTCGCCTCACCATCCCCATGGCTCTCAACGACGCTGCGTACCTCTTGTTCGAACATGTCCATCAGGTCGTCATGCAGGTCCGAACGGCTCAGGACCTTGCGCCGCTCGGCGTACACCACCTCACGCTGGCGGTTGACCACGTTGTCGTATTCGAGTACATGTTTGCGGATGTCGAAGTTGTACCCCTCGACGCGCTCTTGCACCGACTCGATGACCCGACCCAGCATCCCCGACTCCAGGGCATCCTCCTCCAACCCCGCCCGGTCCATCCAGGGCTTGAGACGCTCGCCACCAAAGCGCCGCATTAGCTCGTCCTCCAGGGAGATGAAGAAGCGGCTGGAGCCCGGATCACCCTGGCGGCCTGCGCGGCCCCGCAACTGATTGTCGATGCGCCGTGCTTCGTGGCGCTCGGTGCCGATTACGTGGAGGCCCCCCTGGGCATAGACGAGCTCCCGGTCACGCTGGCACTGCCGGACCTTCTCGTAGAGCACTTCAGCCCAGCGGTCAGGGAATGCTGTCGTGGGATCCTGGCCCGCCCGTGCCATCTTCAGGGCTTGCTCCCAGTCGGAGGAGCGGATCATGGTCAGGTCAACGCCCTCCTTGCGCAACTGATCCCGTGCCATACCCTCGGGATTGCCACCCAGTAAGATGTCGACACCTCGGCCGGCCATGTTGGTGGCGATGGTGACGGCCCCTGGCTGCCCTGCCTGCGCGATGATCAGGGCCTCTTTCTCATGGTACTTGGCATTGAGCACATTGTGGGGAATGCGCTGGCGCTTGAGAAGACGGGAGAGATACTCTGAGGTCTCGATCGCTGTCGTCCCTACCAGCACCGGGCGGCGTGCCTCATGTGCCCGGCGGATCTCACGGATGACCGCCTTGAATTTCGCTTCCTGGGTCTTGTAGATTTGATCGGGCAAGTCGAGACGCCGATAGTAGCGTTCCCCCTCGGGGCTGTCGAAGACCGTCACTTTGTACCCGTCCATCTCGGAGAGGACGCTGTTGAAGGAGACACCAGCCTCCGCTGGCGGGACCTCATGCTCCTGCAAGTCTCCAAATCGTGCCCGGTACTCGACATTGGTTGGAAGGACTACCACGTCCAGATCGTAGATCTTACGCAGCTCCTCCTCCTCAGTGGCCGCCGTGCCGGTCATACCCGCCAGCTTGCGATACATGCGGAAGAAATTCTGGAATGTGATGGTGGCGTAGGTGAGAGATTCCTGTCGGACCCTGACACCCTCTTTAGCCTCGATGGCCTGGTGCAGTCCCTCGGAGTAGCGCCGCCCAAACATCAGCCGCCCCGTGAACTCATCCACGATGATGATCTCACCATCCCGGATGACATATTCCTTATCTCGGCGGAAGAACTCCTTGGCGCGCAAGGCATTGTCGAGGTAGGGTAGCATATGGGCGTGCTGGGGGTCGTAGATGCTCTCCCCCTCCGGGATGCCCACCAGCGACTCCACTTTGGTCACACCCTCATCGGTGAGGATCGCGAGCTGCGAACGTGCGTCCACCTCATAGTCGACGTCACGCTGCAGATGTTGAACCAGTTGGGCGAAGCGGCGGTACAGCTCCGACGATTCTTCCGCCGGGCCGGAGATGATCAAAGGCGTTCGCGCCTCATCGATCAGGATGCTGTCGACCTCGTCCACGATGGCATAGTTGAGCGTTCGCTGGGTACACTGGTCGAGGTCCATAACCATGTTGTCCCGCAGGTAATCGAAGCCGAACTCGTTGTTGGTGCCATAAGTGACCTCGGCCTGATACGCTTCGCGACGGGTGATGGGCCGTAGATATTGATATCGGTCATCATCTGAGGTGTAGTCGGGATCATAGAGAAAAGAGGCTTCATCGGGTCGTCCGGCACCCGACTGGATCACGCTGACACTGATTCCCAGGGCGTGGTAGATCGGTCCCATCCACTGCACACCGACCTTTGCCAGGTAATCGTTGGGAGTTACCAGATGAACCCCTTCACCGGTCAGTGCATTGAGGTAAAGAGGAAGTGTGGCCACCAGCGTCTTGCCCTCGCCGGTGCGCATCTCTGCGACTTTTCCCTGGTGGAGGACCATACCACCGATGAGCTGAACGTCATAGTGGCGCAATCCTATGGTGCGGCGCCCTGCCTCGCGCACTGCTGCAAAGGCCTCAGGAAGCAAGTCGTCCAACGATTCACCTGCTGCCAATCGCTGCCGGAATTTGTCCGTCTGGGCGCGCAGCGCCTCATCGGAGAGCGCACGAAACTCGGGTTCGAGCGCATTGATCTGTTCAACCGTCTTCTGAAGCTGCGCAATAAGGCGATCATCACGATCGCCGAACATCTTCTTGAAAAAGCCTAACATAGAGAGCTCCGTATCGGAATCTGAACCAAAAAAGAATTATAGCACGCAGGGGCCGCCGGGCAATGAAAACGTGGAACAGG
>CAZHBB010000117.1:0-8802 GCA_964530185.1 uncultured Anaerolineales bacterium
AAACGGGGCTGCCGGTCTTTGGCGTTCAGTCTGTGTCCTTGTAGTAGCGCTCGTCGCCTACCTCATCCTGCAGTCGATGGAGCTCACGTTTCAGCGTCTGGACGACGTCGGCATAGGCGGGATCGTCGACCACATTGTTGAGCTCGTGCGGGTCCCGCTGGAGGTCGAACAGCTCCCACTCAGGCTCATAGGTCTCGTCGATCGCTCCCGCCTGTCCCAGGGCGTCCGAGTAGTAGTAGATCAGTTTGTAGCGCTTGGTGCGGATGCCGTAATGGGCATACACGTTGTGATGGGCCTTGTGCATCCAGTAGCGGTAGTACAGACCCTCCCGCCAGTCCTGGGGTGTGTCTCCGTGCAGCAGCGGACGGAAACTCCGCCCCTGCATGTCCTCGGGGATCGGCAGGCCTGCCAGGTCCAGGAAGAGCGGCGCGAAGTCGACGTTGAGCACGATGTCGTCGTTGATGGAGCCGGATTGGACCTCGGCGGGATAGCGGAGGATGAACGGCATGCGCAGCGACTCCTCGTACATGAAACGCTTGTCATACCATCCGTGGTCCCCCAGGAAGAACCCCTGGTCGGAGGTGTAGATGACGACCGTGTTCTCCGCAAGTCCTTCCTTATCCAGGTAGTCCAGCAGCCGGCCCACGTTGTCATCGACACTCGCCACGACCCGGAGATAGTCCTTGATGAAGCGCTGATAGGCCCAGCGGCGCAAGACATCCTCCGGGAGCTCACTCGGGACCTCGCACTTGAGGTCGGTGCTGTTCATGTGGACCCCGACGCGCATGGCTGCCGCGGCCGCGGCGGACGCTCGGTTGGCGTAGTCATCCTGCAGGGTCTCCGGCTCGGGGATCTCCTCGTTGAGGAACATGGCGGCGTGTTTCTCGTCTGGATACCATGGCCGGTGGGGGGCTTTGTGATGGCATAGCAGGCAGAATGGCCGATCTGGGTCCCGTTTCCTCAGCCAGTCCAGGCTCATATCGGTGATCAGGTCCGTCACATAGCCCTGCACCGTCCGCCGCGTGCCGCCGTGGGGGCCCTTGAAGATGAACTCGGGATTGTGATAGCGGCCCTGTCCTGGCAGCACCGCCCAGTCATCGAACCCTGTGGGGCAGTGAGCCTCGCCAGTGCCCAGGTGCCACTTGCCGAAGATGGCGGTCTGATAGCCGCTTGCCCGAAGCAGTTTGGGAAATGTCTGCAGCCGGTTATCCATCGGGGTGGCCAGGGTGGTGACGTGGTTGACGTGATTGTAGGTTCCGGTGAGGATCGTGGCTCGGCTTGGCGTGCAGATGGAGTTGGTGCAGAAACAGTTGTCGAACCGCATACCGCCTTCGGAGATGCGATCCAGGTTCGGCGTCCTGTTGATGCGACTCCCATAGCAGCTCATGGCATGAGAAGCGTGGTCGTCGGTCATGATGAAAAGAATATTGGGTCTACTGTCCGTCATGTCCCTGTCTCCTCACTCCTTTTGTTGTCCCCTCGCTATGCCTGGCTCCACCGAAGCTGGCCGGTGCCAGACGGACTTGCAGCGGCTGCCGAATAGCTTCCTGAAGCCTGCGGCCATGTAGAAGGGTTGATCCGCTCCAACATAGGCTGCCGTGGCTCCCCAGGGGCCGGCACCATCGAAAACGCTCCCATACCTCCGCCCGTCCCAGGCCCGTGCGTCGGATGTCCAGGTCCGTCGTCACTGGCTCCACGCAGGCTGTCCTGTTGACGGGGTCGTATCACGTGCCACAGAAGGCCACGACATCCCTGTATGGGCGGCCGGCCGAGTCGCATCTCACGGCTTCTGGCCCCTGTCCAGGATATCCCCGTCTGGATTTCAGGCAACATGGCGCCTTGAGTCACGCAAGATCGCGCAGAGGGAGCCATGACCACGACAGATAGGATGAGGGACCTACCTTCGATCCTCATCGTGTCCGCTGTGTCCACGGCTCCCTCGGGACGGTTTTCTCTTGGCGGGTTATGCTGTCTTCTGGGCGGTTCTACGTGGTCTGAAGCAACGCGTGCAGAAAACTCGGAAGGGACTATTATTGTCATTGCCCTGGGTGGGTCCTCACTCTGGGAATGCGGGGTGTCACACTGGAAGGTGCATGTATTCAGAAAGGAGGTTAACCCTATGAAACGCACGGTCGTTGCATTGTTTGTGACTTTGGCGCTGTTGGTCCCTGCGCTTGTGGGCGGGTCAGGGAGGGCGCTGGCTCAGGACCCTGACGGTCAACCTCATGCCATATTAGGTACACGTTCTATCGGGGCGAAGTCGTCAGGCTACGGCCACGCTACCGGCTTTGTGCCGCCAGACATCGATCTCTCCCATCTCACGCGGGAGGCCGACGTTCGGGCGATGGGGGCGTCGGCGTTGCCGTCGGCTTTCGATTGGCGCAATGTCGGCGGCACCAACTATATGACGTCGGTGAAGGATCAGGGAGTGTGCGGCGCGTGCTACGCCTTTGCCGCGGTGGGCAACTTCGAGGCGCGGATGCGCATTGACGGCGCGCCGTATCCGGGGCCAGACTATTCGGAGAACCATGCTAAAGAGTGTAACTGGTACGAGACCAGCGGTGTGCCAGGCATGGGAAGCTGTGTCGGGGGTAACTATCTGATAGTGGCCAATCTCTGGGCCAAGAAGGGCACGGTGTTGGAGACAGATGACCCCTACAGCCCATCGGATGTTTCCTGTGGCTCAGCCAATGGGCCGTATCAGACCACGCTGCTTGACTGGCATATGATCTCCGGTTCAGAGGTGCCAGTCTCGACTACCTTGAAACAGGCTATCCTCAATCACGGACCGATCTATTCGGCGATCTACGTCGGAGACGGCGATCCGTGGGAGACGGAGTTCACCTCCTATGATGGCACCTACACCCTCCACTACAGCGGCCCACCGCATTCTGCCAATCACGCCGTTGTCATTGTCGGCTGGGATGACGCCCTGCCGCACGCTGGAGGCTTCGGAGCCTGGATCGTCAAGAACAGTTGGGGAACGGGGTGGGGGCAGAACGGCTACTTCACCATCGCCTACGGCTCGGCGCGGATAGGCTCCTATGCGTCCTACGTGGACGGTTGGCAGCGCTACGACCCTAACGGTGAGCTATGGTATTACGATGAGGCCGGGATGACGGGATACGCTGGCTATGGCACCAAGACCGCCTGGGCGGCCAATGTCTTCACGGCGACGCAAGACGTCTATGCGAGGCGGATGGAGTTCTGGGCGCCTGATGCCATGACGGACGTGGATCTCTACCTCTACGATGCTGCGAATGGTGCATCACTCTGGCAGAGTCTGAACCACAGCTACCCTGAGGCGGGCTATCACTCTGTCCCCATCGTGCCAGCGGTGCCACTCACGTCAGGGGCGGTTGTTACAGCAGTGGTTAAAGCTACGACACAAGTCCTCACGTACCCTATCGCTATTGACGGTAAAGGACCCGTGGCCCATGCCTCCTACATCAGTTCGAGCGGGGTCCATTGGTACCCGTATGTTCACGATGTGGGGCTGCGCCTGCGCGTGACAACGGCGTTGGTGAACGTGAGGATCAGGAAGGCGGTTGTGGGGCAGAGTTTTGGCTATGCGGCCAATGACCCCATCACGTTCACGCTGCGGGTATCCAACGTCGGGTCGTCGCCGGCGGTTGGCGTCGTGGTCACGGACATCGTTCCCTCCGAGGTGGTGACGCGGCATGTTGCCAGCACGCTGGCCATGACAGCCACGGGAGGCTCGGAGTATGTGTGGCAGATAGCGCCGCTGCCCCCCGGAGCCCACGGGGTGATCACGATCAGCGGCGTGATCAGCCCCTCGCTCGTTGGCAAGGTCAGTTTCGTCAATACCACGACCATCGCTGCGCCAGGCGATACGGTGCTGAGCGACAACAGCGATCAAGTGTATATCTGGGGCCAGGCGGTGTTCCTGCCGCTGGTGATGCGCCAGTAGCGCGACAAGGCTCGTTGTAGCCAGGTGACAGTCACTTTCAAAGTGACTGTCACCTCCCAATTCCTTCCTTTTTTGTCATATCCATTGACTTTATGCTCTCATCCCGTATGATTATGGTATGTTTTACGATCATGTAAGGATTCACGTGGTAGCAGGTCGCGGCGGAGACGGCGCGGTGGCGTTCCGCCGTGAGAAGTACGTCCCGTTTGGCGGTCCATCCGGCGGTGATGGTGGGCGAGGTGGGGATGTGGTGTTGGTGGTGGATCCGCATCTCAATACCCTGTATCATTTCGCCCATCGTCGTGAGTTCAAAGCCCCGGATGGCGCGCCAGGCCGCAACAAGGATCAACACGGGGCCGGGGGTGAGGATCTCCTCATCCCGGTACCCCCTGGGACAGCGGTCTTTGATGATGAGACAGGGGTGATGCTGGCGGACCTCACTGAGCCTGGCCAGCGCGTCGTGATCGCGCGGGGTGGCCGTGGCGGACGAGGCAATGCGCGTTTCGCCACCGCCACCCGACAGGCGCCGCGTATCGCCGAGAGAGGGGACCCTGGCGAGGAGCTGTGGCTGCGGCTCGAGCTCAAGCTGTTGGCCGATGTGGGGCTGGTTGGCAAACCCAACGCGGGGAAATCCACGTTGTTGTCCGTCTCCACGGCCGCTCGACCGGAGATCGGTCCCTATCCCTTTACGACCCTCCATCCTAACCTGGGCGTGGTGGCCCTGAGCCCCACCGAGACCTTCGTCATGGCGGATCTGCCGGGGTTGATCGAGGGGGCCAGCGAGGGTAAGGGGTTGGGGCATGAATTCCTGCGACACATCGAACGCACGCGCGTGGTCGTCCACCTGCTCGATGGCGCAGCCCTGGATCCCCTGGGGGACCTCGAGGCCATCAACGCGGAACTGGCGGCGTTCGACCATGGTCTGCTGGAGAAGCCACAGCTCGTGGCAATCAACAAACTGGACATCCCGGGCGTGCGGGAGATGTATCCCGAGTACCGGGAGGCGCTGATCGCCCGCGGCTATCCCCATGTTATCGGCATCTCGGCATTGACGCGGGAGAACGTGCGCGAACTCTTGGGACGTGCCTATCAGATGCTTCAGGAGGCGCCGGAGCCGACGTTGGTCTCGCCGCCACCGATGGTCGTCCGCCCAAAGCCCGGCACCTTAGAGCCGTTCCGGGTCGAGCGGCAGGCCGATGGAAGCTGGCGGGTGCACGGCGCAACCATCGAGCGCGCTGTGGAACGCACGCGCACCGAGTACTACGATGCCCTCCTGAGGCTGCACGGCTACCTGGAGCGTGAGGGGGTGCTTGCCGCCCTCCGTGAGGCTGGAGTGCGCGAGGGCGACACGGTGCGTATCGCCAGCTACGAGTTCGAATGGGTCGACACTGAGGTTTAGGCGGCGCTTCTCCTGTTGCTACGGGGGAAACCCGGTCTACAATGACCTTACTTCATGCAGAAAGTGACAGACATGGCATCTTCCAAGGGCAAAGCCTCAGACAGGCGGACGAAACAGCGTGAGAGTGGAAAATCCAAGGATGTCAGGCGCTCAAAGGCCAGGCAGACGTCGTGGTCACCGACGGCCCGGGTGGTGGCTGTGTTGGTGCTGGTGGCCGTGATCGTGGCCGCCGTGCTGCTGGTTGTGAACCGGCAGCGGTCAGCCGCGGTGCCCGAGACCAGTGAGGAGAGAGGAACGAGTATGCCAGAGGATCCCGCCGCACGCAACAACATGTACACTGCCCCACCCCCCATGACCATTGACCCCCAGAAGCGCTATATCGCGACGATTGTCACCGAGAAAGGGGATATCGTCATTGAGCTTCACGCCGACAAAGCCCCCAAGACTGTCAACAACTTCGTCTTCCTGGCTCGTGAGGGGTTCTATGACGGCACCACATTCCATCGGGTCATTCCGGGGTTCATGGCCCAGGGCGGTGACCCTACCGGCAAAGGGACTGGTGGGCCTGGCTACACCTTCGAGGACGAGTTCCACCCTGACCTCAAGCATGACGGTCCGGGTGTCCTCTCGATGGCCAACGCCGGTCCCAACACCAATGGAAGTCAGTTCTTCATCACCTTCGATGCGACGCCGTGGCTGGATGGACATCACACCGTCTTTGGTCATGTGATCGAGGGTATGGACGTGCTGCTCTCCATCTCGCCCAGAGATCCGCAGACGGCCACGCAGCCTGGAGACAAGATCATCACGATCCGCATAGAGGAGAGAGAACCGTAGCGCTTTGGCCAAAGCTATGGCTTTGGAGTAGGATCATGAAGACAGGAACCCGTCTCGACCTGGTCCGTCAGGGACGGAGGCACTTGTGGCAGGCCCTGAGCCTGGGCCTCTGCCTGATGATCATGGCCTTCTCCCTGGGTGGATGTCAGCTCGTGCGGCCCTGGGGTTCTCCTGAGGCATTGGAAGAAGGGAGTGGAGGTGATGCTATGAGCTTTCGGTTGGAGAGCCCGGCCTTCGAAGATGGAGGGACGATTCCCGCGGTCTACACATGCGATGGGCAGGATATCTCCCCCCCGCTCAGGTGGTCCGACCCGCCGGAGGGCACACGGAGCTTCGCGCTCATCTGCGACGATCCGGATGCGCCCGTAGGCACCTGGGTCCACTGGGTCATGTACAACATCCCGCCAGATCAGCGTGCGCTGGCGGAAGGTGTGCCCACCGTGGGCATCCTTCCCGATGGCGCGCGCCAGGGACGCAATAGCTGGCCTCACAGGCTGGGATACGGCGGGCCATGCCCTCCCAGTGGGACCCATCGCTATGTCTTCAAACTCTATGCGCTCGATACCCTGCTCGACCTGGAGCCGGAGCAGGCAGACACACGCGCCTTAGGGGAGGCCATGCAGGGCCATATCCTCGCACAGGCGCAGCTCATTGGCCTGTACCAGCGAACTCGCTGATGACGACGGGCCGACGGCAGGGGGCTGCCTTGATCCTGAAGGACAGACTATCGCACGAGCTCTCCCAGACTATGGGTATGGGCCACAGCCATCGCATCCCGCGCGTCGGCCCCGTTAGCGGCTCGCTCTCAGGGCTGTGGGGCATGACCCTATGTCTCCCCAAAGCCACGGACGGCGTTGGGGAGACCGTCCATGATTTCCTCCCTGCACCAGTGAGTTCCTCACTCCTCTGGCTCCTGGCGCTCACCGGCATCGGGTTGTTACTTTTCGTCCTCACAGGGGTTGGCGTCTTCTTCCTGCTCCGTGGGAGGGGGCGCACAGAGGTGAAGAGAGCCCTTCCAGCCCCTCGGGTGGGCGACCTGCTCGGCAATGGCCGCTACCGAATCGCCCGCATTTTGGAGGGCACGGGCACGACAGCACGGTATGAGGTGGAGACCGTCCCGCCGTTTCGCGTGTGCCCCAACTGCATGGCGCCCAGCTTCGCACCGGAGGAGGAGACCTGCGAGCGGTGTGGATCTCGTCTGCCCTCTGGCGACCATCCAATCCTTCTGACGGCGCGGGAGGTGCCCAACGCCAAGGGGCTCATCCACGCCCTGGCTATCCTGAACCGCGCCCCAGAGCATCCTACTGTTACACGCCCTGTCGAGCTTGTCACCGAACGCGGGGAGGGAGAGGAACCGCGGTATTATCTCATCGAACCGCGCACCAGTGCGCGGCCCATCACGGCATTGGAGCTGCCTCGACCGCTGGAAGAGGTGCTGGAGTGGGGCGTGGCCCTGGCCCAGGGGCTGGCCTACTTCCATGAGCATGGGCTGGTCTTCCATGAGCTGACGGGCAACGATGTCGCCATCTCGGAGGCGGGCCCATGTTGGTGTTCGCTGGAAAACCTGGTGGATGCGCGCACCGAGGCCAGTACCTCTGCGCCAGACCCTGAGACCCGTAACGTACGGGCGCTGGCGGAACTGCTGCATCACCTGAGCACAGGGGGCAGCCCCGCCGAGCCTGCAGGCGTCCTGCCACAGGAGGCCGTGCGGCTCTTCTCCCAAATCCTGGGCTCCAACGGCCGTCTCAAGGCCGCCGATTTCGCGGTGGCGCTCCAGATGACCCGTGAGACGCTCCTCCAGCACCGATGTGTGACGTTCCGTATAGGCGCCAAGACCGATACAGGTCGAGTTCGCAAGGTGAACGAGGACAGTATCCTGGCCTTGGATCTGTCGCGGGAGTGTGATGGAGGGCGCGCCGCCGTCGGGTTCTTCGTCGTGGCCGATGGTGTGGGGGGACACATGGCGGGGGATGTGGCCAGCCAGGTCACGGTGGAGAGCCTGACAGCCTCCGCCCAGGCCCTGCAAGAGATGGTGTGCTCAGAGTATTTCCCCGAGGCCGGAAGCTGGCTGGTTTCGGCGGCCCAGGTCGCCAACAACAAGCTTTACGAGAGGCGGTTGGCCCTGGGCAACGATATGGGGTCCACGTTGGTGATGGCCCTGCTCCAGGGAAAGCTCGCCACTGTGCTCAACGTGGGCGACAGCCGCGCCTATTGGCTACAACCATCAGGCATCGAGCAGATCAGCACAGACCACTCGCTGGTGCAACGGCTGGTCGCCATCGGCCAACTGACGCCGGCGGAGGCTCGCCATCACCCTCAGCGGAGCGTCATCTACCGTGTGATGGGCGACAAGTCCGATCTCAAGTATGATCTCTTCCATGTGACGCTGGGGGTTGGGGATGCCTTGCTTCTCTGTTCCGATGGGCTCTCGGACATGGTCGAAGACGAGACCATTTGGGAGACGTGGCGTGCATCCGACTCGCCCCAGGCGGCCTGCGACAGGCTGGTGACCCTGGCCAACGAGGCTGGGGGGCACGATAACATCAGTGTCCTCATCGTCGAGATCGCCGGGTGTCCCCGGTCCAGGTCCTCGACCAGGTGACGGTCACCTTACGAGGTCGCCCCGTTTTGGACT
>CAZHBB010000118.1:0-6332 GCA_964530185.1 uncultured Anaerolineales bacterium
CCTGAGGTGCGCTGGTATCGAGATCTGACGGCCAGGCAGCGTACCATCCTGCTGGTGCTGGCCTGGGGGGTGGTGCTGGTGGTGGGGGCGCTGGTCTGGAGCGTGACCTCGACGCTTCGTGCCTCGCAGCGGGCGCTCTCCGTCACGGTGGACCCAAGCGCGGCCCTCGTCACCCCGGTCCCCACACCGCGCCCGACAGAGACCCCGCAGCCGACGCCGACGGCCACGCCCACCTTCGATGTGACCCGCGCCGGGACGGTGGCCCTGCGCGTGAGCGAGGCACGCCAGACCCTGGGGGGCTGGGGGGTGCCGGTGACGTTGGTCGACAGCACCGGCATGGCGCGGGCGCTGTACCGGCACTTCCGCGCCTGGCCCCTGGTGCTGCCGCTGCGCGCACAAGGGGTGCTACAGATGGTGCACCAGTGGCCGTGGGAGAGGCTGCGGCTGGACGCGGTGGGGCAATCCCATCAGGTGGCTGCCTTCTATGCCCCGGAGTCGGGCGATCTCTACCTGCGCCGCGACTGGGCGGGTGAGCAGGATCTCCTGCTGGCCCAGGTCGCCTATGGGTACGCGCGGGCGGTGCCGGATCAGGTGGGCGACATCATTGGGCTGATGAGGGAGACCTCGTCGCTGGATCAGCAGTTGGCGCTGGCGGCGTTGGCGGAGGGCGATGCCTGGGTGACGCTGCAGCTTGTGCAGGGGGCCTCGGTCGATGTGGGCGAGGCCACGTCCCTGGAGATGTGGGCGCGGGCGGCTGTGTGCCCCTGGTGGCAGATGCAGGACGACGCCCTGGAGGCGCTCTCCTGTCTGCCGTTTGACCTGGGGCGGGCCTTTGCGGTGGCGCGTTTCCGCGGGGGAGGGCTCCGGGCGATGGACAAGGCGCTGCAGCGTCCCCCGCGTTCCACGGAACAGTTGTTGCACCCCGAGCGTTATGCCGCCCATGACGAACCCCTGGTGCTCGTCCCCCTGGAGCCAGAGTTGGAAGCGGGCTGGGTCCTGACCCAGAGCGAGACGGTGGGCGAAGCGTTGATTGGGCTGATCCTGGCCCGCTGGGAGCGTCAGGAGGCGTCCGTCTGGGCCGGGATCCCGGGCTGGGGTGGCGATCTGATGCAGATCTGGGAGGACGGGACGGGGCAGAGGGTAGCGGCCTGGCACTTCGCCTGGGACACCAGCCAGGCAGCGGTGGCGTTCTACCGCCGCCTGTTGGACGTCCTGCCACGGGCGCTGGTCCCCGGCCTCATGGCGGATACGACCACGCCCTTCGGCCTGCCCAGGGGCCATTGGTGGGCGGGCCGGCAGGGGGCGGTCTTCGCCTATCGGCGAGGGGCCCAGGTCTGGCTGATCTGGGGAGCGGATGGTGAGGCGGTGCGTGAGATCGCCTCGGTGATCCCCTGAGCGGACCGCGGCACAGGGGGATTTGGCATCCTGGCGGATTTGCATAGCCTTATGGAGTGTAGGACGCTGGGTATCACAAGTGTAAGGTAGGGACAATGACTGTGGATCATACGTTTGAACTTCTGGAGGAGCGGGAGATCCCTGAGCTCAACACGCGAGCCAGGCTCTACCGTCATGTGAAGACGGGAGCGGAAGTCCTCTCGCTGGAGAATGCCGATGAGAACAAGGTCTTTGGTGTCACGTTCCGCACGCCACCGACCGACTCGACGGGGGTGCCCCACATCATGGAACATTCGGTGCTCTGTGGGTCGCGCAAGTACCCGGTCAAGGAGCCGTTTGTGGAGCTGATGAAGGGCTCGCTTAACACCTTCCTGAACGCCATGACCTTTAGCGACAAGACGTGCTACCCGGTGGCCAGCCAGAACGTGAAGGACTTCTACAACCTGGTCGATGTGTACCTGGATGCGGTGTTCTTCCCCCGGCTGACGCGTGAGATCTTCGAGCAGGAGGGATGGCACTACGAGTTGGAGGCGCTGGACCAGCCCCTGACCTACAAAGGGGTTGTATTCAACGAGATGAAGGGCGCCTATGCCTCGCCCGATAGCCTGATCGCGCGCTATAGCGAACAGTCGCTCTTCCCCGACACCGTGTATCGTCATGATTCGGGGGGCGACCCGGAGGTGATCCCCGAGTTGACCTACGAGGCGTTCAGGGCCTTCCATGCACGCTATTACCATCCGTCCAACGCGCGCATCTTCTTCTATGGGGATGATGATCCCGAGGCCCGCCTGCGGGCGGTGGGGGAGTACCTGGATGCTTTCGAACCGCTGGAGGTGGACAGCACGATCCCCCTGCAGCCGCGCCTCAGCCAGCCACGCCGACTGGTCTTTCCTTATCCGGTGGGGGAGGAAAACACGCCGCGCTCAATGGTGACGGTGAACTGGCTGCTGACGGAGAACGCTGACCCCACGGAGGTCCTGGCGCTCAACGTGCTGGCCTACAGCCTGATTGAAACGCCCGCCTCGCCACTGCGCAAGGCCCTGATCGACTCGGGGCTGGGTGAGGACGTCATCGGCGGGCTGGATGACTCGCTGCGTCAGGTATACTTCACGGCCGGCCTCAAGGGGGTGGACCCGGGGCGCGTGGATGAGGTGGAGGCCCTGATCCTCGACACGCTGCAGCGGTTGTCGGAGGAGGGCATCGAGCGGGCGACCCTGGAGGCGGCCCTCAACACGATCGAGTTCCGGCTGCGCGAGCAGAACACCGGGCGCTACCCTCGGGGCCTCTTTGTGATGCTTCAGGCCCTCACCAACTGGCTGCACGATCGTGACCCTCTGGCGCCGGTGGCCTTTGAGCGGCCGTTGCAGGCGGTCAAGGAGGCGTATGCGGCCGACGCGGATTACTTCACCCGGCTGCTGCAGGTCCATCTGCACGAGAACACACACCGCGCCACGGTGATCCTGGAGCCCGATCCGGAGCTGCAGGCGCAGCGTGAGGCGGCGGAGCGGGAGAAGCTGGCCGCTGTCAAGGCCGCCATGTCGCGGGAGGAGTTGGAGACGCTGATCGAGCATACGCGCTACCTGAAGAAGCTCCAGGAGACGCCGGACCCGCCGGAGGCGCTGGCGACCATCCCCACACTCACGCTAGACGACCTGGACCGCGAGCCGCGCCATGTCCCCACGGCCGAGCTGGCGCACCACGGGACGCGGGTGCTCTACCACGACCTCTTCACCAACGGCATCCTCTACCTGGATCTGGGCTTTGACCTGCACCGGGTCCCCCAGGATCTGCTGCCCTACGCAGGCCTCTTCCTGGATGCCCTGTTGCAGCTTGGCACCGAGACGGAGGACTTCGTCCAGTTGACGCAGCGCATCGGGCGGAAGACAGGGGGCATCTCCACCGCCACTTTCATCTCCACGGTACAGGGCTCGGGTGCCACGGCCGCCTGGGGATTCCTGCGCGGCAAGGCGTTGATGCACCAGGTGGATGATCTGCTGGCGATCCTGCGTGATGTCCTGACGACGGTGCAGTTAGATAATCCGGCGCGCTTCAAGCAGATCGTGTTGGAGCGCAAGGCGCGTGAGGAGGCGTCTGTGATCCCCATGGGCCACCGGGTGGTGGCCTCGCGGCTGCGGGCCAAGTTCAACGAGGCTTACTGGGTCTCCGAGCAGATAGGGGGTCTGGATTATCTCTTCCACCTGCGTCGCCTGGCCCAGGAGATCGAGTCGGATTGGCCCCAGGTGTTGGCGCGCCTGGAGGCGCTGCGCGATCTCCTGTTGCACCGTGGGGCGCTGATCTGCAATGTGACCCTGGATGCCGACAACTGGCAGCAAGTGGAGCCCCGCCTGGCCGATTTCCTGGCCACCCTGCCACAGCGGGGGGGCGCAGAGGTGCGCTGGACGCCGCAGTACGACCTGGAACCGGAGGCCCTGGTGATCCCTGCCAACGTCAACTATGTGGGCAAGGGCGCCAACCTCTTCGAGTTGGGCTACGGCCGCCACGGTTCGGCGGAGGTGATCACTCACTATCTGCGCAGCACCTGGCTCTGGGAGCGGGTGCGGGTGCAGGGGGGCGCGTATGGCGGTTTCTGCCTGTTCGATGCGCACTCTGGCGCCTTTGCCTTCCTCTCCTATCGGGACCCCAACCTGACCCGCACGCTGCAGATCTACGACCAGACGGCGGAGTACCTGGAGACGCTGGACCTCTCGCAGGATGAACTGGTGAAGGGAATCATCGGGGCCATCGGCACCCTGGACGCCTATCAACTGCCCGATGCCAAGGGCTTTAGCGCGATGGCGCGCTATCTCATCCATTACACCGACGAGGCGCGTCGTCACTACCGCCATCAGGTGCTGGGCACCACCCAGGAGGACTTCAAGCGCTTCGCGGCGGTGTTGCGGGCGGTGGCGGACCATGGCTATGTGGTGGTGATGGGGCCTGGCGCGGCGGTGGATGCCGCGGAGGCTGAGGGGGCGCCGACCTTCCGGCGCACACCGGTCCTGTGACCGGCCCGTGGGGGGCACGATTTTGGGACAAGGAGGCAATACGATGACCACAAGTTGGCCAACCCGAGAGGAGGCATGGGAGCTTTTGACGGAGTACACCAAAAACCCCAACCTGATCAAGCACGCCCTGGCGGTGGAGGCGGCCATGCGCGCCTACGCACGCCGCTTTGGCGAGGATGAGGAGAAGTGGGGCGTCGTGGGCCTGATCCATGACTTCGAGTATGAGCGCTATCCCGATCTGGGGCCCGAGGGACACCCGTTCAAGGGGGCGGAGATCCTGCGGGAGAAGGGCTGGCCCGAGGAGCTGATCCGCGGGGTGCAGGCCCATGCGCCCAGGTTGACTGGCGTCACGCCCGAGACGCTGATGGAGAAGGCGATCTACGCGGTGGATGAGCTGACCGGTCTGATCGTGGCGGTGGCTCTGGTGCGCCCCAGCAAGGCGCTGGCCGATGTGAAGGTCAGGTCGGTCAAGAAGAAGTGGAAGGACAAGAGCTTCGCGGCCGGCGTCAACCGTCAGGACGTCGAGGAGGGGGCCGAGATGCTGGGGGTGCCCCTGGCGGAGCACATTGGCATCGTGCTGGAGGCTATGAAAGGCATCGCCGACGAGCTGGGACTTGGCGGCGTGACGTCCTGAGCGGCCCTCGACCCGGTCCCCTGGACCGTGGCAGTTGGAGACGGGAGATGATGATACGAGGACACCCCAGAGAATGGCGCAGGTGGCGGGCATCCCTCTGGCTTGTCCTGGGTATCCTGCTGATCCTGACAGTCACAGGGGCACGGGCGACAGCGGCCCGTGCCCCTGTGGTCTCCAGGCCTGCGGCCTCTGGGGGTGCGCAGGTCTACACCACCACGGTTTCCATTCTTACCTATTCCTTCGCCGACCATCTGACGGAGGGCACCAACGAGACGTTCAACATCACCTATCCGGTGCTCGACTGGGCGGCCTATGAGGCCTCTTCGCCGATCACCACCACGCATGACTACGAGCTGGTGGTGCTGGAGAACGACTATCTCAAGGTGACGCTCCTGCCCGAGCTGGGGGGGCGCGTCTATCAGATCATCGACAAGGCTACGGGCCACAACCAGCTCTACCAGAACCCGGTGATCAAGCCCACCCATTGGGGGCCGCCGGAGCAAGGGTGGTGGCTGTCGGTGGGCGGGATAGAGTGGTGCCTGCCGGTGGAGGAGCACGGCTACGAGTGGGGGATCCCCTGGGCCTACACGGTGCAACAGGCCAGCGACGGGGTCACGGTGACCGTGCGCGACAGTGACCGCTCCGACCGCCTGCGGGCCTCGGTGGCGGTCTATCTGCCGGCTGACCGGGACTACGTGGTGTTGACGCCGCGGATCGAGAACCCCACGTCGCACCCGATCGACTTCAAGTTCTGGCTCAATGCGGCGATTGCGCCGGGGGCGCAGAACAAGCCCACCGCCGGGCTCAAGTTCCTCTTCAACGCGCCGGAGATGACCGTCCACTCCACGGGCGACACGCGCCTGCCGGGCTCCGCCCCCATCATGCCCACCGGGCCCGACTATCGCTTCACCTGGCCCGAGTACCAGGGTGTAGACTACGCCCACCTGCGCAACTGGACTCAGTGGCTGGGGTTCTTCGAGTACCCACAGGCCCCCCGGGGCACCATCGGCATCTATGACGAGACGCAGGACGAGGGCCTGGTGCGGGTCTTCCCACCCGAGCAGGTGCCGGGGACCAAGGGATTTGCCATGGGCTGGTCCGAGCCCCTCGACTGGCACATCTGGACCGATGAGGAGTCGGGCGGCGTGGAGCTGCACGGCGGCGTCGCGCCCACCTTCTGGGACACGGCCCGGCTGGAGGCGGGGGCGACGCTAAGCTGGCGCGAGGTCTGGTACCCCGTGCACGGGCTTGGCGATGTCACCGAGGCGTCGGAGGAGGCCGCGCTGAGCCTCTCCAAG
>CAZHBB010000118.1:6432-8684 GCA_964530185.1 uncultured Anaerolineales bacterium
CCCGAGCGCATCCCTACCCTGGTGACACCGCTGGGGTTCGAATGGGTCAAGCTGTGGGAGGAGTACGGCTCCCTGCCCGACGACCCCCTGCCCCAGAAGGTGCTCTACAACATAGCCTGTGGTGCCTATGTGGAACCCTACCGCAGCGGCGGCGACCTGAGCGCCTGGCGGGACCATGTGCGCGCGGTGGCCACGCTGGGGCGTGACCGCGTGCGCGCCTACGAGATCTGCAACGAGCCCAACGTGCGCAATGCTAACTGGGCAGGCCAGGCGCCGGACCCCCAGGCCTTCACCGCGCTGCTGTGTGCCGCCTACCAGGAGATCAAGGCCGTGCACCCGGAGGCCCTGGTGGTGAGCGGCGGTCTGGCCCCCGTGGGCCGTATCCCACCCCCCTGGCCCTGCGGTGAGGGGAACAACTGCAATGCCATGGACGAGCGTCTGTATCTGCAGCGCATGGTGGACTACGGCGCGGGGGCATGTATGGATGCCTTCGGCTACCACCCCTATGGCTTTGCCTATCCGCCGGAGCGCGACCCCGACCTGGTGAGCAACGGCTTCACCTTCCGGGGGATCGAGGCCATGCACGACATCCTGGTGGCGCGTGGCCTGGGTGAGATGCCTCTCTGGGTCACGGAGTTCAACTGGCTCCGCCGCCCGGCGGACGACGGCAATGAGAACTGCGACAACGACCCCACCTATCAGACTTACTTCAAGTGGCAGGAGGTCTCTGCTGCGACGCAGGCCGACTACCTGGTGCGCGCTTTCCAGTATGCCGACACCCATTGGCCCTGGCTGGAGGGCCTCTTCGTGTGGAACCTGGACTGGCACGACTATATGACCTGGGAGCCATGCTTTCACAGCCGCTATTACGCGCTGCGGCGTATTGGCGGTGATGATCCCTACCTGGGGGCTGACACGCCCGCCTATCTGGCCCTGGCGGCGATGGAGAAGCGTCCTGGCCCGGTGGCCGGGCCGCGTCTGTCGGTGGTGCCCGCCCATCGCCCCCTGATCGCCGAGGTAGGCGATCCCAGGGTGTTGACCGCCACATTCACCATCGAGAACGCCGGGGGAGGTACCCTCACCTGGACGGCGGCCATCTCGCCGGCGAGCACGCTGGCGCCGGCGCTCTCGCCCACGACGGGGCAGCAGGGTGAGCAGATGGCGGTGCGCGTGGATACCACGGGGCTTGCCGTGGGCTGGTACACCGCCACGCTGAGGGTCGAGGCGACGGCGGAGGAGACCGTGCGTGACACGCCGCAGCTTGTGACGGTGGGCCTGCACGTGGTGCCCGAGTTCCAGCGTTTCTATCTGCCGCTCATCCTGCGGGCCTACACACCGCCGGTGAGCACGCTGCCGCCCCACGGGCCCTCCAAGCTGGGCCTCCACACCATTGGCGAGGGGGACAGCGTGGCCTTCGTCCAGCAGGTCCATGACGCCGGGGCCCACGTGGCGCTGGTCAAGGGGCTGACCTTCGGCCACCTGTGCGACATCAAGCGTATCTCTCCCGAGACCGTCACGATTGGGCGCTGGAGCGATGCGGGGTGGGAGGCCGTGACACCGGAGGGTGACCCGGCCGAGGCGGCCGCCCGCTACATGGCCCGTCACATGCAGGAGTGGGCACCCTACCGCGACTGTGTGGACTACTGGGAGGTGCTCAACGAGGTGGATCCGCCGACCACCGAGGGACACGTGTGGCTGGCCCAGTTCTTTAAGGCCGCCATGAGCATCGCCGAGGGCAATGGCTATCGGCTGGCGATCTTCTCCTACAGCATGGGCGTGCCCGAGTTCTGGGAGTGGCAGGCCATCGCCGAGACGGGCGTCTTTGCCCAGGCCCGTGACGGCGGTCACATCCTCTCCCTCCATGAGTATGGCGGGCCGTTGATGAGCGACCGATGGGGTGAGCCCCTGCCACAGGTTCCAGGACAGGACCCCAACGATCCCTCATTGCCGCGCTACCCCGACCGGGGGGTGCTGGCGGGGCGCTATCGTCACCTCTATCGTGACATCCTGATCCCCCGCGGTGAGGTGATCCCCCTGGCGATCACCGAGGCCAACGTGGCTATCGAGGACCCGGAGGCGCGGGCTCCCTATTTCCTGGATCAGATGGCCTGGTACGACGATCGTCTGCGCGAGGATGACTACGTGATCGGGATGGCCATCTTCACCCTGGGCGGCTTCGGCGGCTGGGCGCACTTCGACTATGCGGAGTTCCTGCCTGAGCTGGCCGACCGCATCGTGGCGCTGAAGGATCA
>CAZHBB010000119.1:0-8565 GCA_964530185.1 uncultured Anaerolineales bacterium
CTTAGCCCTGGGTCCTCGCTGACCTCATGACTGGTCTCGATAGTGGGGATGCCAAGCTCCTGGGCGAACCGGAAGCCGTAGTTATCCGACTCCCCGGAGATAAATACATCACAGCCTTGGGCGATGAGTCTCTGTTGATAATCGACGTTTACGAAGAGGCCCAGACCTCCCCACGGCAACCCGACTCTATGAACGACTTGGTCCATACCCTGGGTCAGGCTGACGCGCACATGGGGCATTCCCAGGCATTCCTTGACATGGTCGGCGAGATCTCCCAGGCAGCATGGCGCGATCTCATAAACCTTGACTAGGCCGTCAGCGAAGACTGGTGAACCCAGTCCTAAGATCCGGGCGAACTCGTCGAAGATGGAGATCTCATCGACGGAGCCGTGCAGGCGCAGAAATGTCAGGCTATAGGCATCCAATGCTTCGCGACGCTGGCGGTTTGTGGGCCAGTTCTCCCAGTCTGCCGGCAGATTCGGCGCGTCTGGTGCATTGTAGGGATAGAAAAGGCTCTCATGGCCGATCAACAGGTCATGTCGCTTTGATCCGCAGGCGTGAATGGCCGTTGGCGTCGCCATCCAACATACGGTCGCGCCGGACACCTCGCGCGTGCTCGGCCCATAACGGACCCCCTCGTCAGCGTTCAAGCGGTGTCCAGTCAGTGTTTCCACATACGTGATGATGTCTTGCACGGTTGTCATTGCTTACCTCCGACCGGCGGATTCTCACCAGGAATACTAGTGTTTGATAGCACGTCTGACAAACGTATCCTCCGAGTCCGGCAGCTTGTGTTCCTTGCGTTGAGGAGCTATGATGGCACCGTACGGGGGCACTTGGATGTGTATGATGGCTTGGCCTAAAGACTTAATGGCCGGCCGTGCTCACCGTGAAGGTCTTTGTGGGAGGCACTCTTAATCGATGGGAGGTTTCTCGATGGACGGTCTGCACGCACTGAACTTCGGTCTGGGGAGTATTCCACTGTTATCTGGCGCCGAGACGCGCTCAATCTCCGCGGAGAACCCGACGGGGGAGAAGGGGAACGGCGCCAAGGCTGTGCCGGACGCTGACGGGCCAGCTTCGATGCTGGGGCAGGGGTGGAAGGTGCGGCCCTGCATCACATTGGAACCAGCTTCCACGACGGTCCTGGCGGACATCGAAGGCCCAGGCATCATTCAGCACATCTGGATCACCGTAGATCCAAAGGCGTATCGTGACACGATCTTGCGCTTTTACTGGGACGACGAGCCCTCGCCGTCAATCGAGGTGCCTTTGGGTGATTTCTTCTGCAATGGCCATGGTCTGCGCTACAATGTCAATTCGCTGCCAATTGCCGTGAATCCCTCCGGTGGTTTCAATAGTTACTGGCCTATGCCTTTCCGCCACCATGCGCGGATCACGATTGAGAGCCAGCACAAAGAGGCGATCCCAGGTTTCTTCTATCAGATCACGTACGCCCTCACCGAAGTCCCGGAACGGGCTGCCTACCTGCACGCGCAGTGGCGACGTAGCATGACGAGCCGTGAGTATCCGGAACATGTGATCCTTGATGGCGTCAAGGGACAGGGGCACTATGTAGGCACATTCCTGGCCTGGACTCAGCTTTCCAACGGTTGGTGGGGGGAGGGGGAGATCAAGTTCTATATCGACGGCGATGAAGAGTTCCCCACTATCTGCGGGACTGGCACCGAGGACTATTTCTGCGGCGCCTGGGGCTTTGGTGGTGAGACGTATTCCACGCCCTTCCTGGGTTATCCTCTGTACCGCAAGGAGCCGGGTGAGGTGCCTCGTCACGGACTGTATCGCTGGCATATCATGGACCCCATTCGCTTCAAGCAGGACCTGAAAGTGACGATCCAGGCGTTAGGATGGTGGCCCAATGGCAAGTTCGAGCCGTTGACCGACGACATTGCCTCGGTGGCTTACTGGTACCAGGCAGAGCCCCATGCACCGTTCCCGCAGATGCCGCCTGTCCATGAACGGTGGTCACGCTAACTCGACTAAAAGAGTCTGGGGACATTGAGGGCCGTGACTGGGACGGGATGGCAGGGCTTGAGGGTGTGGCATAGGCATGGAAAGCCTTAGCACCCTGGTGCCGGTGCTGTGCTCGCTCTCTCTTCTGCTGGGCTTTGGGGCGTTTGCGGCGCAAAGCCTGCGGGAGGGTGAGCGTCGCGCCGCAGTCATATCCCTGGGCATGGCAGCCCTTGGCCTTATCCCACTCCTCCTGGTTTGGGCATTGCCTCGGCCTGTCAGGTCATGGCTCACGCTGACCCTTGGCCTCCTCTGTGCCCTCGGGGGGATTGCCTTCCTGCTGCCTGTGGGTCGGGTGGATGTGGGTGGCCGAACGCCCTCCACCCAGGTGGACGAACGTGACATCGTATTTGCCCGGGCTCGACTTAAACCGGGCAGCCCTGAGTACACGGCCTACTATACGCGTCATCCTGAGCGGAAGGCCATTGACGATCAGACTCGGTCGCTGCCCGGGCTCCTTTCCCCCCAGGCGAAGTTGGCGCATCCGCTTCACTTTGCCGCCGCAGAGGCTTGTTTCATCCTGCCGGCGGCTCTGCGGGATTGGGTGAATGGGGCGGTTGCGGAGGAGCCGATGAGGGTTGAGCCGGCGGCCATGACGTCCTACCTGAAGGGCCTTGCCCGTTACCTGGGAGCCAGGACAGTAGGCGTCACGGAACTCCGCTCCTACCACGTCTACTCGCACATCGGCCGGGGCAGTGGTGTGTACGGAGCGCCCATTGTGCTCGATCATCGTTACGCGATTGCCTTTACCGTGGAGATGGACTTTGCTATGATGGGGCCAGCCCCTGAGGCACCGGAGGTTCTGGAGACCGCCAAACAATACTCCGAGGCTGCGCAGATCGCCGTACAGTTGGCAGCCTTTATCCGGCAGTTGGGTTATGAGGCTCGCGCGCATATTGACGGCAACTATCGGGTGATCGCGCCCCTGGTAGCCCGCGACGCGGGCCTCGGGGAGATCGGTAGGATGGGGTTGCTTATCACACCTCAGTTTGGCCCTCGGGTACGACTGGGGGTCGTCACCACCAATCTGCCTCTACGTGTGGACTCGGGGGAGGGAGATCCCTCCGTTCTGGATTTCTGCACAATTTGTCGGAAATGCGCCGAAAACTGTCCCAGCCGGGCGATACCTTTGGGTGAGCGCCAGCTCATCGACGGAGCCCTGCGGTGGCGCATCGATGCCGAACGGTGCTTCCGCTACTGGAACGTGATCGGGACCGACTGTGGGCGATGCGTGTCTGTCTGTCCTTATTCCCATCCTGACAGTCTCATGCACAATCTCGTCCGCTGGGAAGTGCGTCATTCAGGCGTTGCACGACGTGTGGTCCTGCGGATGGACGACCTTTTCTACGGGCGTCACCCTGCGCAGCGCAAGGCTCCCGCCTGGCTGGCCGTGGATACCGAGCCGCCTGGTGAGGGGGATGGCGCATGAGCCCTCGGTTGCCTCTCCCTGTTCCAGGTGATGTGGCACCGATGTAATTGAGGGTGTCATGAAGGCCCCTACGATACAGACTTCTGGTAAGGGGTGGCTTCTGCTCCTTTTCCAGCCAACGGTGGGGGGAAGGGAGAGGGTTTGCCATTTTTGGGGCGTGAGTAGTTTTCAGAAGGGCTATACAAGCTCACGAAGCTGGAGGACTGTGAGATGAACCATGTAGTGCATGTCGACCCAGCCCGCGTGACAGGTGAATTGGACCGCCATGTCTTTGGCGGCTTTGCCGAGCACCTGGGGCGTTGCATCTACGGCGGCATCTATGACCCTGATTCTCCTGAAGCTGACGCTTACGGCTTTCGGAAGGATGTGCTGAAAGCCCTGCGAAGGCTGCGGTTGTCAGTCATCCGCTATCCTGGGGGCAATTTCGTGTCTGGCTACCGCTGGCGCGATGGGGTGGGCCCCCTGGAGGGGCGTCCCAGTCGACTGGAGCTGGCCTGGCACGCTGTGGAACCTAACCACTTTGGGACCAATGAGTTCGTCACCTGGTGTCGTGCGCTGGGGGCTGAGCCTTACCTGGTGGTCAATTGCGGCGACGGGGATATGCGGGAGGCACGCGACTGGGTTGAGTACTGCAACGGCACCGCTTCCACGAGCCTGGTCAAGTTGCGCAGACAGCACGGCTTCCCAGAGCCCCACCGGGTTAAGTTCTGGGGCATCGGGAACGAGGTGGATGGTGGCTGGCAGATCGGGCACAAGACGCCGCAGGAGTACGCCAGGGCTTTCAAAGAGTTTGGCAAGGTGATGAAGTGGGTGGACCCGGAGATCAAGCTCCTTGCGAGCGCAACCTCGGCGTGGGATCCGAGCTTTGTCGAACGCGCTCAGCTTCTGCTGGAGCAGGCGGCTGACCTCGTCGACTACATGGCGATCCACTGGTACGTTGGCAATCGGGAGGATAATTTCAACCACTACATGGCCACCTCAGAGCTGGTTGAGCGTCGGTTGCACGCTTATGAGGGGCTTATCGACGCGCTACGGCTTGCCCAGCACATCGACCGTCCAATCCCGATCGCGGTGGATGAGTGGAACGTCTGGTACCGGACCGGCATCAATGAGAACCTGGAGGAGATCTACAATCTTGAGGATGCCCTGGTGGTGGCACTTCAATTGAATGCATTCATACGCCATGCGTCCACGGTCAAGATGGCGAATCTGGCACAGGTGGTCAACGTCATAGCCCCGATCATGACCAGTCCTACAGGCCTCTTCCTCCAGACGATTTTCTATCCCTTCGAGCTCTACAGCCGCTTTGCTGATGAGATCGCGTTGGATCTTCACTGGGAGGGAGAGACCTTTGATGGTGGGACATGGGGGGCGGTGCGGGTCCTGGATGTCTCTGGTACACGGGATAGAGAAGGGCGGCATCTGTCACTCTTCCTGGTGAATCGTACAGTGGACGCGGAATCTGAGGTCACCATCAAGCTGGCTCAGGGACACTTCGCTGGCCCGATGGAGATGCGTGTGGTGAATGGGCCTGACATCAAAGCCGTGAACTCGTTCGAGGCACCTGACACAGTGGGTGTGTCCGTGGAAACTCTCCCTGAGGTCGATGGTCCGGTGTGTGAGCTTGTCCTGCCCCCCCACTCGGTCACAGTGCTTGGCTGTGCCATCCGCTGATCTCTTCTGGATAGACTCCCCTGCGGGCAGGTGTGAGGGGGAGAAAATCCATGCAGAGTCTGAGGAGGAGAGCTGTGACGGATCGACGACCCAACATTGTCTGCATCATGCCCGATGACACTGATTTCGTGTGGCTCAACTGCTATGGAGGTCGGACACCTACACCCAACATTGATCGCATTGCTGAGGAGGGGATGCGTTTCGACCAGATGTACTGCTCGGCCAGTGCATGCACACCCAGCCGCTATACTTACCTCACCGGTCACTATGCGGGGCGGTGTCCTGATCCCCATTTCCTGACCGAGAATCCCCCTGACGAGCCTTACAGTGTGGCCTGGAACACGGTGCTCAATGAGACCATGCCAAGTCTGGCCCGAACGCTGCGTGCTCATGGCTATCGGACTGGTATCGCGGGGAAATGGCATGTCGGTCGACCCAGGCGCGAGCTGGATCTACCGGAGCTACACGAGGACGATGACCCCGATGATCCCGAGGTCGATGCAAAATTACACCTGTATCAGGCGCGGCTCCAGGAGGAGGTCCGGACGTCAGGAGGATTCGACTACGCGGCAAGCATTGTGTGGGGCAACAACGAGAGCTTTCCAGTGGCCAAACTGAGGGAACACAACCTGGAGTGGATCACTCAGGGGGCATTGGACTTTCTGGACTCTTGCAGCCCTGATGAGCCGTTCTTCCTGTACGTGACCCCAACGGCGTTTCATGGCCCTCCACACGATGGCTCGTATCTGCAGGACCCACGTTACACTCAGGGTGGCAAACTGGACCATCCCGTGGGAGGACATCCACCACGAGAGGCCATGCGGGCACGTCTTGCGGAGCGCGGATTGCCCTTCAATCACGATACAGTGGGGATTACATGGATCGATGACCAGGTAGGGGTGATCCTCCGCAAACTCGAGCAGATGGGTGTAGCTGAGAACACGGTGGTGATCTTTAAGGTGGATCACAATACCGAACCCGGGAAAGCGACATGTCATCAGCATGGTATCCATATCCCGTTGATCATGCGATGGCCGGGGGTGATCCAACCGGGTACCACCTGTGAGGCGCAGGTGCAGAACATCGACTTTGTGCCCACGGTGCTGGAGATCGCGGGGATCGAGCCGCCGGCCTCCATGCCCCTGGATGGCAAAAGTTGGGTTCCTCTGCTCAGGGGAGAGAAAGTGCGGCTCCATGAGGACCTCTTCTTTGAGTTTGGCTACGCCCGCGCTGTTCTGGCGGGACGGTGGAAGTATATCGCCTTACGCTACCCACAGCGCTTGTTGGATGCTATGGCAGCGGGGGAACTCAAGGAGGCCCCCAACCATATCAATCAGCGCCTCCAGGGGCAGATGAACGTCGCCATCGAATGCTATCCCGCCTACTTCGACCCCGATCAACTCTTCGACGTTGAGGCGGACCCGGATGAGCAGCATAATCTGGCGAATGATCCTGCCTACGCCGACGTCCTGCGCTCGATGAAGCTTCGGTTGCAGCGTTACCTGACTACGTTCGACCATCCCTTCGATCTCGAGGTGCCGCCGTTCATGTTGAGCGACCGCTATCGGGAACTGTGCGACGAGACGCGTAAGATTGGCACTGAGTACCTGGAGTGGTGGCCCAAGCCTGAGTGGTGGCTGGAATCCTCGTAAGTATACGATAGATGCGTGTCATCTCTGACAACGCGGGACGGGACGGTCTATGCCAGACGTCCCGCCCTGTGTCTTAGATGGGTGAGCGCTGCTCAGTGTTCGAGGCGCGGCCGGAACATCGCCATCAGGATGGCTGCCAGCAGTGCCAGCGATCCTCCGAACAGGAAGGGGGCGGAGGCCCCGAAGCCCTGCCATGCTCCGATTCCCTGCCATAGGATGCCGGCGATGAGTGAAGCGGGGAAGTCCAGGAGCCCAAGCACGGCGTTGTACGTCCCATAGGCGGTCCCACGCAGGGTCTCGGGCACGATGTCGGCGACCATGGCTTTCGTCGTGCCGTAGGCCAGTCCATAGTAGACGCCATACAGCGCATAGAGGATCCAGACGTGCCACCCTTGGGCGGCAAACGCCAGTCCCAGGTAGATGAGAGCGTACACAATCCAGCCGCCGATGATAACCTGTCGCCGTCCCAGGCGGTCGGAGAGATCGCCGGCGGGGGTGCTGACGAGGGTGTAGACGATGTTGAAGGTGATCAACATCCCTAGGATGCCCAAGACGCTCAGTCCCCGTTCCTGGGCGCGCAGGATCAGAAAGGCATCTGAGGAGTTGCCCAGATCGAAGATGCCGACGATGATCATGAAGGTCAGGAAGGGTCTCCCTAAGTCCCGGAAGGAGATCCGGGGCAATTCGCGGGTCGACGTGACTTCAACATCGCGCGAGCCTAGTGCCAGCGAGAGGACTGCGAGTATGCCTGGAATGACGCTAATCAGCACTAGGGTGCGGAATGTGTCTCGGTCGAGCGTCGCCATATTCTTCTGGGCCAGCCACACCACGACGAAGGAGATCAGGAGCCCCACTACCGCCCCTCCAGTGTCGGCTGCCCGATGGAAACCGAAGGCCAGACCTCGCTGTTTCTCGTCAATACTGTCGGCGACCAGGGCATCACGTGGCGATGTGCGGATACCCTTGCCCACACGATCTACCCAGCGCACAGCGGCCACTGCCTCCCACGAGTGGGCGAAGTAGAAGAAAGGTTTGGCGACGGCGGAGATCGCATAGCCAGCCACCGCCAGCCATTTCCGGGCTCGCAGTCTGTCGGACAGCCAGCCGGAGAACACCTTCAGGATGCTCGCTGTGGCCTCAGCTATGCCTTCGATAAGACCGATGATGTTGGTCCTGACGCCGAGGATATTGGAGAGGAAGAGGGGAAGGATGTTCAGGATCATCTCGCTGGAGACATCCATGAAGAAACTTGTGAGGCTCACAGCCCAGACATTGCGTGGCAGGGAGCGCATTCTCTGCCCCAGGGATCCATGCTTGTCGTTCACAGGTCACCTCCCATTGAATTGAAGCATGCCGGGTGAATCATGTCTCATGGGAGCTCATGTCGATGCGGAGGTCATTCGCACCTGTCTCCCGTGGACCTTTGTGGGTCACTGTGGTGTTCTCTGTCGAAGCCTGCGCGATAGTCGCTGGGAGCACCTCTGCGGCAAGCTCCCGGAGGTGTTCTCGCGCCTGTTCTAGCGCACGCTGCCCTGCCGAGGTTATCTGATAGTACCGTCGCCGGCGGCCCTCGACCACCTGATACATGCTTTGCAAATAGCCATCTGTCTCCATGTGGTGGAGGATAGGGTAGAGGGTGCCCGGACTCATGGTATAGCCGTGCTTTCCCAGCTCCTCGATCAGCCATGCGCCGTAAACGGGTCGCTCGGCTGCGTGGTGGAGGATGTGAAGCCTGACAAAACCTCGGAACAGTTGGCGTAACATAGGATCACGATATCG
>CAZHBB010000120.1:0-4630 GCA_964530185.1 uncultured Anaerolineales bacterium
TTTCTAAGCTGTCCAGACGGGTCCTTGCTCGCCTGACGGGGACAGGCTGGAAAGCCTGTCCCACATAGCAGTCATTCCTCAGGTGACAGTCACCTTCTGATTGCCCTCTCTCACAAAGCGGCGTATACTGGGCCCAGCACGTGAGAGGCGGCAAGGCAGTTGGGGATGAGCATACCGCTGGATCAGGCGTACCGCAGCTACCTCAGACGATTGCTCGTCGAGCGTTTCAGCCTGGACGAGTTGCGCACCCTGTGCTTCGACCTGGGCATCGACGCGGAGATATTGCCGGTGCGCTCAAAACAGGATCTGGCCCGTGAGGTGCTGGCCTATCTCACACGGCGACGCAGGCTCCAGGACCTGGTGACCTATATTCGGAGCACACGGGAGGACATCCAGCTTGCCTCCACACCTCCCTCCTCCGTCTCCCGCCCTGCCCCCTCAGGTGCCGCGGCCCACGTCGCCGCACAGGCAGGGCCCTCTCTGAGCCCCGTCTGGGAGTTGTCCCTCTCCGAACGGCCTGTGGCTGCTCCTATAGCCCTTGGCCTGACCTGCCTTGTGGCAACGGAGAGCTCCACTGTGGCCAGGGGGCGGGCTGCCGCATTGTGGGCGCTGGACATCCCGACCGGGCGCATCAAATGGCGACGGCGCCTTGGAGCCGTGCGTCCCGGGGCGCTCCTCGCCGTCGGGCCAGACAGGTTTGTGATGACGCTGTCCAGCACTGCCCCGCCCGACGAGAGCGCCCTTCACCTGATGGACGTCCGGGGACAGAGCCTCTGGCACCTTACCTTTGACGTCTCCCATCTCTCCGACGCCACGATCTGCGGCGCGCACCTGGTGTTGACGGATGGGCGACGACGGCTCATGCGCGTCTCCCGTGACGGTGGCATCATAGAGAGCACCCTGTCGCTGGACGTGGACCTGGTCGACGTCGCGCCGGCCTGCGACGACCAGGGTATCTATCTCGCATGTCAGACCCCGGCCCTGTTGGCGCTTGACCCCCAGGGCGGTGTGCGCTGGCGCTATGAGGTCGAGGGCGTGCTTGCCGGAACCCACATCGACCAGACCCCGCGGTTGGTCGACGCCCTGGTGGTCTTCGCCCTGAACTCTGGTGAGCTCTTCGCTGTCCGCAGGTCGGACGGTCGCCTGGCGTGGAACGTCAGGGTCGGCCCCAGGGGCAAGGGGCTGACGCGTCCCCTAAGCGATGGGCATGCGCTGTTCATCGGCGCGCGCGACGGCCTCTACGCCCTGGATGTCCACACCGGGGGGGTGCGCTGGGTCCTGCACAAGGGGCTCCTCCCCTCGATCTCACCGGTTTTAGTGGACGGAACCCTCTGCCTGGTGGGGGACGATCAGCACCTGTACGGCGTCGATCCCCAGAGCGGTCGCCTTCTGTGGCGTTGGCCGCTGGATGTAGCGGTCGAGGTACCGCCGATCCTGGCGCAGGGGGATGATAATGGTCCGTATGTGCTGCTCGCCACTTACGATGGCAAAGTGCTCGCGCGCAGTTATCCGGTGTCGGCTCAGGCACACGAACGGGCCGGCCGGTGGCACAAGGCCGCCCTGCTGTGGGAGGAGGCGGGCGACGTCTACCGGGCCGCCCAGGCATGGCAGCGGCGTGCCACGGACCTGGCCAGGCGGGGAGGCAGTGAAAAGGCCCAGGCCGCGGCCTGGGCGAAGGCCGCACACCACTTTGCGCTGGCCGACGCACGCGAGCAGGCGGTGGAGGCTCGCAGGGCTCAGGCGCGGTGTCTGGGGCTCCCTCTCATCGCCATTGACGTGGAGCATGCCGGCCTAAACCAGGGCGCCTGGTCCAGCCTTGAGGTGGTCGTTCGTAATGAGGGCTACGGGGTCGCCCGCGACGTGAGGGTGCGCGTGGCGAGCGATCAGGTCGAGAGCGACAGCCCTGAGATCCGGCCGGCCGCTCTCCTGCGATCTGGCGAGAGCAGGCGCGGCCTGTTGCGCGTCAGACCGCGCGCCCATGGGGACAGCGTGCCCTTGCGTTTTGAGTTGTCCTATACGGATCCTGCGGGAGAGGTACACCGTCAGCAGGTGACCCTCTATCTCTCGGTTGCGAGACGGACCGACTCATCCATCCCTGGGGTTGCGCGGTTGATCTCGGAGCTGACCGATGAACTGGCGAGGTTGCGACAGGGAGCCGACGAGCTTCCGGTGGTCGATGTGGAGATACGCCTGAGTCCGGGGACCGGGGAGTACCGGGCGGAGCTGACGTTGGATGGGCGCCAGGTCTTCACCGGTGTCCTTCCCGTGGCAATTGTGAACTGGAGACCATCGGGTGATCTGAGGGCCGATGGGGAGAGCCTGTTCGAGCGTCTGTTTCAGGATCGGGTCATTCGCAAGGGATGGGATGTGGCCCGGGGCAAGGCCGAGTCGCTGGGTGCCATCCGTCGGGTTCGCCTGAGGATTGACGACGAGGCCGCCGAACTGCATCACCTGCCCTGGGAGCTGATGTGCGATGACGGCTTATTCATCGCCGCCAATGCGCAGACGCCCTTCTCCCGCTATCTCCCCGTGCAGGCATCCTGGGGACATCCGCTTCTGGAACGCCCCATACGTGTTCTGGCCGCCATTGCCAACCCGCGGGACGTCTCGCAGCGCTACCGGCTTACGCCGCTCGATGTCGAACGCGAGAGGTTCGTCCTGGCAAGCGCCTTTGCCGGCATTGACCCTCAGCACATCCGCCTGAGCTTCCTCAAACCTCCAGTGACCCTGGAGCGACTGGCCCAGGCCCTGCAAAAGGGGTATCATTGGCTGCACTTTGTGGGCCATGGATGGGTTAACGCGCGTCAAGCCCAGCTCTCCATCATCCTGGAGAACGAGCAGCGCGAGAGCCGGGCTGTGACCGCGCATCTGTTCTCCAGCATCCTGACCCACCATGGGGCACAGCCGCAACTGGTTTTCCTCTCCATGTGTCACAGCGCCGTGACGCAGGCTTCCCGGCCCGCGCAGGACCCCTCGCTGGGCCTGGGACCCCAGTTGATACGGGCGGGGATCCCGGCCGTCGTCGCCATGCGGGATCAGGTCAGCATCCGCACGACACACGTCCTGGCGCGGACCTTCTATGAGGCCGCCGCCTCCCACGGGATCGCCGATCGCGCCCTCAACCAGGCCCGGGAGGCCGTGCTGGCGGCCGAACTGCCCGGCATAGCCAGCCCCATCCTCTTCATGCGGCTCTCCTCGGGGCAACTCTGGCAGCGGCGACTCGAGCCGAAACGCTAAAGGAGCTCTGATATGTCCCTTCCAGTCTCCGATCCGATTGACCCGCGGGTTGACCCGCAGCGCCTGCCGGCACTCTCACGGCAACAGATGGAGGATGTGGATCGGCTGGTGATGGAGGTGTACCATCTCGAGTTGATCCAGATGATGGAAAACGCGGGCAGGCTGTTGGCTGAGCTCGCCAGGGAGCGGATCATGGGCGGCGACGTCAAAGGGGCCCATGTCGCGGTGCTCGCTGGTCGAGGTGGTGATGGGGGAGGTGCGCTGGTCGCCGCCCGACACCTCATCAACTGGGGGGCCTCCGTGGAGGTCGTGCTCGCCAGAAACCCCTCCGTCTTCGAGGGTGTGCCCGCCCATCAGCTTGACATCCTGCGGGCCATGGGCGTCGCGCTGTATTCCGAGGGGCTGCCGGCGTACCTCTCACACCGACAACTGGTCATCGACGGGCTGATCGGCTACAATCTCCACGGTGCACCCATTGGACGGAGTGCGGAACTGATCCGCTGGGCCAACCGCCAGGCTGCCCCCGTGCTCTCCCTGGACACGCCCTCGGGCCTCGATATCACATCGGGCACGCCGTTTGATCCGACCGTCAAAGCCTTCGCTACCATGACCCTCGCATTGCCCAAGCGGGGTCTGCTTGAGCCCGAAGCCGCCCCCTTCGTTGGCGAGCTCTACCTGGCCGATATCAGCATTCCGCTCAGCGTCTATGCCCGACTGGGCATCTCGGTCCCTGACGACCTTTTCTCCCGGCAGAGCATCGTGCGGATCAACTGAGGATTGCTATCCGGTGGGGTTGCAGGGCCTGTCTCGGCGGTCCCTGCGGTGAAGGCATGAGTTTGCATTGGATCAACTAATTGAGCGAGATTGCTCACGCCTTCTGAGCCCTGTCCTACATAGCAAATGTGGAACGGCCACCCCTTGCGAGGGACTGAGGCCTATCTGTCCCACGGAGTAATGTCCTGGTCAGCGGATAGGCCAGAAAGCCCGTCCCACATCCCAGGCGCGGCTCCCGAGCCGTCGAGCCCTGGCCTACATACTGATCACTGTCAGACGGGCCCTGGACGTCATGCCTTGCCAATGCCCCCCGGCATGATAGAATCCGATGCGTTCTTAGGCAATGTGTGGGCTCGCAGAAGGGACCTCGCACGCAGAGCCTGAGTCTATCCGTTCGGAGGATAGGACAGACCCAGATGCCTAACTTGGAGGTTTAGATGAGTGACGAAAATCAACCTGACGACGTCGTAGAATCGACGGAGGAGGCTGAACTTTTACCGCTCGACGCTGAGCCAACAGGGTCGAATGCGGAGGATGCGGAGGCGACACCCCAGCCAGAGGCCGAGCCTGTGCTTGAGGTGCAGGGAGAACCAGAACCAGTAGGGGCGTCTTCAGAAGA
>CAZHBB010000120.1:4730-8512 GCA_964530185.1 uncultured Anaerolineales bacterium
TGGGGCCGTGGCGGAGGCCGTGGCTTTCGAGGATGCGTCGACCCCGGCGGATGAAGCACTTGAGAGTGCTGCTCCCGCCTCTGTGACACCCTCTATGGTTAGCCTTGGAGACCTGGAGGAGGTTGAGCGAGGCGGGTCAGTCCTTACCCGGGCCAGGGAACTCTTCGCTGCCTACCCGTGGGCCATCGCGGTGGTGGTGGGGCTCCTGGTGGTGGTTTTCCTCCTGCTGCCTCCCGTGTCGTTGATCCAGCGTGTGCAGGGGGCAGGGGGCTTCACGGCCCTGGACGCAACGACCGAGAGCGTCCAGCACCCTGACGGCCTGACCGTCACCCGGCTTGGGGATCTGGAGGGGCGCGTGCGGGTGAAACTGGGCTCGATACCGAGAGCCGAGTTCGTCAAGGGCGCGGTCCCTGAGGATCTCACCGGCGCAGTTGAGGCGATACCGGACTACCTGGTTCCAAAGAGCCCCTTCTACACCATCCAGATCAAAGCGAAGACCACTGTACCAGCCGTTCTCACGGTGGTGATCCCCAACGAAGCTGAGCCCTGGGAGACGTTGAGCCTCTACGCATGGACTGGCGATCGATGGCAGTGGCTCCCCACCACCCTCGATATGGAGCGGGAAGTACTGACTGCCAGCGTTGAGGAGCTGCCCGGCTCCGTGATGGTGATGCAGACCGCTGAGCCGACCCCCTATGTCGCGGTGGAGGTAGACACCTGGCCGCTTGAGCCCGCCAGCGCGGCCGTGAACGAGGCCGATGTCACCGGCATCTTTATCGGCACCCTGGGCGGCCTGACGGGCTACGTCGATCATCTGCCCCCCGCAGCCAGTGAGGGGGCCAAAGTGGTGCCTTTGGTGCGGAACTGGATGCCAGGGCACGAGCCCAACTGGGCCCTGGTCAGTGACATGCTGCGGGCAGAGGAGGACCGGGACGCCCACATTGCCAATCTTCTGGGGGCAGTCCAACAGGGCGGGTACCCGGGGCTGGTGGTGGACTACCGGGCGGTCCTGGCGGAGGATCGGGATCTCTATACTGCCTTTATCCAGGGCCTGGCGGATGCCTTCCATGAGGCTGGCCTCTGGCTGGCAGTCGTCGTCGATACACCCCGGTCGACCGCGGGTCAGTGGGAGACCGGCGCTTATGATCTGCGGGCCCTTGGCGCGGCTGCGGACCAGGTACGGATCGTGATGCCGCTCTCGCCCCAGGCCTATGTGCCGGGGGGTGAGGCGGAGCAACTGCTGCAGTGGGTGACCACCCAGATCGAGCGGCACAGGATCGTCCCGATCTTCTCCACGTTGAGCACCGATGGGGAACGTCCCGTCACCATGGCGGAGGCCCTCAGCACCGTCGGAGCGGTCGAGGCCCGCACCCCGATCACCGACAGCGTGACCCCTGGCACCTCGTTGGCGTTCGCACTGGCCGGGGGAAGCCGTGCCACCGTCGACGCCGAGATCCAGACCACCCGGATCGAGGGGGATGGACAGGTCTTCTGGCTGGGCACACCCCAATGGCTGGTGGCCCGCCTGGACCTGGCCAAGCGCTACCGGTTGGGAGGCATGACGCTGCGTGATCTCTATACGGAGGGCAACGTGCCAGGGCTGTTAGCTGCCCTCGAGAGCTATATCGGTGGAGGGACAGGTGGAGCCCCCATGGTTCCCGAGGTGCAGTGGGAGGTCTCTGGGCCCTCCACCGAAGGGGCTCAGGCGACCACGACCCTCGAACAGCCCGCCTTCACCTGGGTGGCCCCGGCCGTGACGGGCACCTATCGCATCGCGGCATCCGTTGCGGGCATCGACAAAGGCTCCATCGAGGTGCTGGTGGCGGAGCCACAGCCCACCGTCACGGAGACCACGACCATAGAGGAGACCACAGAGTCGCCCACAGAGGAGGGTGGCCTGGGCGGCGGGGGGGAGGAGGAGCCCACGGAGGCGGAGACGCTCAAGGCCGGCTTCGTGGCGGATGTCAGCGTCCCCGACAACACGCGGTTCGAGAAGGGTGAGCAGTTCACCAAGACCTGGCGCCTGAGGAACAGCGGCGCCGAGCCCTGGCCCGAGACCACCAGGCTGGTCTTCACCGGCGGCGCTGAGCTTGCCGCGGTCCAGGAGGTCGAGGTGGGCACGGTCGAGCCGGGTGCAACTGTGGACATCAGCGTTGACATGACGGCCCCGCAGGAGGATGGGAGCTACAAGAGCAATTGGGCGCTGCAGGCCGAAGGGAAGACCATCCCCGGGGGGGAGATCTATGTCCTGATCCAGGTGGGCGAGCCCGCCGTCAACGTGCCGGTGGCGCCGGCGCCCGTGGCGGCAGGGGGGTTCGAGCTGGGCGGCCATGTCCGCAACCTCGGCCTGCCCTACAAGGACAAGATGCACTACGCGGGCATGAATTGGGTGAAGATCCAGGTCCACTACGGTGAGGGCGCGAGTGGCTTCATCAGCACGGCCCACGCCAATGGGTTCAAAGTCCAGTTGAGCGCGTTGGGTGGACCGGAGATGGTGGTCCAGCCGGGGTTCGAGGATAACTTCGCGGCCTGGGTGGCGCAGCTTGCCGCGGCCGGGGCCGATGCCATCGAGGTCTGGAACGAGCCGAACATCGACCGGGAGTGGCAGATTGGGCACATCAGCCCACAGGCCTACACGAGCCTGCTGTGCAAGGCCTACAGCGCTATCAAGGCCGCCAACCCGGGGACTGCGGTGATCAGCGCCGCACCCGCGCCCACGGGTTACTTCGGTGGGTGCGGCCCCAACGGATGTGACGACCAGCCCTGGCTGGAGGGGCTGTATAACGCGGGCGCGGTCAACTGTATGGACTATATCGGTGCGCATCACAACGCGGGTGCCACCTCGCCCTCCGCCAGCACCGGGCATCCGGCGGATCAGGGAGGGCATCATCATTCCTGGTACTTCCTCCCGCAGACGCAACTCTACTACAACATCTTCCGTGGCGCGCGTCAGCTCTTCTACACCGAGATGGGATACGCCTCCCAGGAGGGCGTGCCGCCATTCTCTGATCAGTTCGGGTGGGCCCGGGGCACCGACAACGCCGAACAGGCGGCCTGGCTGGCCGAGGCCGTGCAACTGAGCGTCAACACGGGCATGGTGCGCTGTATCATTGTGTGGAACATCGACTTCGTGCGCTACGGGTACGACCCACAGGATGGCTATGCGATCATCCGCCCTGATGGCTCCTGCCCGGCGTGTGAGTCGCTGCACGCGGTGTTGGGCACGCGCTAGCTAGACGCACACCGCACGTCGAGACGACCACCCTCTACCCGTTGCGTACGCAGTGACGCAGGGGTAGAGGGTGGTCTTGATCCGCGGGGTCACAGGTCTTGATGAACCGGCACGTGTGGCACGGCAAATGTTGCCCGGCCCATGTGGCACGGTGACCACGACCACCCCATACGCGCGGCAGAGCTCGGGTGTATTCGAGATGGGGGCAAGTTAGCATAGGGTCTTGACCACAAGTCACTGAAGCGAAAAGCATAGCGGGGTGATAATTGGGCCAGACACCGCTAGTGTCCGCGTAGAGCCCAGAGCCTTGGGTCCCTCTCCCCACAGGGGAAAGCGTGATAAGGCGAACCCTGGCCATCTTTTGCCGCAGAGACAAAATGGCGATCGCCCGCGAGCTGCTGGTCACCATCTGGCATATGCTCACGGAGAAGTCCAACTATCAATACTTACGTCAGGTGTCCTGCGTGCGCAAGCTTCAGGAGTGGGCCTACCGGATAGGTCGTCAGCAGCTATCAGCCCCGTCTTCGTTAGCCTTTGTCGCGGATCGCCT
>CAZHBB010000121.1:0-8500 GCA_964530185.1 uncultured Anaerolineales bacterium
GCATGTTTTGGTTCCGGAGAGTGCCTTTCAAGAGATGAGGGGGTGGGACCTTGAGGTGCTGGGGGCTAGGCCTCGATGGCTTGTTTGCCTTGATCCGCCTCCTCGAGACGGATAGGAGTGACATTTGGCTGTAATGAAAAGATCAACGCTGGTTTATACCTTGGTGGGTGTGGGGCTCGGGGTGTCGCTTGCTACGTCGTTTCAGGCGCGGCTGACTGTCCATCCCTACGTAACGTGGTTGGCCGGTTTCAGTGTCATCACCTGGGCTCTTTATGCCTGGGACAAGCGCGTGGCGGAGCTGGGAAAGATCCTGCGAGGCTGGCGTGTCCCTGAATTCACTCTGAACTTGATGGCCTTATTGGGTGGGTTTCTGGGCGCCTGGATAGGGCGAGCCATGTTCGAGCACAAGACCAAGGTGCGAGAACACCCTCAAATCCTGATCGTCCTGATCACGAGCACGGTGCTTCATACCCTGCTCATTGTACGCTTGCTGTGGGGTCCACCCCTTGTGCTTTGGCCACCAGAGGCCTGGCTCTCGTTCTTCTCCTCTGGATAACAGGCGGTGAGGGGAAGTCCAACGCAGGCCCCCGTGTCAAGAGGACTCGTGTCTGCCCTGACACGGGGCCTGCGCATCTCCCTGTGGCTCTGCACGGAGCCTGGAGAAGAGCGGAATCTCACCTGGGATTGAGCGACTCCACGACCAGCGGATTGGTCAGGCGACCCAATCCTTCAACTTCGACGCTGATGACATCGCCTGGTCTCATCCACACTTTTTCTCTCCTGCCAAGGATTACCCCTTCAGGGGTGCCGGTGAGGATAACGTCTCCTGGCTTCAGCGTGACATACTGGCTTATGTAGGAGATGATCTCGGCCACGGGGAAAATCATGTCTGCGGTGGTCGAGTCCTGACGTAGCTCCCCGTTGAGCCAACTGCGTATGCGCAATTGCTGGGGATCAGGGACCTCGTCCCGGGTCACGAGATAGGGCCCAATGGGGCAAAACCCGTCGAGGGTCTTTCCCAGCAGCCACTGAGTGGTGCGCATCTGCAGGTCACGGGCGCTGAGGTCATTCGCGCTGCAGTAACCCAAGACAGCTTCCAGTGCCTTTTGATGCGATACGTAGCGAGCCGTGTGGCCTATGACAACAGCCAGCTCGACCTCGTAATCATATTGGTGCACGTGTGAAGGTAAAGGGATGGGCTCGCCGTGGCCTGCCAACGCGTTGTTGAACTTCGAGAACAACACGGGCACCTCTGGAATCTGGGCGCCCGATTCGGCAGCATGGCGACGATAGTTAAGGCCGACGCAGAGAAGTTTCTCCGGTCTGTAGACGCAAGGGCCGAGGGTCAGGGTCTCCTCGCTCAGCAACCAGTCGGGGTGAGTGTCTGCTGCCACCGACCGGCACATTGTCTGCAGTTGAATCAGGGCGGGCAGGTATCGCAAGCTATCCGCAAAGAAGACTCCTACTGTATCTGGCACATGCGGGATCTTGAGGGTGTTGGCAGCCTTCACTACATCGACTACACCTTGCTCGATCTTGAGGCCAAGCCTTTCACCCGTGCCTTTGTCCTTGAACACCAATAGTTTCATGGTCTATCCCTCCATATATAGTCATCCATCTGTTGGCTGTGCGCTTTCGATTCGCCCATGAAGCTCAGAGGGGAGGGGAAACGGTCTTGCCTTCTTGTAGAGCGTTCCTGAAGACCCTGATGGTCTTTGCTACTCCCTCTGTAAGTGGCGTGTACGTGAAGGTCCCTAAGAGATTCTGAAGCCTGCCGTCATCCTGTCCGTCAGGAAATGGGAGGGGGGTCGGCTCGTAGGTGATGGTGCCCTTGACCCCAGGGACTGCTTGTTCGATCGCCGCTACCACCTCCCCCATGTCTGCAATTGTGCCCCTGATATTGAAGATATCAGCACCCTCGAAGGGGACTTCCAGCGCCTGGACGAACACCCGGGCTATATCTTCGACATACTGAAAGCCACATCGTCCGCCGAATGAGATGTGATAGGGTTCTTTTTTTGCTGCTGCGAGCATTGCCATGGTGGGCGTGGATGTCATGCCCTGGTCCCGGCCCGGTCCATAGATCACATAGGGCCTGAGCCCGATGCTGGGCAAACGATGCTCCTGCCAGTAGATGCGGGCTGTGGCCTCGTTGGCCTGTTTGGTGACACCGTAGAGGGTCTGTGGCATGAGTGGGGCATTGGGGGGGATGAGAGGAGTCGGGTAAGCCTCGCGGGGACCATACACTGCGACACTGCTCGCATAGACAACGCGCTCCATCTCCAAACGGCGTGCGGCCTCCAACACATTGACGGTGCCGACGACGTTGACGAGGGCGCCCAAAGGCGGATTGGCCTTGCACGCGGGTACTTGTAGTGCAGCCAGATGAAGGACGTGTGTGACTTTCTCATTCGCCATGAGTTTGAGCATGGGGCCAAGCTCGGTGATGTCGCCTGAGACCCTCTTGACCGCCTGACATTCCCTTTCCGTCATGATCAGCTCAAGACGATGGGGATTGTCTGCCAAGTCGAGGGCCACTACTGGGGTGTCCTGGCGAACCAGGGTGCGAACAACCCAGGCGCCCAGGCAACCCAGGGCGCCAGTAACTAACACCTTTCGACGCATTCTCTCTCCTTTCGAGCTGTGGTGTCTGTTCCTGCTACACTTTGAGTACCTCGGACGGTGGTCCGGTCCGTCCCCAGAAGTCGACTGCACGCACTCTGTAGTACAGAGGACCGTGGGGTCGCGAATGCACGTAGGCGCTTGTGATCTGATCGCTGGCGTTGACGCGGGTGAAGCGACCTTGTGGCCTTGTACTGGCGAGGACTTCATAGGTCTTGATGAAGTAGGAATCAAGGGGAAACCAGCGGAGAAGGAGACTCTCCTGTCCTGTGAAGCTCTCATACACAGTGGCCCGAAGACCGGCCACTGCTGACGGTCCTTTCGTGGGTCTGGCAGAGAGCAAAATCAACCTGACCGCTGGCTGAGGCAAGTCAAGCGTCAGCGTTAGGCCACCATCTGGACACTGGATATCCCGGGGAGGACCGGCGCGAGCGGGTTCCTGGTGGCGCCGGAGTTCCGCCAGTTGAGCGCCATCGGGGAGATCTGGGGCACCCATTGCTTCCCATACATGGAAGGGATCACCTGCGTTCTCCTCGATGCAATAGGTCACGACTCGGGCTTGGCCGAACGGCAGGCCATGTATTCTGAGTGTGATAGAGTGCGTGTCACTATGCATGACACGGTCATCGCAATTGTAGAGCAGTATCGCTATCTGTCCGTCGTCGCGACGGGTCGCGAGCACGCCCACCGGGCTATCCGTGTCGGCTTCGTTGACGACGCGACATCTTTGGTCTCCCATAAGGGCCAGCAGGGTCATGACATTGAACACCGGTTTCTTGACAAGCTCGAAGCGTCGGTGGTGTGGATCCTCGCCAAACCTGGGTGGATCGCGATGCCCAGGCGCCTGGCCGTGGTCGATATGCCCGGCTTCTGCGAAGCGGGTCAACACCGTCCTGTGTCCCCATGTCCCTAGGAAACCATTGTCGTTGCCCAAAAGTCCGTAGTCTACACCATGGTCGTCGATGAGTACGCGTATGTGTTGGTTGATCATCTTGGCAACCATGGCGGCGTAATAGGGTCGGGCGCGCCATGTGTGGATCGTGCTCCACCCAACCTGTGGATCGCACTCGTTGTTGGTAAATGGAACGCCGCGCAACCCGGGGTGGTTTCTGCGGATATACTCTATAATACGCAGCTCCCGCGAGACGATGCCCATTGAGTCGGGTGTTAGATCCTCAGCGTGGGCGCGGACACCCTTTTCGTGGACGGAGATAAAGGCGGGGCGTGAGGCAGGTTTTCCTGTCAGAGTGTTCGTGCCGCGCTCGCAGTGTGTCAGGAACGCTCTGAGGGTGGAGGATAGATTGCGACATGTGCCGGGTCCGCCAAGGCGTAGCTTGGGGTCAGCGTCCTGGAGACCGGCGCAACAGGCATCGTAGTACACGAGGAAAGCTTCATCGCTTTGAAGCCAGAAGCCTATATCTGGCTCGTTCCAAGTCTCGAAAAGCCAGCTCCGTACTTCTTCGCGTCCATATCGGGCGATCATGTGGAGAGCCAGATCCCGGATCAGACGGCGCCAGGCTTCTGCCTGAGCATGATCGGTATAGTCATTGAAGAAGCCTTCGACGTTACCCATCAGCTCGAAGAAGGGCTTAAGCCCGTTGTCGATCAGTACGTCGATTGCCTGATCGAGGAGTGACCAATCGTAGTATGGTGATTCGGTGTCCAGATACCGGGCGTGCACCAGTTCCAGCAGGTAGTGGACGCGCACCCAGGTGATCCCATTGTGGGGGATACTGCCCACATAAGCCATGGCCTGCTGCATATCCTGATTGAGCAGCAGCTTGGCTGGGGTGAAGCCCGTGCTGCGCCAAAAGTGCCGGAACGCGGCCAGTTCGCCGTCGCAGTGAATCTCGAACTTCAAGGCTCTTCTCCCAGAGCGAAAACCTCAGCTCGGCTTGGTGGTTGGTTATCCTGGTGTTTGACCAGTCGAGGCTCTGGGATGCGAGCTGTAAAAGGCACCGCGAGGAGTGTGCCCAGGGCAGTGATGGTGAACAGGAGTGTGTAGTTCTCCCCAGACCACTGGAGGATGAGGCCGCCCAGTGTGGAGAAGATAGCGGTGATCCCGCTTAGGGTATTGGTCAGTCCAACATACTGGGGACGCTGTGCCTCAGGTGCCCATTCCAGGACGTAGGCCGTCCATGCCGGCAGGTAACAACTCATGGAAGCGTTCATCGCAAAGAAGACGAGGCCGTAGGCCCACGCGAGGGTGGCCTCCGCTCTAATTACACGTGGAATGAGGAGCGCGAGGAGGGGAACCGCTGCGGTGATGAAGATACTGACGATAGCCGCTCGTTTGGTGCCGTGGTGTTCGTTCAGCCACCCAAATACCGCCGCTGCGATGATGCTTCCGATGACCCCCATGGATGTGTAGCGCCCGGATACGTGGGCTGGAAGGTGTAGACGTTCCAAGGCGTAGGTCATGTAGAAAGGTAGTGCCAACCCACTGAGGCCGAAGATTTGACGCGCGACCAGGTAGGTGCGGAAATGGTGATCCTCTCGGAGGAGGTGCCAAAGCTGAGGACCGTATTCGCGCCACGAAGGCATTTTGGATGAGGTAGTGCTGGGGCGTTCCACGATCAGACTGATGGCGATGAACGATCCCACCAAGCAGACGAAGGCGAGCAGGAAAAGGAGTGCATAGTTGATGGGGAACCTGGGGCCACGTTCGCTCAGGATGGTTTCGACGATGCCGCCAGCCACAAACCCCAGGACTCCCGAGAGGATCTGTCCCGTCGAAGTCAGGCGTCCTCGCCTCTGCGGTGGAATGGCTTTGCTGAGCACGTCGAACCATCCGGTGCTGGCTACCCCGTCTCCCATCCAGAAGACAGCAAGCACCAGGCACGTGATGCCGACGAGGAGATTGGGATATTGTACCAACGTAGCGACGAGGATTGCAAGCACCAGTAGGGAGAGACGGCTAATGGCTGCTGCCGTGAGGATGTACGGCTTCTTGAGAGGCTGGTTTGTCAGGTAGCGGGCTGTAGGAAGCTGAGGGAGCAGCCACCCGGCTCGCTGCATGGTAGACAGGAAGCCAATGAGTGAGGCAGATGCCCCCAGCGTCGTCAAGAAGCTCGGCATCACTGTGCCGCTGCCCAGGAAAGCCATGCCCAGGCCGAACAGGCCGAAGTCAGCCGCCAGACAGAGGAAGTTGCGTCGGTAGTGTGCTGGCAGAGCTTCAGTGGGAGCTATACCGGACGGTGTTGGCGGACGTTCACTGGTGCTTGGCATGGGGTAGGTAAGCTCCTAGCTTCAGCAGGCGGTGTTGGAGTTCTTGAATCTCCACTGCATGGATGGAGGTTTTGTACTCTGCCGCCAGGGCCGCGGCGACACCCGCGGCCTGTCCTGTGATGTAACAGCCGGGCATCACGCGGATCGACCCTTGCATGTAGCGGTCGGAGCTCACGCATCGCCCTGCCACCAGCACATTGTCGAGGCCTTGGGGCGTAAGGACGCGGTAGGGGATGCCGTAGCTTTCCCCTGCTCCATATCTCAGGGTGGAGAACTCCTCTTGGAAACGCTCGAAGTCCTCCGGGTCAGGCGTTGTTGGATGAATGTCTACGGGGTAATTGTAGCGTCCGATCTCATCCTCGAACACTGCGCGTCGTTTGAAGTCCTCGAGGTTTAGCACATAGTCACCGAGGATACGTCGCGTCTCACGCAGTCCGAGGAGGGCCCCTGTGGCCACCAGTGTGGCCTCCTCAAAGCCTTCCAGGTAGTTGCGGTAATAACGCTCGTACTCCAGTAGGCTCTTCCGTCCCCAGATCAGCGCGCGGGTCAGCGATCGCTCGTCTGTGCCATCGACACCAAAGGTGTGGCCAATGTTGCCGCCGCCGATCCTGGGGCCCACCTGCCACATGCCCGGCAGGTGGCGATCCTGGACGGTGAAGATGCCATCGGCGAAGGCCTGATCCAAAGCCTCGCTCTGGAGAGAGCTGGCCCGTGTCCAGTCCACGCCGCACCACAGGCTACATAAGGTGCCAGGCATCATCTGTCCGGTTGCATCTCCCTTCTCGTACGGTGCGCCAGCCCACACAGCCAGATCTCCGTCACCCGTCCCATCGACAAAGGCTTGGGCCCGAACGGCGAAGATCCCGCTCTTGGCTGCACAGATGGCGTGCGTCACGTGGCCTCCTTCAGCTTCCACGCCGATGACCTGGGTATGGAAGGTGAAGTCGACGCCGGATGTCTCTTCCACTAACGCATCATATACGCGCTTGAGGGCCTCGGCGTTGATGGAGACACTGCTTCGTGGATCGTCTTTGGGGATCTCCACGGCGCGCCGCATGCGGTCGTAGATCTCACGCCCGATGCCATCGGCCAGGAAGTGTTCCCCGTCGCTGAAGCACATAAAGGCGGGAACCAGCCCTGAGGTTCCCATACCCCCAAAGCACGCCTGGCCTTCAGCGATGTAGACCTGAGCCCCCTGGCGGGCCGCCGCCACAGCGGCAGCTACGCCGGCTGGCCCGCCCCCGGCCACGAACACGTCAACCTCATAGCGTACCGGGATTGTGCGTCGGAATTCAAGCCATGGCTCTGTCATCACTATCTCCCCCTGCTTTGGGTGTCTGTAATGGCGCTGTGTTACTTTCACTTGATAGGGTACTTTCCCACTTCCCGTAATGTCTCATACATCGCCAGGACATTCTCAATTGGCGTGAGTGGCTGGACGTTGTGGATCGTGTTGAATACGAAACCACCACCTGGGCCGAAGATGCGGATACGCTCCGCCACCTCTTGGCGGACTTCCTCTACGGAGCCAAAGGGCAGGGTTTTCTGGGTGTCGACGCCACCGCCCCAAAATGTCAAGGCGTCGCCGAATGCCCGTTTGAGCTCGCGGGGGTCCATGTCTGCGGCCGAGCACTGCACCGGATTGATGATTTCGAAGCCAGCCTCGATGAAGGCGGGGATCAGCTTGCGCACAGAACCACAGGAGTGGATAAAGGATTTCCACTTTGTGTTGGTATGGATCCAATCATTCACACGCTTGTGAAAGGGCAGGTAGAGCTCCTTGTATGCCCGGGGAGAGATAAAGGGACCCTGCTGTGCCCCGAAGTCTGTGCCGGTCACGAAAACAGCGGTCACCCGGTTGCCGACGACCTCGTAGATCTTGGCCAGGTTGTCCAGAGCTATCTCGCACTGACGTTCGAAGACAGCCTTCACGTATTCTTTTCGGGTTACGGTGCTGATGTACCATTCTTCGACATCTCGGATGCCTTTGGGGTTTTTGAGCCACGGCGCAGGCACCAAGGCGATGTCTCCGAAGCCCGTCCCGCCAAAGTTGCCGAGGATGGCTTTGTCGGTCTCCTCATAGAGCCGCTTGGCCTCACGTTCGAAATATGCGAGCTCTTCGTCAGTGATTGGCCCAAACTCCTCCAGATTGTCCTCAACACTTAACGTGTCCTCGTCGATGGGCGGTTGTCGGATGATTGCATCAAAGTACCATCCACCCGCCGGCATACGCCCGCTAGGGGGCACCGTCTTGTCGCCTTCAGGGTACATGAGTAAATCCCCCTCGGGTTCAGGCTCGGTATTGAAGCCGGCAGGCACTAGCACCGGCGTGCCGTCGAAGGTGACCCACGGCTTCCAACCCTCATTGCGGAATCCAAACATGGTCGTGAGAGAGCTCAGTCCCACGACGTCTACGCCCAAGGCCTCTATGAGATCGTCTTTAATCTCTCCCAGCATCTGGTACGGCTCGACCACCTTCACTGGGGTGCCAGGCGGGTCGAGAGCCAGGGCCTGGCGCAGTTTATAGACCACGCTGACGTGCATGCCCGTGACCCCGCTTCCCCCCAGATCCAGTGGGACGCGATCCGGTTCCTTGTGCTCGAGGGCTAATGCTACACGTTCTCTAGATGACATCATGTTGACACCTCCT
>CAZHBB010000122.1:0-1070 GCA_964530185.1 uncultured Anaerolineales bacterium
GTCTTAGGTGGCAATGCCTCCTCAGAAGTCCGTATGTGGATCTGCGGCGCACACGGCCCCAACAATCGCGAGACAGGCATCATAGAGGAGATCTTGCTGGAGAACCGCTATCGCAATCCCCTACGCAATTACAGCATCTGGGACAGCATCCTCTATGAGAAAGTGCGGTTCGAGCCGAACATCACCCTGCTCTTGAACTGCTCTTGCAATGCAGCGGAGATGGACGGCGCGCGGATCGCTTCGGTCACCGGTTGGCAACTTACCACCCAGACGTGGCACACCGTCAGAGCCAGTCTGTTCGCCGATTGCTCAGGTGACTCTATCCTTGCCCCTTTGTCAGGGGCCGCCTATCGGCTCGGCCGTGAGAGCCGCGCTGAGTTTGGAGAGGATATCGAGCCAGAGCAGGCGGATCGCAAGACGATGGGCATGAGCTGTTTGATCCAGGCCCGTGAAACCCCCGGGCCTCAGCCATTCATCCCGCCGACTTGGGCCAACGTCTACGAAACTGACGATGATTTGCCCTTCCGGGATCACCAACTGCCCTCGAGTAATTTCTGGTGGATCGAGCTTGGCGGTGAGCAGGACACCATCCACGACACAGAGGCCATCCGCGACGAGTTGCTCAAGGTCGCGTTCGGGGTATGGGACCACATCAAGAATCGTGGTGACCATGGTGCAGACAACTGGGTTCTCGATTGGGTGGGCTTCCTGCCCGGCAAACGAGAAAGCAGGCGCTACGAGGGGGACATCATAGTCACCCAGCATGACGTCCGCAGCGGGGGTCACTTCGAAGACCTGGTGGCGTTTGGTGGATGGACCATGGACGACCACCATCCTGGGGGCATGCGCTGGAAGGGGAAACCCACGATTTTCCATCCGGCGCCATCCCCTTTCGGCCTGCCCTATCGGGCGCTCTATTCCCGCAACATTCGCAACCTCCTCTTCGCCGGGCGCAACATCAGCGTCACGCATGCTGCGATGAGTGCCACGCGCGTGATGGCGACATGTGCAACCCTGGGACAGGCTGTGGGTACAGCCGCATCCATCGCACTGACCCATGGCGTCGATCC
>CAZHBB010000122.1:1170-8463 GCA_964530185.1 uncultured Anaerolineales bacterium
AACAACTACCAGCGGTTAGTACGCCTCGAGGTCGACGTGGTCTGCGACGCGCTGCGATTCACGCCTGAATCCACATGGGGCAGCCCAAACGCCCATCTCTTCGCCTGGGACATCACCGATTGAATCCTGAAACCACCACACCCAAGAGCCCCCTCCCCGGCCAACTGAGGAGGGAACTCTCATAAGACGAACGCGAAACGCGATCAGCCCCAAGGCCAAAGGCCGGAGCCGTTGTCAAGACGTTTTCATAGCTCTGCCCTGCCGGCGGACCGCCTTACTCGCCGATGATTTTGACCAGCACTCGCTTGGGGCGCCGACCGTCGAACTCGCCGTAGAAGATCTGCTCCCAGGGGCCAAAGTCGAGCTGTCCTTCGGTCAAGGCCACCACCACCTCTCGTCCCATCACCTGGCGTTTGAGGTGAGCGTCAGCGTTGTCCTCTCCCGTACGATTGTGCGCGTAGTGATCGACCGGCTCGTGGGGGGCCAACGCCTCTAGCCATTCCTCATAATCCCGATGTAGACCGGGCTCGTCATCATTGATGAACACCGAAGCCGTGATGTGCATCGCATTCACCAAGACCAACCCTTCCCGAATACCACTTTCTTTGACACAGGCCTCAACCTGCGGCGTAATATTGATGAAGGCCCGTCTGGATGGCACATTGAACCACAGTTCTTTCCGATAGCTCTTCATAAATAACACCTCCGGAGGAATCCCGCGCTCCGCCCTCACAGGCGCTCTATCCATTCGCGCCGACCGTACTTGTGTTGCGCAAGGCGCTCTGCTTCAATAACCTCCGCCTCGATCAAAGGGCTCTCCACCAGACTCAGGTCAAGCGCCTCAACACATCCCTGGATAACTGCGTCGGCGACCTCACTCCACGGCACAAACCGTCCTAGAGCCTCCTCCAACGTGATCGTGACCGCTCTTACCCGCGAGGGTTCGATGGGCGTGGTCAGATAGTTCACAATCTCTCCCATGTCACCGCTCAGTGGGAGTGAACCGTGCAACAGGATCCCCAGGCGTGTCCGTCGCTGGGCCAGCCCAACCAACTTGCGTCCGCTAACCAGCAGCTCATAGGCAGACGGCAATTCGAAGCACACCGGAGATCGCACCTTTGCCCCAGAGTGGTGCCTGCTCAGCACGGCCCCCGTCACCCCCAGGCGTGCCACCGCAGTCAGTAAAGCCTCCCCCACTCCCTTATAACTCTCGACCACCGGGAAAGCCCACGAGACATCCCCGGCAGGCACGACGAGGGAGAAACTCAAAACATCTTGGTTCAAGACCGCGGTTCCCCCCGTCATGCGGCGCAGCACGTCAAGGCCCGCCCCCAACACGCGATCCCGGGCCACCTCGGCAACAGGCTGACCACGTCCCACGACAAGGGCTGGCGGCTGCCAGGCATAGACCCGCAGGGTTGGCGGTGCATGACCAGCCGACACATAGCGCAAGATCGCCTCGTCACGCGCCAGGTTCACTGCACCCGGCAGTGGACCACGCTCTAGAATCAAACGCCATACGTCGGGGGGCATCCTCATGGCATGATAAGGTCTCCCTTGATCCGGCTCCACATATCCGCACTAACCCAGGGGATCACCCCCGTTGCCGTCCGCTTGCCTACCACGCGGTAGCCAATAGTCCAGCCATCATAACGATAGAGCGGCTGCAACACCCAGTCCTTGACGCGGGGATCCCGCAACTCGATCAGGTAGACCGGATGTTCCTGCAGATGATCCTTCGCCTGCGCCCAAGTCAAGTAGTAAGGCGCCGGTCCCGGAGGATCGAAAGACCCATCGGCGACGTAGACCACGGTCATCTCCGGATGGAGGTTTTCGGCCCAGGAGATGTAGCGTAGCACCCAGGTCTGCACAAAACCATCAGTGTCGGTGGGAGGCGTCAGCAGCCATGCCCCCTCCTCGAACTGAGGGAGGAGATCCCGGGCCCAGGCGTGCCACGTCACTTTGTGACTCTGATCGGCGATAGGGTAGTTGTTGGCCATCACCATCGTCAAACCCAGACCCACGACTGCCAGCGTCACACCACGGATGGCTGTCGCCAGAGGCACAGAATAGCGGACCAATCGCTCACGGACCCACCGCCACACTGCCTGACCGCCTACCGCAATCAAGGGAGCGAACCAGAGATAGACTGGAGTCATGAAGTCGTCCCAGTCCACGACGGCATACGTCACGACGAAGAACCACGCGCCCGCCAGTCCAAGCAGGCAGGTCACCGCCGCCTTTATGCGGGTCTTCACCAGCGCGAACAGACCGATGCCCGCCAGCATCACACCGATAGGCCAAAACTGAAGCATAAGCTGGTAGCCCGAGTCAGCCCATCGCTGCAGCCAATACTTCAGAGGCAGCCCAAAAGAGATACCCCACCACTGCTTCCCCAGCCAGAAATCAATCACACCCCGCCAGTCGTGGGGACAGAAGTTGCAGAACATGGGCGGTGGATCGCTGAAAGCTCGCAATGGGACATAGAGATACTGCAGGGCGATCAGGAGCACGATCCCCATCGTCCCAGCCAGCGACCGCAACCGCGTCAGGCGCTTCACGTCGGTTGACAGCACACTCCATGTCCACATGGGAAGTAGCACAATCGCCGGCACATTGACGCCAAACGCCATCGCATAGAGGACTACAGACGCCAAGTAGAAGCGTCGACGGCCCGTCTCCGCAAAGCGCAGAAGGGCTAACCACGTGCCGGCGACAAGGGTATTGTATAGAGGGTAAAGCTCGCTGTATGTCGCCTGATACCAGAACCGAACGGCCAATCCCAGGATGAGTGCTCCCAGGGTCCCGACGGTGACAGAGTTCGTCAGATGATATGTGATCCGCTGAACTAACAACACCGTCACCACGGATGTCACTGCACTCAGGAGGTTCAGACGATAGGCCGGGTTCCCAAAGGGTAACCCGTGCACGAACAACGCCCCTAGCCAGGTATACGTGGGATAGCCCGGTGGATGGGATACCCCCATGACCAGTGTAGTGATCTGATACTGGATGGAGTCAAGGTAGGGGCCGACGCCAGGATGCAACGTTCGCACATAGAGCCAGCCGAACAGAACTACAAGAAAAGCGGCCGTAAGTCGCAGTGCACTGCGGTCCTTCTCGGACACCCAAGGTACCCTGCTGACGACGTCCATAGCCCCCGCTACAGATCCGCTTTGTCTCCCCGAGAGGGCACCGTCACCCGACGATATCCCTGCTCACGCAGGCCATCCGCCAGGGCATGGGCAGGCTGGGGGTCACCATGGATCACGAAAACCTCCCTGACGTTCGGTGCATGCGGCTTCGCCCAACTCAGGAGATCATCCCGATCGGCATGGGCGCTGTACCCATAAAGCGTCTGGACTTCCGCACGCAGGGTGTATTCCTCTCCGAAGATCCGCACGTAGGGGGCTTTTTCGGCGATCCGACGCCCTAAGGTGTTGGGGGCCTGCCAACCGGTGATTAGAATGGCATTCCTTGGATCCTCGATAGCGTGTTTCAGATGGTGCTGAACCCGGCCCGCCTCAGCCATGCCCGAGGCACTGATGATGATAAGTGGATTGGGAGCGTCATTGAGGGCTTTGGAGGCTTCCACGCTGCGCACATAGCGCAACCGGTAGAAACCAAAGGGGTCCCGGTCCCCACTATCCAGGATGAACTGACGCGTCTCCTTGTCATAGCATTCAGGATGCCGCCGGAAGGTCTCTGTCACATCGACCGCCAAAGGACTATCCACGTAAATCGGGATCTCGGGGATCCGCTGCTCGTGGACAAGCTGATGGAGATGGTAGACAACCTCCTGCGTGCGGCCAACGGCAAAAGCGGGGATGACAATGCGTCCTTTGCGTTTCACAACCCGGTGGACGATCTCCGCCAGCTCATCTTTGATGGCCTCCACCGGAGGATGCAGGCGGTCCCCATAGGTGCTTTCGATGAGAAGGTAATCAGCAGGTGGCATCGGTGTGGGATCGCGCACGATAGGCAAGTTAGGCTGCCCTAAATCTCCGGAGAAAAGCAGCCGTATCGTCCTCCCCCGCTCTACTGCCTCGAGCAACACCATAGCCGACCCCAGGATGTGCCCGGCATCCAGAAATGTGACTTTCACACCCCGGACAATCTCGAAAGGGCGATTGTAACCATAGTCCACGAAGTAACGCAGAGTATGAAGCGCATCCTCCTCCGTGTAAAGGGGCTCGACAGGAGGTTGCCCTCGGCGGGCACGCTTCTTGTTCACATAGGCCACATCATGCTCGTGGATGCGACCCGAATCGGGCAACATAGCTCCGCAGAGGTCGCGCGTGGCATGTGTAGCATAGATGGGTCCATCATAACCATTCTTAATCAGGTTCGGGAGATTACCGGAGTGATCGATATGGGCGTGAGACAGCACCACAGCGTCCAGACGCCTTACGTCGAACGGAATCTTTCGGTTACGCTCATAGGACTCCGCTCGCTTACCTTGGAAGAGGCCACATTCCAGCAGAATGTTCGCCCGATTGGTGCGCACCAGGTACATCGAGCCAGTCACTGTTTGAGCCGCGCCCAGAAAGGTGATCTTCATGCGGTCCTCCTCCCCTGGGCTGGCTGATGGACAAGTTGGAGAAGATCGGCGCCGTACGCACGGAGACGCCAGGGACCGATGCCTGGGATCTGTGCCAAGGCCTCACGGTCAACAGGTGGATGTGCCGCCAATTGCCAGAGTACAGCATTGGGCAAGATCACATCAGGGTCGACGCCACGAACCCGAGCGACTTCCCGTCGCCAAGACCGAAGCGCCTCGAAGCGCATCTGAGTCACATCATCGTGATGCACAGATGGCGTGTGAGCCGGCAGATCTGGCAACCGTGTATCCCGGAACAACTTGAGCAACTGAGAGCCAAAGCGCCGCACCTGACCAGCGCTAAGACCAGCATCGAACAATTCCTGCCGCGAACGCGGCCGGACACGCACTAGGCGCACCAACAAAGCATTGGATAGGACTTTCATTGGGGGCCGATCCAGGGCCTCAGCGGTACGCTCACGCCAAAGATAAAGCTGATAGAGTCGGCGCTGATCCTCCAAACTCAGCCGCTGCCCGCCCTTGATACGCCAGAATCGATGGTCCACCTTATCTGGTTGGAGTTCGCTGGCCGTCTGGGCCAAATAAGTAAAGATCTCGCGTGCCTCCTCCAGACGACCGGTCTCTCGAAGTTCTTTCAACTGGATCTCACGCAAAGGAAGCAGGTAGTGACTATCCATCCAAGCATACCTGAGAGCTTTGGGGTCGAGAGGACGTTTCCCCCAATTGTAGCGCTGATAACGTTTATTGAGTGAGACCCCGAACAACGAGTTGAGGATATCGCCCAGGCCGACCTTGGGCCATCCCAATACGCGCGCGGCCCACATTGTGTCAAAGATGTGACGTGTGACAAATCCAAAGTCGCGCCGCAGCACCATCAAGTCATAATCGGCAGCGTGTACAACCTTCTCCACCGTCTCGGACTCAAAGATCGGCTGCAGTGGCGTGAGGTCCCTCAGGGACAAAGGGTCCACCAAGTAGTCCGCACCCGGCACCGAAAACTGAATCAGGCAGACGCGTTCTCGGTAGGCGTAGAGACTGTTGGATTCCGTATCCAGGGCAACCAGTGGCTCCTGCGCCAGCCGTTCGGCCAGCGCCAGCAACGCAGGCTCATCAGCGACGACTTCCAGTCGATGGTCTGCTGGGGGAACAGTGTGTGTCGTTTTCGATGCATACATAGTAAAACATTATCCCTGCAGCGCAGAGATTGTCAATCAACCTGGGAAGTAGGTGTATCTTCAACACGCACAGGCACATCGCCGTCGTAGAAGCGCAAGGCAAGACGTTGGCCCGATGATGTAGCATGCGCCGCTGTCACCGCGTGTCCTGAAGCACGGTCCAGCACCAGCGCATACCCACGCCTTAATACAGAGGACGTGTTGAGTGCTTCCAGACGAGCCATGAGGCTTCTCAGTCTCTGACTGGCCAGCTCAATCCGATGGGCAGCCAACGCATCGAGACGGGCACTCAGATCGTCTACTCGCAGACGGGCACTGGCGATACGCGAGAGTGGTGAAAGATGACGCAAACTGGTGCAGGTGCGTTCCAACCGCTCACGCAGCGTCCGTAGCCGATGAGCCACGGCCTGAACCAAGCGACTCTGCAGCGAGAGCAGGGATACCCGAAGATCGGCGACATTCGGGGTTGCAATCTCCGCAGCAGCCGAGGGAGTGGGAGCCCGTCGATCCGCCGCGAAGTCAGCTAGCGTGAAATCTGTTTCATGGCCAACCCCAGAGATGACCGGAAGGCGTGACTTGGCCACTGCGCGCGCGACGCGCTCATCATTGAATGCCCACAGGTCCTCGAGCGATCCCCCACCCCGCACTAGGAGGATCACATCCACATCATCCCGCTGGTTTAGACGTTCAAGTGCCGCCACGATCTGAGATGGGGCCTCCTCACCCTGGACCAAGGTGGGAGAGAGCAACACCCTTACCAGCGGATAGCGTCGCTGCAGGACCCGGAGTACATCCCGTAACGCAGCGGCATCTGGCGAGGTCACCACTCCGATGGTACGCGGATGTTCCGGCACCGGGCGCTTGCGCCCCTCATCGAAGATCCCCTCGGCATAGAGCTTGGCCTTCAACCGCTCAAAGGCCTCGAAGAGAGAACCTCGACCAGCTGGCTGCACAAAATCCACGTAAAACTGATATCGTCCCCCCTGCTCGTAGACTCCGATCCTGCCATGAGCGAGGACAAGGTCACCCGTCTGAGGCAGATAGGTTAAAAGCCTAGCCTGACCACGCCAAATCACAGCGCCGAGCTGCGCACCTGGATCCTTGAGCGTAAAATAGACGTGCCCAGACGCGGCACGTCTCACGTTTGACGCTTCCCCCTCGATCCACAGATCTTGAAACCGACTCTCGCTTTCGATCAAGACACGGATGCGCCCCGTAACCTCACTTACGGTGAGCGGACGATCTACCTGATTGAGAAAATCCAGTTGATCCCACATAGATCTTGTCACACAGACGCCTTCAGAACAGACGACGCAATGTCACCAAGAAGGCAACGCCACCTCCAAAGACCAATAACCACGTGACGGTCCTCTGACCAATGTCCAGCAACCCCAATGCTCCGAAGAGTCCCAGGACATACAAGGTCGCCGCTAGAATGAAAAATACGCGTTCCATTGATGTCAGACTCAGGTGCACACGTCTCACAGACGATCTTCGTCTTACCACAGTGCCCTCCCATTGTGTGAGCAATGCTACAACAGGGCCCCGACGGGGCAA
>CAZHBB010000123.1:0-8389 GCA_964530185.1 uncultured Anaerolineales bacterium
GCCAAACGACCAGTTTCCCAGCATCTCAAAGAAGGTGTGGTGTGAACCGTCGCGCCCCACCTCCTCCAGGTCGTTGTGTTTGCCAGCCACGCGCATGCACTTCTGCGTGTCAGCCGCGCGGGTATAAGGGCGCGTCCCAAGGCCCAGGAAGACGTCTTTGAACTGATTCATACCGGCGTTGGTGAAGAGGAGGGTGGGGTCATCCTGCGGCACCAAGCTGGCGCTAGGCACGATCGTATGACCGTGGGCCTCGAAGAAGTCCAAGAATGTCTGTCGGATCTTATCGCTGCTCCAAGCTCCGGTCATGCTCTCTCCTTGTGATCTTCAGGGCTCGCCAGTTTCACGCTGGGCGCGCCACTGGTGAAGGAGCCGGGGCGTGTGGCTCCTGCGTTATAGGCGCATTGTAATGGAAAGCGCTCACCCGTCAACCAGTGCGGGTTCCATATATGTCTGCTGTGGCATGATCACCGCGTAGGAGGGTTGTGAACGGCCCCGGCAGGGGGCATTCATTTGTCGGGGCTCTTCACCCGGCTACACTAGGGGTATGTGCGATCCATCGTCTCTGCGACGAGCGCGGCTATGCCTGGTGAGTCTTCTTCTGATGGTCACCGTGGTGGGATGTATGTCCCCTGCCAGGGAGCAACCCGCGGCCTCCGTGACTCCTCTGCCTCCCACATCCTCACCGACCCTGCCACCCACATGGACTCCCACGCCTGTTCCCACTCCAACTCCCGTTCCGCCGGCGAAGCTCCATTTCGAAGTGCCCACAGAGGTCTCCCCGTTGTTTCCTATACACATTGAGGCAGGTTTGAGCGTTCCACCTGGTGTCAATGCAGAGGCCAAGATCACGGCCACTGTGATGGATCCCCAATCCCAGGTCTATGTCATCCTGTCCCTGGACCCCGTGGGCGGGGGGCTCTACCGGTCGTCAGGGGTCCTGGAACTGCCTTTAGATCCGCTGCCCGGCTTCTGGTTTGTCATCTTGCACGTAAGAGGCATTTCCCCCATTGTAGGTCCGAGAGTCGATACTTTTCGCCCTAGTTCCGTATCCTTTCAAGATCTGGCAGGCTCCATGCATGCAGGTGTCACTTTGGCGGTGCCTAGTTTGTTTCAGACTGTGGTGGAGGCGGGGGATCCCTGGGCAGGGGGGCGAGTGTGGGGGTATGGAGATGGAGAGGTGGCCCTCTGGTGGGCTCCGGGACCGACTGAGCCCCTGACATTGAGTCTTGCACAGATGATCTTGGCCTCCAGTTACGCAGAGGACCCACGCGGTATCGGGAAACCTGTGACCACGGCTATGGACCCCACGACCTGGCAAGGACAGCCTGCGTACCGGCTGCAGGAGCAATGGCCTGGGGAGCCGACCGCGGAGGGCGAGGCATGGGTGATCCAGGGCCCCGACCATTGGCTCTATGTTCTGCGGGTGCGGGCGCTCGGGCGGGAGGTGATCCCACGGCTGCATCGGGAGGTCGTGGCCACGTTTGGGTTTGTCGAGGATAGGCAGTGAGGGCCGTGTCCGCTGTGGCATGTTCGCTGTGGGCTGGCGTTTGTGGGCCAGCCGTATATAGTTCTGCAGGAGATGCTCGTCAGTCCATCTCATGGGTCGCTTGGGATGTTCTTATCCGGGTCTTACAGAGGAGGATGATTAAAGATGGCTAATCCGACGGATAAAGCAGTGGTAGCAGCTTACGAATTGGCTAAAGCGCGTTATGCAGAGATTGGGGTAGATACGGAAGCCGCCCTGGAGAAGCTGGCACAGATCCCGATCAGCCTGCACTGCTGGCAGGGTGATGATGTTGGGGGGTTCGAGCAGCCAGGTGGTGAGCTTGGAGGTGGCCTGGCCGTCACCGGAAACTACCCAGGCAAGGCACGCAATGCGGATGAGCTGCGCATGGACCTTGACAAAGCATACAGTCTGATCCCCGGTACGCATCGGCTGAACTTGCATGCTATTTACGCCGAGACCGGTGGGAGGGTTGTATCGCGTGATGAGTTGGGCCCGGAGCACTTTGCGCGCTGGGTTGCCTGGGCGAAGGAGAAGGGACACGGGCTTGACTTCAATCCCACGCTGTTTGCGCACCCGTTGGCCGAGAGTGGGTTCACGCTCTCAAGCTACGACGCTGATGTGCGGCGATTCTGGATTGATCATTGTGTGGCCTGTCGTAGGATCGGTGCCTATATGGGGAAGGAGCTAGGCACTCCCTGTGTCACGAACATCTGGATCCCCGACGGCATGAAGGACCTGCCAGTGGACCGCCTTAAACCGCGGGAGATTCTCATGGAGTCCCTGGACGCGATCTTCGAAGAGGAGATCGATCCACGCTACAATCGCGATGCCGTCGAGTCGAAGCTGTTCGGGATCGGCTCGGAGAGCTATGTGGTTGGCTCGCATGAGTTCTACCTGGGGTATGCCGTGACCCGCAAGAAGCTCCTGTGTCTGGATACGGGGCATTTCCATCCCACTGAGAATGTCTACGACAAGATCTCCGCGGTCTTCCTTTATTTAGACGAGATATTGCTCCATGTGAGTCGTGGCGTGCGGTGGGATAGCGACCACGTAGTGATCCTCTCCGACGATCTGGTACGGCTGATGCAGGAATTGGTCCGTGGTGGCTTCTTGGAGCGGACCCACATCGGTCTAGACTTCTTCGATGCCAGTATCAACCGTATTGCAGCCTGGGTCATTGGCACCCGCAACGCCCTGCGAGCCCTTCTGTTCGCCCTTCTGGAGCCTACCGATGACCTGCGGGCGCTCGAGGTCGAAGGCAACTTCACTGCCCGACTAGCTACGTTCGAGGCCCTGAAGGGCATGCCCTTTGGGGCAGTCTGGGATTACTACTGCCTCAAACAGGGGGTACCGGTTGGCCTCGGCTATTTGAGCGAGATTCAGGCCTATGAGCGGCAGGTTCTCGCGGCCCGCGGGTAGATGCGGAATAGTCAAACACCGCGCAGCGCTCAGGTGTGTTAAGAGTTGGCAGGAGAGCCCCTGGACTCTGAAGATGGATGGGGTTCCCATGCCTGTGGCACGGGATACATAACGGGACTTCTCCCTTTCAGGGCCGCCCAGGCGTTATGGAGTCGCCAGCGGAGGTCCCTGAATGGGCGTGGCCGCTCAGTCAGCGCGGCCGTGATCTCGTCGATTCTGTGCGTCGTGGCCTCGTAGCCTGCGCGGATGGTGGCGATGTTGCTGCTGGAGGTCAGGATGCCGACGTTGGGAATCTTGACCTCCAGTAACATGTCAGGAGGACATAGCTCTTGACGCCGCTGGTTGATGAGCCGCTGTGTCATGCCAATACCCATCTCCGCGATGAGGAAGGGGAGACGCCAGTCCCGTAGTCGATCCCGTTGCAGCATGAGAGTCCGCAGACTGAGCCCACGGGGTTTGAGTTCGGGCGAATCCTCCAGCTCAAAGCGGGCGTGAGGAGGGATGGCGACCGCCAGCACGTGTCGGGCCCCCATGGCTCGGACGATGTCAAAGGGCACGTTGTTGAGGACTCCGCCATCGATGAGCCAGCGTCCCTGGTGATGTACAGGGCGGAAGAAAAGCGGCAGGGCGGATGTGGCTAACAGAGCAGGGATCAAGGGGCCTTGGTTGAGCACGACGAGTTCACCGCGCTCCAAGTCGACCGCTGTCACAGCTACGGGGGTGGGTAGGTCCTCGAAGTGAAGATCCTCGGAGCCCAGGAGGTCGACGAGGAGTTGGGAGACCTTGTGTTGATCGAAGAGGCCATATCGACTTCGATCGGGCGAGGCGATGCTCAAGAGTCGGAACTGTGTGGCGAAGTCGATGAGACGTTGCAGTGGAACTCCAGCTCCATAGAGACCGGCAATCAGACCTCCCATACTTGCACCCGCCAGAATGTCTGGCTTGAGGCCGTACTCCTCCAGCGCCTGTAGCACGCCAAGATGTGCGAACCCGCGCACGCCGCCTCCACTGAGTGCGAGGCCCCAGCGACCAGAAGAATGCCTGGCCTGATCCAAAGGCGCTGTAGGTTCAACCTGTGTCTTCTGCTGATTCATGGATTCACGTCTCCTTAGGCTGTCAATATCGCGAACATGCACCGTGGTGCAGCGTTTCGGCGCGAGCACAATGACACGCCCCTTAAGTTACACTCAAGGGGCGTGTCGCCGTAAAATAGCGAGCTATCAACTCCGCTTGATCGAGATCTTCTTGGCGCGAGACGCTACCGTCTTTGGCAAGCGCACTGTGAGGACGCCGTTCTTGAAGACGGCTTCGGCCTTATCTGCATCCACCTCAGCCGGCAACCTGATAGCGCGTTGGAAAGTGCCGTAGACACGCTCCGATCGATAATAGTTTTCGCCCTTCTCCTCTTTCTCCTGTTTCTTCTCGCCGCGGATCGTCAGGATGTTATTGTCCAGACGCAGTTCGATGTCTTCCTCGTCCATACCGGGCAACTCGGCGGAGACTTTGATCTCCCTGTCTGTCTCTACGACGTCCACGCGCGGGCTGAAGGTAAAGATGCTTTCCTCACTCCACATTGGTGCCAGGCCAAAGCTGCGTCCGAAGAATTCGTCGAAGAGCCGGTTCATGTCGCGCTGGAAGAGCTCGATCGGATTTTCGACAACTTCAGTACGAGTTGATCGCTCGCGCCTCCAGGGAATCAGATTGGTGAGTGTCATCTCCATCACCTCCTTTCCCCCTTCGCGGTCCTCCTTCGTCCGGCGTCAAGCCGCCGTCACTTTGATCTTCCGGCTTGCAGGCTTTGCCTTCGGGAGGCGTAGCCGCAATACGCCGTCCTTGAGCGATGCCTCAATCCCATCCTTGTCGATCTCGTCGGACAGGGTAAAGCGTCGTTGGTAATCGCCCACCCGGTACTCCGCGTAGCTCAGTTGGTATCCATCTGGGCGATGGGTGTGCACATAGCCATTGATCGTCAGTACGTTGTTCTCAAGGGTGATATCGATTGAGTCCTCGGCCACGCCGGGCACGTCGCAGACGACGTAGATGGCATCGTCTGTCTCATAGATGTCGGTCTGCGGGACGAAGACCAGCCCGGCTCGTGTCCGCTCTGCATCGCTCTGTTGTATCTCTTGCTTTTGGGCTTCCTGTGCTTGCAGGGTTGTTGTCTCCTCTGCCATGGTCTCACCTCCTTATCTCTTGTCAGGCAGGCTTCACCGCGATTCGCTTTGGCTTGTCCTCTTCAGCGCGCGGCAGCTTGACCTCCAGAACACCGTTCTCGAACTTAGCCTCGACCTTGTCAGCATCGATCTTGAACGGCAAGGTCAGCAGCCGACTGAAGGTGCCACATGCGCGCTCCCGGCGGTGATACGTTGCGCCCTCTGGAAGTTCGTCCTCAGAGCGGCTGCCCTTCAGGGTGAGTGTGTCATCCACTACTGTGATCTCGATATCGTCGACCGTGCACCCAGGCAGTTCCGCTGTCACGAGAGCGCTGTCCTCATTCATCCACACGTTCACGGCAGGGTAAGCGGGAGCAGCATGCAACCCCGTTGAGGTGAATACGTCGGCGAACAGGCGATTCATCTCACGGCGTAGCCGTTCCATCTCCCTGAGTGTTGGCTCGAGACCAGTGAACGGTTGCATCCACATAATCTCCCTCCTTATGTACATCTAGTCTGTGATGTTTCAGGGCCCCTCAGCCCTTTTGACTTCTTAATTCCTATTGTGGGTGCATCTGCGTTTGTTCCCGACGCGATGCATCTCTAATGTAGTCGAAGGGGATTAGAAATGGATTAACGGCAACTTAGAGTTGCATTAGTCTTGGGCGGTGTGACCTGTGAGCGGGCCGTCGGAGTGTGCTGGTTGGGTACTGGATCAGGTGATCAGAATCGGTGTGCCGACACGGCAGTTGCTGCGTACGAAGTCATCCATGTACCCTGCTACCGGATGGACCCAGCGGTAGATCCATCGGGCAGCCTGGATGGAGACGTTGACACAACCGTGGCTGCGGGGGATGCCAAAGTCGTTGTGCCAATAGGTGCCGTGGATGGCGCGGCCTTTCAGGTCGAAGAAGACGTTCCAGGGGACGCCCGGAAGATCGAACATATTCTCTGGTGCAGGGCGTTCCTCCTCTGGCATATCGGGATATGGGCGGTTGCTCATGTGACGGGAGGGTTGTTTCAGGAGCACGCAGAACTCCCCTCTCGGTGTGGCGGTGTCGCCAGGGATGCCCGATGCGATAGGTGTTGTAAAGATGGGGGTGTCTCCTTCGTAGCATGTGAGGGTCTGCTGGCTGAGGACAATCTCGATGCGACGTTGTCCCCCAAAGGGTCGGATAGGTGCTAATTCCTCCTCTGGCAGACGCCGCATATCCTGTGCCAGGACCCACTGGTGATTGGTGTGTTGCCGTGGAGGATAATCGTCCACCACTTTGTACCAGCCGTTGCCAGCGTCATCCTGGGTTGCCTCGACCACGTGGTAGACTGTCCCGCCGTAGAAACGGTACTTGCGAGGTGCATCAAGGTTGGGGACGGTCCGGGCATCGGTGAAGATCCGGCTAACTTCTCCCCAAAAGCCCCAGGGACCAGGGTCGGCAATCCAGGGTTGCGACGGGAAAACGCGAACCGGCAGTACCCAGGCACTGGGGACGAAGCCAGTGTCCGTGCGGTACCAGAGATCATTGTGCGCTGAGAGGGGGGCTCGGATCTCCTCGAGGATGGGGAAGCTCTCATCCCGGCGGTAGACGGCTTGTCGTTTGCTGCTGACGGCTGGTTCCTGATAGGCGATGACGGTATGGATGGCCCGTCCGTACAGCGTCCAGGTGTCAGGTGGAGGGGGGAGAGGCGTGGCCTGGGGGTCACTACGGCTCGCTGGTCTTCCGAATGCACGGTGTAGCGGCCTCAGCAGGGTTGCCTGGGCGGCACCGGCAAACAGCGCTAATGCTTGACGTCTGGTGTAACGCATCGAGACCGAGTGTACCATATCCAGGCCGAACGCAAATCGTAGGGATGCTGAGCTTGCTTATCCTCCTTGAGGGTGAGACATCCCCCTTGGTGAGGATTCTGGAATCCTCATCCCACCACCACCACCACTCTAGACTCTTCCCGCGCAGGTTGTCCCCCATGGGGAGACTGCCCGGCAGCGCTGGACTACTTGGGAGGCGATCAAGGGAAAGAGGACCAGCGTCATTGGCGCTGGTCCTCTTTGAAGTGTACCCCCGTCAGGAGTTGAACCTGAAACCATCTGCTCCGCAAGCAGGCGCTCTATCCAATTGAGCTACGGGGGCAATAACCTTTTATCTTTCTGTCAAGGATCGAAGACCCGCGTTAAGACCTCGTTGGCCTTCAGTACCCCCGTCAGGAGTTGAACCTGAAACCATCTGCTCCGCAAGCAGGCGCTCTGTCCAATTGAGCTACGGGGGCTCACACTTCTCAGGCGGAGAGGCAGGGATTCGAACCCTGGGTGGGGTCACCCCCACAACTGCTTAGCAGGCAGCCCCAATCGTCCACTCTGGCACCTCTCCAAAGTACCTGTCGCGCCACGAGTTGATCCTGAACCACAGTCTACCGTCTGCGATTCAGGCGGAGGGAGTGGGATTCGAACCCACGGTGGCTTTGTCGCCACAACGGTTTTCAAGACCGTCGCCATCGTCCACTCGGCCATCCCTCCATGGCGTTGGACCGTGCAGCAGTATACCACGGGGTGCGGCTTTGTCAACGAAATGGGCACTGAGTTGTCCTTGCAGGATTGGCATGAGGATGATACAATCTGGTTATACGATGGGGTGTGAGTATTGGAGGCCTTGCGAGGTCAGGCGCTGTCTCGCCGGGGCCGTGAGTTGGAGATACCTTGGGAGTAGGTAAAACGGTGACCGAACCATTGGAGACACTCGAGGCCCGTGTTGCCGCAGTCGACGTGGCACCTCGACGTACATCGAAGAGAGAAAAAATGTCGCCCGAGCTCGATCTGGACAATCCGACGTTCTACTTCAACCGCGAACTGAGTCTGCTCAAGTTCAACTATCGGGTGCTCAAAGAGGCGTTGGATAAAGGCCGTCATCCGTTGCTTGAGCGCGTGAAGTTCCTCGCGATTTTCTTCAACAACATGGATGAGTTCTTCATGGTGCGGGTCTCGGGGTTGCGTCGCCAATTGGCGGCTGGGGTGGTGGAGGCCCCTCCGGATGGCATGACCCCAGCAGAGCAACTTGCGGCGATTCGGCGTGACCTGCTACCCATGCTCGATGAGGCGATGACCTGTTGGCAGCACGATCTGCTTCCTGCGTTGCGAGCAGCAGGCATCAATATCATGCGATATCATGAACTCAAGGGTAAGCAACGGAGACTGATGCGACGATACTTTGAGCGGGAGATCTTTCCAGTCCTGACTCCCCTGGCTTTCGATCCTGCGCATCCCTTCCCGCATATCTCCAACTTGAGCCTCAATCTGGCTGTCGTAGTGGAGGACGATCAG
>CAZHBB010000124.1:0-8296 GCA_964530185.1 uncultured Anaerolineales bacterium
TATCGCCGTCACTTCCTCGGGCAGACGCTGTCTGTGCTGTGGGAGCGACAGAACGAACGAGGGGAATGGGTAGGGCTCAGCGACAACTACCTGGAGATCAGGACCATGAGCGGCGAGAACTTACACAACAAAATTACTCCGATTCTTCTTAGCGAGGAAATCGACGGCCACCTGGTAGGCAGGTAAGCTGCATCTTATCAGGGACTCAGAACATCCTTCATAACCAGGGCACCTTGCGGGAACGACCACGTGTGGTAACCTAAGGTTACAAAATTGAAGTGTTGCAGGCTGTACCCAATTATGTGATAAAGGAGTCGAAATATGAAACACCATCACGGACTTGCGCCGTATGCGTTGGTGGTGACAGCAACCGTGGCTCTGGTGGCGCTCTTGGTGGGTGTGCTGTGGGCAACCTCACAGAGCGTCGCGGCGGTCGTTGAGCCTCCCCTCACCAATTCGCACAAGATGGTCTCCCCGCAACAGATCCTCCCTGGTAGGACAACCGAACTCGCCTACCAGATCGTGTTGACGAACTCTGATCTCACGGATGATACCAACGTCCAGGTCGTCGACACATTGCCTGCCGGTGTCAGCTATATCCCGGGTAGTGCCCGCGTATGGCCAGAGGGATCAGGATACGGGGACCCGGACCTCGATAGCCTGCGGGTCATCACATTCACTGTGTTCAAGGTGCCCAGCGCCACCGCTGGTCAACCTGTGACCCTTGAATTCAAGGCTGAGGTGGATGGAGCGTCGCTCGCCCCGGGGAGTGTAGTGACCAATACCGCCGTCATCAGCGATGCTACCGCGGTCTTAAGCCGCTCCGCCGTCGTGACGGTGAGCGATTACCACCTGGTGTACTTCCCCCTTATCATGAGGCGCTGGCCACCTGTCCCCTATCCGCCTGTCCTGACACTGGAGAGCAATGATGGGCGTGGGAATTACACTCTGTCTTGGACCTACCCTTACACAGATCTTATCCCAAGCTCCTACGAACTGCAGGAGGATGATGATCCCAACTTCGTGAATGCACCCAGTCCAGTAGCGGCAACATCACCCAAGACCTTCACGGACAAGCCAGTCGGCACCTACTACTATCGTGTGCGGGGCGTCAATAGCTATGGCCCGGGTGAGTGGAGCAATGTGGTGGTCGTGGAGCACAGTGGGTACTATGACGATTTCTCTGACGCCGGCAGCGGCTGGCCTCGCAAGGTCTACAAGGAAGGCGACCGCTCAGTCTTTGACGTGAGCTATGAGAACGGATCTTACCGTGCCAAGATCATGCTGAATACCCAGGGACTGAATAACTATCGCATGGGACGAGTCAAGGCCCCTTGGAGCAACCCGTACAACGCTTACGTCGTAGAGGTGAATCATCGTTTTGCGCGGGCCGAGGACCAACTTGCTGATCCGACCGGAGGTAAAGCGGGGTTGATCTTTGGCGCCAAGAGCGACTTCTCAACGATATTCGTCCTGGAATGGAATTTCGAGGGCAACTGCGCGGTGACCAAATACAAGAACATCGGTGGCGACGTGATTGACGTCCGAGGTGTGCTTGGGTCGGCGACATACTATAAGTACTGGGGATCCTGTGCAGCGCATGGCTGGTACGCCGATACCCCGCAGAACTTTGCGAAGGTCGAGGTGAACGGCAACCGAGCGACGGTGTACATAAACGGACAGAAACTCACCACCTTCACGGATTCCGATCTGGGTGGAATGCACCAGGTGGGGCTCATCTCAGGCTCGTGGGAACGGACCCCGGTAGAGAACCGGTTCGACGACTTCTCAGTGACGCCGCAGTGATCTGAGGACATGACAGGGAGGGAGAACCCCCTCCCTGTCTCTGTCTCCGCGGGGAATCGGACAGAGTTTCATGTCGGTTCCCTTGTGCGCGGGCGACACAAGAAAGGGGGGACAATGCGCAGAAGTGTGCTCGTGGGGCTGGCAACTACATTCGCTGTAATGCTTCTGCTTATGGTGGTGACAATCGGGCCAGGACGTGCCATGTCCCGCTCGAACGGCTCAGATCAGTGGACTGTCGTATTCTCGGATACTTTTTCGCTGAGCCAGGATGCCTGGACTATTATGGACGTGTCTGGTTCGGGCTACCAGTGGGGCAGGACAACGTACACCAGTGCGCTGGGCGTCCAAGACGAGGGCCTGTGGGCTGCGGGCGGCGGTTCCTCTGGCAGCACGCAGTCATGGTTCACCGGTACATACACAAACAACATGGCCACGCTGGCGATGGCCGGCCCGTTCACGCTGACACAAGCCACGACGGCTATCAGCCTGACCTTCGGAGTGTTTAACGAGTTAGCAGCCGGTGACAGTCTCTCTGTAGCATTGTCCACCGATGGCTCGGCCCCACTGGATGCGTGGTATGAGGTACCCATCAGTACGACATGGCAGGAGATCGGGGTAGCGACGGGAGGCCTCCCACTGCAAACACCGCTCTGGATCCTCCTGCGATTCATCAGCGATGGCACTGACGTGGCCCGTGGTCCCCTTGTCGATGACATAGCACTCCAGGTGAGAGTACGCTACGACATCTACATGCCTCTGATCAGAAAGGATCCTACACCGACCCCGATCCCGGTCTACTTCGATGACTTCTCCGATCCGGCAAGTGGCTGGCACACGGGATGGGCCCAGAGGCCTGTTGACCCTCCGTACGTTGACTATTATGGCAACTACCATGAAGAGGGGACGTTGGAGAACGTAGCCCAGATGAGCTACGGCGATGGACATTACCGCATCTATATCCCAATGGACTACAGAGGATGGGGGGATATCGATACCTGGTTCGTATGGCCGGCTGAGGTTGCACCTCTCCCCGCCGCATACTATCCCCTACCAGACCACTACTGCATCACAGCTCGGGCGAGGTTTGTGACTTCGCAGGACTACTCGCCCTGGTGGGCCCACTGGGGGATTGTATTTGGGGCCAATGCCAGCCTCAGCGAGATCTACACCTTCCAGATCAACGCTAACCACTACATGGGGGTCGTTGGCTTCCACAACTATACCTATCCTGGGGATCGTTGTGCGGACTGCGGGCATGACATCGAATGGCCCATGTATAACTGGCATCAGGTTGATCACATTAATCCGGCCTACCAGTACAACACGCTAAGGGTGGAGGTTGCCGGCAGTACAGCGTACTTCTATGTGAACGGGGTGAAAATGTGGACCACGCACAACTATGTCGCCTCCATGCCAAGAGCTCACATTGGGCTCATCGGAGGCGACTTCGAGGTCACCCCAGTGGAGATTGAGTTTGACTACTTCCGCTATGAACCCTATTGTGGCAGCCCTTGAGTTCCTTGAATAAAGGCTCGCTGACCAGCCTGGTCCGTATCGCGCTCAGCCTGCTGGCCCTCGCGATCCTGTTCCAACAGGTGGGGGGCCGGCAGGTGTGGCAGGTGTTGCGTGACGCCAGGGCTGAGCTATTGGTCGCCGGCTGGCTACTGTTCCTCGTCGGTATCCTCATCCGAGCCCTGCGTTGGCGTGTGCTGCTCTACGGGCTGGGGCTGCGCCCCTCGTTCTGGGTCCTCCTCAAACTGTACCTGATTGGGGGCTTCTTCAACACGTTTCTGCCCTCAGGATTCGGTGGGGATGTGATCCGCGTGCTGGAGATCGCACAGAGCCAGGGAGACCGTGCAGCAGCTCTGGGTACCGTCTTGGTGGACCGCATGGCAGGAATCCTGGCCCTCCTTGCCCTTGGACTGATCGTGGTTCCCTTTGTGCCAGGCCTCCCAATAGGGCTGGCCCTCGGCTTCGCAGCGATAGCATGTGTGGGGCTGCTGGCAGGTATACTTGTGCTCGACGGTCGTTTGCTGCGACGGCTGAGCCGCTGGCTGCCAGACAGACTCTCTGTGTCCGGACGTGGCAAGCTGGCTCTTGTGTACGCGGCCGTGACGGGAAGTGGAGCGAAAGCTGTTGTCCAGGCACTGGGCCTCTCTCTCTTATTCAACTTGGTCAACATCCTGGTCTATTGGCTGTGCGCCCAGGCGGTCAGTATCCACCTCGAGCTCTCCTTCTATTTTGTGGCGGTACCGTTGCTCTCACTCTCTCTCCTGCTGCCTATCTCAGTGGGTGGTCTGGGTGCACGGGATTGGGTAGCCCAGTGGCTCCTCGCCCCGATGGCGATCCCCAATGCTGCCACTGCTGCCTGGACGCTGGGTTACTGGGCCGTGACGGCCGTCGCCGGGTTGGTTGGAGGCCTATTATACCTCGCCGAGGGCGGACGCGGGCTGTTGCAGCGGGTATGACTATCGTCGCCGTCTGAACCGGATACCCTGGTAACACCTGAGAGGATCAGTCTAACTAAGATAGAAGCGAGATACGGGAGGACACCTGACGTGTCACCAGTATCCCGCGTGGCACCGAGGCCTTACCCTCAGACGGCTGCTCCAGGTCAGCCTGCAAAACCTCTCCACACAACGCTCACTTGACCTTCAGTCGATTCCATGGTACACGACGGGCATGATGATGACCCGACGCCAGCGTCTCATGGCCACCCTGCGCGGCGAGCCTGTCGACCGTCCCGCAGTCAACTTCTACGAGATCGGCGGCTGGGTCCTCGACCCCGATGATCCTGACCCCTTTAACGTCTGTAACGGACCTAGCTGGCGCGAGCTCATTCAGTTGGCGGAAAGCGCCACGGACTTGATCCGTATGATGACCCCTGAAGCCCATCCCACGTCGGACAATCCGGTAGATACGATCAGACACGTCGAGACAATTGACCAGGGCGACAAACGGTTCACACGGACTGTTCTGCAAGTGGGAAACAAGACCTTAAGCTCAACCACGAGGCGCGATAGAGACGTCGCCACCTCCTGGACCATTGAGCCTTTATTGAAAGGGCCTGAGGATCTGGATCTCTACCTGTCACTACCCGCAGAGATCTTTGCGTACACGTATGACGTGGCGCCGCTGCAGAAGGCTGAGGAGGCTCTGGGCGACGCAGGCATCGTAATGGTCGACGTGGCGGATCCCCTGTGCCGCGCGGCCTCCCTTTTTGATCTCGAGATGTACACCATCGTTGCACTCACGGAACCCCTTCGTTTCCACGCGCTCCTGGAGAAACTGGCGCCTTCCACGTACGCCATGGTCACCGCTGTATGCGAGCGCTTTCCAGGACACTTATGGCGCATTGTGGGATCCGAGTACGCCTCAGATCCGCTTCTACCTCCCCGTCTCTATCGCGAGTATGAGGTCCGGTATACTCAACCGATCGTGACCACCATTCAACAGTCAGGGGGATTCGCTCGTCTGCACTCTCACGGGCGGCTCCGCCGGATACTTCCGGATATCAGGGAGATGGGGGTCGATGGCCTGGATCCAATCGAGCCCCCACCGCAGGGCGATATGACGCTGGAGGAAGTGCAGGCCCAAATCGGTGCGCAGACTGTCCTCTTTGGAAATATCGAGGTCTCTGAGCTGCAGCAGATGGCACCAGAGACATTCGGGGTACGCGTGCGTGAGGCTGTGCAACGAGGAAGCACACGGAATGGCCGCGGTTTTGTTCTGATGCCCACCTCGTGCCCGTATGGACGCACGATTTCCGAACGCCTGCTCCAGAACTACAAAACGATGATACGAACCGTGGAAACTTGTCGCACATAGGCGAGGAAGCGAAACTCCGCGAAACCGTGTAAAATTGTGGCGTCGTTGTTTGGTGGATCTTCATTATCATTAGCGTTAGGGAGGGACATGATGGCATCATCCAGAGCAGAAACAGTTATTCGTGAATTATTGGAAGGCACTGGTATCGAGATCAATGGCAGCAACCCTTGGGATCTCCAAGTGCACGACGATCGGTTGTACGAGCGTGTGCTGCGAGAGGTCGAGCTTGGGTTCGGCGAGGCCTATATGGATGGGTGGTGGGACTGTGAAGCGATCGACGAGCTGATCACCCGCATCCTCCTGGCTGATCTGCCGTCGAAGCTGAAAGGCAATTGGCGGCTCATGCTCCACGCATTGCAAGCCCGCCTCTTCAACCTGCAGTCCAGGCGGCGTGCCTTCCAGATCGGAGAACGGCACTACGACCTGGGCAATGACCTGTACCAGGCCATGCTGGACAAACGCATGAACTACACCTGCGCCTATTGGAAGGAAGGTGTCACGACACTGGATGAAGCGCAAGAGGCTAAACTGGAGCTAGTCTGCCAGAAAATCGGCCTGGAACCGGGTATGCACGTGTTAGATATCGGGTGCGGCTGGGGAAGTTTCGCAAAGTACGCTGCGGAGAAGTACGGCGTGCGTGTGACTGGCGTGACGGTCTCTAAGGAACAGGTCAAGCTGGGCATGGAGATGTGCAAGGGGTTACCGGTGGAGCTGAAACTACAGGATTACCGCGACGTCACAGGGACCTATGACCGTGTGATATCCATTGGCGTGATGGAACATGTGGGCTACAAGAACTATCGAACCTACATGGAAGTCGCCGATCGTACGTTGAAGGACGGCGGCATCGCTTTCATCCACACGATCGGCAGTAACATCAGCACCACGAACACCAACGCCTGGACTACCAAGTACATCTTCCCCAACGGAATGCTACCCTCGATCGCACAGCTCAGCAAGGCAATGGAGGGGATCTTCGTGATTGAAGATCTCCACAACATCGGCCCCCACTACGACAAGACCCTGATGGCATGGCACGCCAATTTCGAGGCGGCGTGGCCTGAGCTGAAAAAGAAATACGACGAGCGTTTCTACCGCATGTGGCGATTTTACCTTTTGAGCAGTGCAGGCGGATTCCGCGCCCGTCAGTCTCAGCTCTGGCAGTTCGTGATGACAAAACCCGGGACTCCCCAACCCAACTGCCGGGTCTGCTAGGGGCAATCATGATCCGCACGGATGTGCTCATTGTGGGTGGCGGCCCAGCCGGCTCAGCGTGCGCCTGGGCATTGCGGAAACACGGAGTAGAGACAATTGTGCTGGACCGCCAGCCCTTCCCCAGGCTCAAATTATGTGCCGGATGGATCACCTCCCGGGTATGGCGGCATCTAGAGGTCCAAGAGGGAGCATACCCTCATGGGCTCACAACCATCAAGCGATTGTGGGTGTCCGTGCGGGGGCTCTCACGGGAGGTCAGGGCGAGACAGCAAGCCATTCGTCGTGTGGAATTCGACGACTGGCTGCTACGGCGCGCCGGAGTGCCGGTAGCACTCCATCATGCGCGGACTATTGTGCAACATGATGGCGGCTACATGGTCGACGGCACCTATTGGGGGAAGTTCCTGGTCGGTGCTGGTGGGACGCACTGTCCTGTAGCCCGCACCTTCTTCGACGAGGTCAATCCCCGCAGCGAGCGGGCTTTGATCGTGACGCTCGAAGAGGAGTTCCCCTACAAGGTCCGCAATGATGCCTGCCATCTGTGGTTCTTCGAGGACGGACTTCCCGGGTACGCATGGTACGTACCCAAGGCCGGAGGCTATGTCAATGTGGGGGTCGGAGGCAAAGCGGTCCGACTCCGCGCCCGCAATGACACCATCCATCGCCACTGGAAGCTCCTTGTGGCGAAACTCGAGGCCCTTGGTCTCGTCCATGGTTATCGATACCGCCCTCGGGGCCATGCCTATTACCTACGTGAGCCCAGGCGCACCCTCAGACGAGACAATGCGATGGTTATCGGCGATGCTGCGGGTCTGGCTACCATGGACATGGGAGAGGGCATCGAGCCTTCTATCATGAGCGGGCTCTTGGCGGCAGACGCGATCGTCCATGATAAAGACATCAACGTGAGTGGGCTACGACGTTGGTCACAGCCGTTCCCAATTGGTCCTTTGCTGGCGTGGGCACTGGGGTAGGGGATCCGATCCGTCTGTCTCCAACCCGGCTGATTTTCTCGACGGACGGATCACCGCCCGTCGTGCCGATATGTCTGTGCACCGGGGGTGCATGACATGCCGGAGTCTCCCCAATGTCGCAATCTATGGTACAACGCCTCGGCTGCAGCGCAGAAGGAAGAGCTTTTTGGCGATGTTGCGCGAGTGGCGGATCCGTAGCGGCTACCACAGCCAACGATGGGCTGAACGCTGTCGTTAGCGGTGAGATCCCGACTCAGGACGAACGGCTCGGGTCTCGAAAGCGGCAGGCAGTGCACAGCAGGCGTCGAAGTGCTCTATGGTGTAGCCGTGGCTGGTGGCAATCTCAAGGGTTTTACGCGTCGGAAGTTCAATGCGGGCGATCCCTGCCTCCAACGCCGCCTCCTCAATGGCCAGGTGCAGGCCACGCGTGCGTGGCCGCATACAGCCCAACGAGATCTCGCTCTGCGGGAAGA
>CAZHBB010000125.1:0-8282 GCA_964530185.1 uncultured Anaerolineales bacterium
GACGCGAATACCACCGACCGATGGTGCGCGGCGTGCCAGCGTAGACGCCGCGCTGCATCGCTGGCGACAGCGCCTCATCCAGGTCTTGCGAGATCGACCCGAGGGATTTACCGACGGTGAGCGCCTCTTGCCTGGACGCCCATACCCGGCGCTATTGCCACACGTCAGCGGTACATAGCAGGGGCCCTGCCGGAGGACTTTCTCATCACGGGCAGGTCACCCGGTACGCATCCAGGTCGCGGTGCTTGAGGATCAGGCTAAAGCCCAGGGCCTTCGCCTGCGGACAGAGCATATCCAGCGAAACCCCCGTATCGGTGTATTCAGCAGCCAAGACGGCTTTCCCGGCGGCGACAAAGGGTATCAGATCCCGACACCAACCCTCGGCGAAACAATCCTCGGTCAGCGCCCAGTCGAAATCCGGCAGCAGCGTCTCGACCTGGTCGGGGTCATTCTTCAAGCCGATGGAAAGGCCACGCGCATGGGCCTCCGCCGCCAACCAACGATTGTAAGCCAGTTGATCCTTGGCGGTAAGGGGGAAGCCCGTCCGATTCTGGTAACCATCGATGTTATCAGGTTCCACAGCATCGAACCCCTTGGCCTGACATAGATCCAACCGGGCCCGCATAATCGGTGCCAGCAAGTCGATGCGCCGGATATCCAGCCACCGCTCGCCAGGCCAGCCCGCGTAGCGACGGCCAATCACCTCGGTGGGAAAGTCGTCGCGGTCGGGACGCCAATCCTCCCATGAGCCCGCGCTCAGGTAACAGATCACCCGCCGGCCCTGGGTATGTAGGTCAGTCACAACGTCGGCCTCGACGTCGAAGAGATCGATGTCATACACGGCAGCCTCAACCGATGGATCCAAAGGCCCGCTGAGTTGCCATTGCCAGGAGGTGCCCGGCGCCGGACGCCAGATCGCAGCCACGGGCACGGTCGAGCGAGCGACCACCTCAGGTCTAGCCTCCGGCACTGTGGGATGACACGCCGCCGCGCCGCACAACATCAAACCCAGGATGCCAAGTATCCATGGTCGCCTCCTTCCCATCCTATGCCCCCTAAGCCAGCCCGGCATTGTCCCATCTACGAACCGATGCGCCACACGTGGATCACAGAGTTAACCTCATCTGCCAGGCGCTCGATTACATAGAGCAAGCCGCGCTCTCGATCAAAGGCTGCCGCACCAACAAGGTCACGTTTGTAGTCCTCCAGTCGTAGCTGCGGATCGTACAACACGTCATCCAGCACCAATGTGGCGTAGGGCTGCGGCTCCCAGGACATCCGCTCGCCCCGAGCTACGGCGATCAGATCGGCCGGGTCATAGAAGATGATCTGCGCCTCGTAGTCCTCCGCCCAGAACCCCCGATCATCATATGGCCACTCTGGCGGCTCCGGGCACATCGGTGGTGACGTCTCAGCACAATCGTGCGGCCACACGACGCCATTAGCGAAACCATACCACTCATCGCCTAACGCTTTGGTGCCCACGAAAACCACCGCAGCCTTATCTCCCGCTGTGAGCCACGCGCCACCCCACCAATGGTCGGCATCACGGTAGCCATCCATCGCCATAGAGGGATCAGAGGTGATCTCCACTGCCCCCGGTTCCTGCGTGCCGTACAGAAGAAGCGGCCTGACCGCAGTCAACGTGCTCCCTGGGGCAGGTGGATTGCCATCAACCCACGGCGCACAGGCGAAGAGCGCCGGCCCACGCCCGCTCCACAGCCCCTCGCGCGCCCGTCCCGTCGCCAGGCGCATCTCTGGTGCAAAAGACGCCGCCCAGACCTCTGGAATCTCGAAGAGATAGTCATTGGTAACATAATTAGTGTAGCCATCGAATACCCAGGGACCGGCCGCCATCGGTTGCGACAGATCTAGCTCAGCCCAGCCATGGGAAGGCTCGAACTCCTGAAAATGCTGCCCGAAGGTGAAATAGAGCTTAGGCCTTGACTGGCCAGCCTGCGGTGGCAGATAAGCCAGTCCAGCCCGCGGAATCGTCATCTCCTCAGGCCGGAAAATGCCATCAGTCACGTCGGCGAAAGGTTGAAGCGTAGTGGCCCGATTAAGATCATCAAGATTTCGCAAGACCACGGGAGCAGGGATGCTTATCTCCGACACTCGCAACTGCTGGTCATGCCCAAAGCCGAACAGGGATCCCGGAAAACCGTCTTCTGGGCCGTCAGGATCACCACCTGGATTATAGGTAAGTCCATGACCACTATACTCCCACGAGGATTCTCCCGACGGTTCAGACAGGCGAAACGCCCCCAGATAAACCAAATCGTCTGGCTGAAGTCTGCTACTGCTGATAGCGATGGTTTGAACCGGCCGAACTGTGGGCACTGCGGTCGCCGTCAACTGAGCATCCTCAGTGAGAGACGGCCCCGCCGTACTGCACGCGCTTATCCCTAACAGCAACACACTTGGCAGAAGAGTGAGGAACCTACCGCGTGCCATGATACCCTCCCTTCGTATCATTCTGACACACACCTGCACGACTGAGGCTCTGAAGACCCGCCCAACTCGGTCCGCCGAACTCTGCCCCGACCATCATGCCGCCGCCATCAGCCCGGCACCCCCCGAGTTATCCTGTAGTCTAGACACATCAGTTCACCTGTCAAGACGGTCTGACACTAACGCCAGACACCGAACAGAGCCCAACTCCCAACATCGTTGGTAAAACTCTGCCATAGACACAACGAATGCGTGACAGGCTCCAAAATATTTTACATCATATCAATGAGTCCATGGACTGGGGGTAGATCATGCGCAAGATATTAGAGAAGTGTCCGTCATGCGGAGGTGACCTGTTGGTCACTCGGATGACCTGTCCGTCATGTGGAACCGTCGTCACTGGCACGGGGACGCCATGTCGCTTCTGCCAGATCTCACCAGAGCACACCCGGTTGCTGGAGGCATTTGTCCGGGCACGAGGCAATGTGCGAGAGATGGCACGCGAGTTGGAGAGTTCTTACTGGACTGTCAGAAAGCAGGTCGACGAGCTGGTCGAGGCTCTGGGTTCTGAAGCGGTACCCCCGCTGCCCGAGCCACACGGTGAGAAGGTCGACGTATCCCAGGCACGCTTGGAGATCCTGGAACAACTCGAACGTGGCGAGATCTCGGCGGACGAAGCCCGACAGTTACTTATGGAACTGAGACGGTAGGTCCCACAATCGGACAAAGCACAGTCGAGAGATGCAAGCCAAATCCCGATTCACCTGAGGAGGTTACACAATGGGTGATGAAATGATGAAGATCCTGCAGATGCTGGAGGAGGGCAAGATTACAGCACAGGACGCCCACGAGTTACTGTCGGTCATTATCGAAAGCCAGCAGAAGGTCCCGACGTCCGACCAGCCAAGTACCGTCGGCTCGCGATCCTCCTCAGATCCCGAAGAAGCTTAGATGGATCAGGTCGTACGCGGGGCAGGCTGACACCGCCTGCCCTGCCCCCCCTTCAACATTTGGCCGATCGAACCAATCATCGACTCTGCGCATAGAATCCAGACCACCGGTGTCTGTGTTACCCAATGGCTTAACCATGCGCCATATCTGCCTCAGTCGCCTCGCTCAACCCCAGCGACGGGTTCCGCACCACAGCATGCACCCCTAGCTAGGAGTACCAACGTGGCACAACCGCTCCCGTTCGGCTCGCTCGGGACCGCCCCAGCCAGGCATATACCTGTGCCCGGGTTGCAGGTTGCGCCCCATCGAGGTTGATGTTAACCTGGGCAAAGATACAAAGCCCTCCGCCAACCCACCGTGGGTTAGGCCAGTCTGGCAGGAGATCTGACACTGAAGACTCGTCGGGTACGCACAACGCCGCGATGGCGTCAGGTCGGACTCGCGGCACTTCTCGCTTTTGGGCTGCTAGGAGCGTGGAATGCAGCCGGGAGCACTCATGCTATCCCCCCTACCCTTGCACCCCTGGCACCCGCTCGTCGGGTAGCTCCTCTGGACCCCGATCTGTGGCGCATGCTGTCCAACGACGACGGCGTCCCTATACGTGTCATCGTCCGTCTCCAGCCCGCGGCATCACCGACGGTGGCTGACCTTCCTCCTGAGGCTGACGCACTGGCCGTTCGCAAGCGCCTGGTGGCAACACTGCAGGCACGTTTTGACGCCGCATCCCAGGCCCTGACCGCGACCTTGGACGCCGCCGCCGCTCGAGGTGAAGTGCACACACGCCGCGATCTTTGGATCATCAACGCCATCGCACTGGAGGTTCAGCCATCGTTCGTGGCAGAGTTGCGGACTCTGCCCAGCGTGCGCGCGATCCACCTGGACCACAGGCGGCCCTATCTCCAGGGCTCACGGGGCGCCCCACGCACTGCCAACGACGAAGTCCCGTGGGGTATCACGCGCATCCGGGCACCAGAGGTCTGGGCCACTCTGGGTATCTCCGGCACAGGAGCTACAGTCGCAGGGATGGATACCGGCGTAGACTGGCAACATCCAGCGCTCCTTTCCAACTACCGGGGCAGGCTCAGCGGAGGCGCGGCCAATCACATCACCAGTTGGTTTGACAGCGTGGAAGGCGGCCTGTATCCCTACGACGACCACGGCCACGGCACGCACACACTTGGCACCGCGGTTGGCCAATACAAGATTGGAGTGGCACCGGACGCTCGCTGGATCGCGGTCAAAGTTCTCAATGGCCAAGGCTATGGCTGGGACTCCGACATCCACGCAGGCTTCCAATGGCTCCTGGCGCCAGGCGGAGACCCCGCACTTGCACCTGATGTAGTCATCTGTTCATGGGGGGCCGCGCAGCCCGCCAGCACGGTTTTCCAGGAGGACATCACTACGTTGGAAGCCGCGGCCATCTTGCCGATCTTCGCAGCCGGCAACGAAGGGCCTGGCGCCAGCACCTTGCGCTCACCGGCCAGCCTGCCAGGTGTGTTCGCCGTGGGCGCCAGCGACCCATATGAGCAAGTGACCAGTTTCTCCAGCCGAGGCCCATCGCCCTGGGGCGAGATCAAACCCTATGTAGTTGCTCCAGGTGTCGATATCCTCTCTGCCCTCCCGGGCGGCGTGTATGGCCAGGCACAGGGCACGTCGATGGCCACACCTCATGTAGCAGGCGTCGCAGCGTTGCTGCGCGGCGTGAGTCCGACACTCTCACTCAAGTCCGTGGCCCGCATTATCACAGAAACCGCTGTTCCACTGAGCGCCACGATTCCCAACAACGAGAGCGGATGGGGCCGCATCGATGCTTATGCAGCAGTACTTGCCCTGGCAAACCCTGGCATTATCAGTGGGACAGTGCAGTCCGTCGGAAGCCCCCTCTGCGGAGCACGGGTTTCAGCCTTTCCACGCGCTGGCGGACACGCGATTCAGACCACAACCGACCCCTCAGGCGTCTACACCTTGGCACTGCCCGAAGGCATTTACGATCTGACCGCAACAGCTTTTGGTTACGCGCCGGAGACGGCCTGGGGTGTCACAGTGATCCCCAGATCGCATCAGCGCCACGACTTCGCGCTGGCCCGCCTGCCCACTGGCCTGCTCTGGGGAACAGTCACCGTCCTGCCAGGCGGTGAGCCTCCCACCCGCCCCCTCACGGTGCATCTGGATCAGACGCCAATCACGACCACTCTGGATCGCCGGGGGCAGTTCGCGCTGGAGCTCCCCACCGGCCTCTACACCGTTACGCTGCGGGGAAACGGCTATCGGATTCTCACCGACACCGTCAAGGTGACAGCTTCCCAGACCACCGCACGCGACTATGCCCTAACCCCGGCGCCCACCTTGATACTCGTCGATGAGGGCGGATGGTATTATCGCAGCCAAATCCCCTACTGGCGCGACGCGTTGGATAGCCTAGGATACGCCTATGACCTCCATTCTTTCACGGCCTGGCCCGGGGATACACCTACTCTCCCGCTGGAACACTATGACGTGGTCCTGTGGTCCTCACCCAATGGCTCCCCAGGCCTGGTTCGCGCGGGAGCCATCATCTCCGACTACCTAGAAGCCGGTGGGCGCCTGCTGCTCAGCGGCCAAGACGTGGCTTATGTGGACAGCGGCAACGCCCTCATTGAGCTTCCTCAGACCTATCTCGTGGATCAACTCGCCACACAGTTCGTGGCGGACCATGCCCCCGTACGCACGCTTCAGGGACAAGGACCGTTCGCCGGGATCAGCATCACTATCGCAGGAGGCACCGGCGCCAACAATCAGGTAGCCCCAGACGTCATCGCGATTGCAGACCCAAACGTTGCCCAGCCGGCGTGGCAGTATGGCGAGGCCGGTCTGGGTGGCGTCGCTGCGGCTACATGCACGCCCTATCGAGCCCTCTTCTTCTCGTTCGGCTACGAGGCCATAGCAGCACAGAAGACACGTCATGAAGTGATGGCGCGGGCGTTGGATTGGCTCACACGTCCACCTCCCGCCACAGGGCTGACCCTCTCTTATGACGCCCGACCGCCCATCGCTTTGCCAGGCACGTTGATGACCCACACCCTCCAAGTGCGCCATGTCGGGCAAGCAGGTCTACCCGACTCCGTCTCGATCGAGACCGTCGGTAACACCTGGCCAGTGACCGTCACACCGGAGGCGTTTACCCTGGCACCCTGTACGGTACAGACCGTGACAGTCTCCGTGAGAGTCCCTGTTACAGCCCCTCTTGACGCCCATGACTGGACGGAAGTACGAGTCCACTCCAGCCAGTCCCCGGCGGTGATCACCCAGGTACTGCACACCAAGACACCCGCCCCCATCCTACTGGTGGATGACGACCGTTGGTACGACGTAGAGGAACATTACCGCACGGCACTTAACCAGAGTGGGTTTACCTACGACACCTGGGATACGGAGGCCTGGGGGGAGAGCCCGGCAGAGATACTTCGCGGCTACCCCATGCTCCTTTGGTTCACCGGCTACGATTGGTACGCGCCAGTGACACCAGAAGAGGAAGAGAGCCTGCTGAGCTACCTGGAGGCAGGGGGAAGACTCCTGCTCTCCTCGCAGGATTTCCTATACCCCGATCCACTCAGAGCACTGGGCAGGAGACTTGGGGTTGAGACTGTCATCTACGACCGCGCAACCCAGACTGCCGCGGCGGTCGCGGAGCATCCCGCCGGCGGGCTGTGGGGACCGGTGCGGCTGGACTATCCCTTCCGCAACTGGAGCGATGCCGTAGAGCCCACCAAAGGAGCGACCATCGTCGCCCGAGGCGATGAGGGCCAGCCTATCGCCTTGGTCCACGCAGGCCCTACTGAACCGGGCATGCCCCGTGATAGCTGGCGCACACTCTTCTACGCTATCCCGCTTGAATCTCTCCCCTCGCCAGAGCGCCATGAGGCGCTGACAGCCGGTGTGGGGTGGTTATCCCCCTTAGGGCAAAGCAGTTGGGAGCTCACTCCCACCACACCACTACCAGACACATGGATCACACACACGCTGATCCTTCGCAACGATGACCCAACCGACCACCACGCGGCATTCACTTACACGGCCCCGTCGGCGTTGGAGTTGGACCCACACTCGCTACCCATTGATGTCACCCTGACCGATGCCGGTCAGACCCTTGCCTGGCATGGTGTCCTCGCGCCAGGCAGCAAGCAGACCTTCCATTGGCGCGCTCGCGTAGATCGTCACCTGCAAGCCAATACTCCTCTCACCCCGAGCGTTGCATTGGCTATGCCCCGTTGGCATGTGGTATTTACCCGGGCCGTTGCGCTACGGATCTTGGGGCCTGACCTGACGGCCAGTCATTGGACAGCCTCAGATACAAACCTCAGTCCTGCTGCGAATCCCGTGACGTTGACCTTCCAACTGCACAACAATGGGCCCGGCGCCCTGTCGGCCGGGGCCGTTGCCGTATGGCTACCGCCTGGATTGACACCCCTCAGTGCCACGGCCCCTCTTACCCAGGGGCTTGGGCTTGAGCTCTGGCGCGGAGATCTCGCGCCGGGCGCCGTAGTTACCCTGACCCTGCCGGCGAGGATCCAGACAGCGGGCCGCGCTCTCCAGGTGGACGCCCTGCTCAACGACGGCACTGGGCGCCGCTATGAACGCGCACTGAGGCTCGACATCGCCCCGTGGCGTAGATATCTGCCGCTGATCTTTCACCAGGGATCCCCCCTAGTTCCTTAATGCAGGCCAACACAGAATGCATCCCCCCAGAAAAAGATGAGGCCCGATCCCTGTCAGCCCCTCAGGGCAAGCGGGACATAAACCGCATATCACTCACCCTGAGCGATCCACTGCACAGCCAGACCTATGGCGCAAGCCACAACCAACAGCCAGATCACGATCACGATCAGGCCTGCGATCCAGGC
>CAZHBB010000126.1:0-8188 GCA_964530185.1 uncultured Anaerolineales bacterium
ACAGATCCCTATGCCCCAACAGTCATCTGGCACAGCGCCAACATCTACGATCAGTTCGCCTCTCTCGAGCTGGTAACCGTCGCGCGAAGCCAGTTCATAACCCTGTTCCTGCGCACGACCACGCTCTATGCCTTCAAGCACTGCGACGCCTACTGGGACGCGGTAACTCTCGAGGTGGCCGAATGAGTGCCATACACACTTTCCAAATGTGGCAATGGTCCGGCTTGCATGGCTTCCCAGATAAGCTAAACTGCGCGTATGAAGGACAATATGGAGACTTGGCGGCCAAGGATTGAAAGTTCCCCTTCTCATGGGCGATGCTGAGATAGAAACGCGGATGAAGGCTAGTTCAGAGACCGAGCCCATCGGATCGGCAAATCTCATGGCCCTCTTGGACTACCTGCCAGTAGCTCTGTATCGAGTGACCCTGGATGGGAAGCTCCTTCTGGCCAACCGCTCCATGCTGAAACTTCTGGGGACGCGTCATGCTGACGAAGACAGTCCTATGGGCCAGTATCTGCTAGATCTCCCCATAATCGATGGGCAGACGTTGTCCGAAGTGGTCACCATGACAGGCGAGGTCTGCGAGGTTGAGCATGCATGGCCCGTCACCGATGGTCAATCCCGGCGGCTGCGACACAGCGCCAGATTGGTTACTGCTCCCACGGCTGCCCCCCTTTACATCGAAGGCATCATTGAGGATGTCACAGAACACTGGCAGACCATCACTGCCCTCCGCAGCAGCGAAGAGCGATACCGCTCCTTAGTGGAGCATTCGCCTATTGGCATCGTGCTGATCGACGATGCCGCACGCATCATCTATGTCAACGAGGAGACACGCAACATTCTAGGTTACAGCCAGGATGAGATCATTGGCCACCCTTTCACTGAATTCTTGCATCCTGAAGTAGCATCACTGCTCTACGAACGTTACGTGCGGCGCCAGCGCGGCGAGAATCTCCCAACTCGGTACGAGACAATTCTGGCACGTAAGGACGGTCAGATACGACATGTCGTGCTGGAAGCTTCGGTCTATCGAGAGTCCACCGGCGATACCCGAACTATTGTACAGGTCGTGGACATTTCAGAGCGCATCGAAGCCGAAAGAGCCCTACGCGACCGCGCTCATGAACTCGAGTTGCGCAATGCAGAGCTCAATGCCTTCGCCGATTCAGTGGCCCACGACCTCCGCAACCCACTGGCAACCATCATAGGCTTTGCCGAGCTTCTCAAAGAACAGTGGCAAACCCTGGAATCCGATGATATTCAGCGAAGCTTTAACGCGATGTTGAGCGTGGCTCGCAAGATGAACAGCATCATCGATGCCCTACTCCTGTTCGCCCGCGCGCGCGAGGCTCCTGTGATCACTCGACCTATCGCAATGGCTCCCCTGATCAAGAGTGTACTACAGCGATTGCAGAGTCTCATCCAAGCGCAGCACGCCACCATTCATGTACCAGAGCATTGGCCCATGGCGATAGGCTACGCCCCTTGGGTCGAGGAAGTCTGGGCCAACTACATCAGCAACGCGATCCGCTATGGGGGAAGACCGCCAGTGGTGGAATTAGGGGCAGAGATCGTCCCACCCGGGGACCTCGTCAGGTTCTGGGCAAGGGACAACGGGGATGGAATCCCGAAAGAAAAGCAGTCACGGCTCTTCGAGGCCTTCGTGGTGGGCAGCGGAAGCGCACCGGCGTCTGGTGGCTCCGGTCTGGGCCTGGCTATCGTCAAACGCATCGTTGAGCGCCTGGGTGGCACAGTTTCGGTCGAGAGCTCAGGCAAGCCCGGCGAGGGGAGCACCTTTAGCTTCACCTTACCGGCTGCCACCATCGCCGACAGAGAAACCCTTAGAGCTGACCATCTCACAGGAGAGACCTGAACCCATGCCTGTATCCAAGTGGCACGACTTTGGTGATGGGACCGCCGCGCTGATCGGTGGCTCGAACATTGGCTGCATAATCGAGGGCGACCACGCCATTCTCATCGACGCTGGTCTCGACGCTGACACCGCACGCCGCGCCTCACGCAAGGTCACACAGATGGGGGGCAAGATTAAGGCTGTCGCCCTTACCCATGGGCACGCAGACCACTTTGGGGGAGCGGCCTGGATCGCACGCTCCTTCGAAGCCCCAGTCTATGCGGCCCCGCTCGAAGGTGCCTTCGCGACCCACCCAAGCCTGGAGCCCCTGATGCTCTACGGCGGGGCGGCTCCGATACGCGAGCTACAAGGTAAGTTTACCCTGGCCCGCGAGGGTGCACCGGCCATACATCCCTTGATGCCAGGTCGGACACAGATCGCTGGGATCCCGCTCGAGGTTATCCCGCTTCCGGGACATACCCCCTCGCAGACAGGTTTCGTCTATGCAAGCGACCAAAACAGACAAACCTGCTTCTGTGGCGATGCGGTCTTTCCACCAGCCACGCTGACACGCCACCCTATCCTCTTCTGCGCGGATGTCGACGCCTGGCTGGAGACGCTTCAATGGCTGGCAACAAGCTCATATGAACGATACATCGCAGGCCATGGGGACCCCGTGACCGACATCCGTCCTCTTGTGGAGGCCACATCGCAACGCTTGCACGAGCTACGAGAGCTGGTCCACGAGACCCTCAAGGCCGCACCGCAGGAACCTTACGATGTTCTCCGCACCGTAGCCACGCGTTACGGTGTCAATTTCACCGCCCCTCAATTTTTCCTGCTCTCGTTGACCGCGATCAACGCTATGCTAAGCTCCCTGCAGAGAGCTGATGCCGCCGAGGTCATCATGGAACACAACCGCATGTTGTGGTACGCAAAGTAAAAAACAATCGGCCCGACAAGCCCATTGGGGGGACTTGTCGGGCCTCTCAAAAGCACGGGGCTTAGCCCGCTTCCGTCACAGCATCTCCCTGAAATCTAGCCGTTCTGCTCCTCGTTGTCCGGCTGACCCTCCACCACGACATCCTTCTGACGACGCTTGCGCCGACCGAACAGGAGTCGCAGGAGTTTCACGAACAGGAAAATCAACAGCCCCAAGAAAACCACTACTGGTAAGACCCAGATGATCAGCCATATCAACGCGTCAATGAGGAACTGGAATGTCTTGATCAGAGCCTCAATGGCATGCTTGACCGTACCCTGGGGCCGCCAGCCGGCCACTTCCAGAGGACGCGCCAGCTCATCCGGCGTCAACTCCACATGAATAGTGGCCATAGCGGATTGGCGTTCCAGGTACTGCATACGTCCTTTGGTCTGTTCAATCTCCACCTGTGTAGCGCTCAGTTCCCGGTAGACTGCCAGCACGGCTTCCGTGTCCTCGGCCCGTTCCATCAACTCCTCGAGGCGTGCGGCCTTCGCCTCCAGTGCGCGCAACCGCGCTGTCAGATCCACATATTCCTCGGTCACGTCCTGCGTGCTCACAGACTCACGGGTCACTTCAAGCGCCATCTTCCGCAGTGCATCCATCGTAGAGTTGAAAGTCTCAGCGGGCACACGAAGGGAGAGATCAGTTCGGCGCACCCCCTCACTCACAGTATAACTCTCGACACTCGCAATATAGCCCTCCGCCTCCTCCACCAGAACCTCAATCTGACGTTGTACTGCATCGGTATCCGCGACCACCATAGCAAGGTCCCCTGTGTACACAATCATCCGCTCTGGGATCTCGCCCAAGTCACCAGACGCTGAAGTCGTCACCTCAACCCGTTTCTCCGCCACCATGGTAACGACCGGCAGCGGCTCAGGTGCCTCAAAAGAGAGTGATTCATTGCGGTCCTCGGCTGAAAGCCTGCTCGGCTCGGCCGCACATCCTGCCAACAACAGCGCAACTAACACACCAAGATACAGTATGCGCAAGATAGCCCGTTCCATCAGACCCTCCTCACTCCTAGACATGATCACTGGCCATAGGACAACCTGTCGATCAACCGTGGTGGCAGCCCGGCGGCTCGCATCCGCTCCTGGGTGATCTCGACCGGGTAGGCTACGCGATGAAACACCCAGGTCCCTGCTTCCATGTCCATCACGGCATAACTCGCCATCGGGTTACCATCTCGTGGCTGCCCAACGCTACCCGGATTCAGGATCAACCGACGCTTATCCAATCGCAATTGCTGCCCAATACCTGGACGCTTAACGTCAACGCTTTGTTCCGTCTCCAGCCAGTCAAAGACGAGCGGAATGTGAGAGTGTCCAACCAGCAGCAACGAAAATTCGTAATCCCGGAAAATCTGCGCCGCTGCCCCAGGACTTACCAGATATTCCCACACCGGGTCTCTGGGGCTTCCATGCGCCAAAAGGACCGTATCCGTCAGACGGAGTTGCGTGCTCAGCTCGCGCAGATAGGCCCAATGCCCCTGTGCGAGTTCGCGCTGCGTCCAGCGCAAGGCTTGGCGCGCATCATGGTTGAACATCGCCAGGTCGGCCAGCCCCACAGATCCCCAGTCGTGGTTCCCAGCTATGACCACTGCATCCAATGAGCGGAGACGGCTGATACACTCATTGGGGTTTGGACCATAGCCAACAATGTCCCCTAGACATAGGATCCGATCGTAAGGCGGGGCATCCCGCAACACGGCTTCTAAGGCGGGGGCATTACTGTGAATGTCTGAGATGACCAGGTAGCGCATAAGTTACAGCTCCATGCTACAGGGTTGACCTCATCATAGTCTGGAATTTGCAGATATCAATTGCGGTCTGGACCTGCCAGACGCAGGCGCACGTCGCCAGCCAGAAGCCGCACCACTTCACCGCTGCTCAACCGCAGAAGCAGCGCCCCCGAAGGATCGACGTCCACGGCTGTCCCTGTCAACTCACGACCAGCCATGTGGACGATCACAGGCTGTCCGAGCCAGGCAATAGATTCCCGCCATCTAGGCCACGGGTCAACGCCGCGACGAAGTGCCTCATAGCCTCTCTCAATTTCCTGGAGAATCCCATCCAACAGCGCAGCTCGATCAACCGGATGCCCCAGCAGCGCCATCAAACTGGTCGCATTGGGAGCCAGATCCACAAGAAGTGTAGGGGGCACATTGACGTTAAGGCCAATGCCTACCACCATGGCCTCGGGTTCGGATTCACACCCAACGACAACCTCACTAAGCATCCCGGCCAATTTCCCCCACCCCCCTGGCAACGAGGGGACCGGCACGACAAGATCGTTCGGCCACTTGAGCAGTGGCTCTACAGGGGTAAGACGCTGAACAGCGCTCATCAGCCCCAAGCCGCTCACCATCTGCACGCGTGAGGCACTCTCCTGGCAAGGTGTCGGCGGTCGAAACAGGATCGAAAAGAGTAAACTGCTCCCCGCTGGCGCCACCCACCGCCTGGACAAACGCCCCCGCCCGGCCGTCTGGTAGTCGGCCAGAAAGACTATCCCCTCAGACTCACCCTCCCGAGCGGCTTCGGCAGCGACCTCGTTGGTCGAGCCAATTTGAGAATAGTAGCGGACCTCACGACCGAGCCATCCAGCCGTCCGCCGGTAGGCATCCAGGCTCACAGGGACCTATTCCTCCCAGACAAGAGCACTCTCAGGATCCACCCACGAGAGGGGATTCACAGCGACCCCGTTGACCCACAGTTCCCAGTGCAAGTGGGGCCCCGTCGAAAGACCTGTATTTCCCACCTGCCCCACCCGCTGCCCGGCGCTGACCCACTCACCGACACTGACCTCAATGGCAGACAGGTGCCAAAACCCACTGACGATCCCCCAACCATGGTCAATCACAACAGCGCGACCTCGCACAACCAATGGTTCCGCCAACACGACCTGCCCCGCCGCAGGCGCCGAGACGGGTTCGCCGACCTGTGCACGGAAATCCACACCGGCATGATAGCTGGTGAACCCTGCGCCATACGACCTTCTGGACCCATAGTAACTGGTCACCGGTGCCTCGACGGGACGCAAGAAAGGCATGGTCCAAAACCTCTCGGAAGTTCGTCTTTCGCGCAACTCCGCGATCTTGAGGCGCTCCAGGCGCGTTCGCTGCGGATCAAGAAGCGCCTGCCGATCGGCCGGCAGATCGATACGCTCATAGTCATAGTGACCGGCAGCCACCGCCAGAGAAAAGGAAGCCACTTCCGTAGGCCCGCCCGGCATCTCAAACGTAACCGTAACTGGGTAGAGGCCGGGTTCAACAAGAGGCGAGATACCCAGCCAGGTGACCCATTGTCTGGATGGAGCGTCCCCTGTGTAACACGGCTCTGAGCGATCCAGATAGGCAACGTGGCAGGACGATATAGGGGCCCCCGTCTCGATCATCAACACAGCGACTTCGCCTCGCGTCACAGGCTGAGGTCGCAGAGACCAGGTTTGCAGCATCGAGTCCCGACGAGATTCCCCATGAACCTCTGGACATGCATTATCCGATGGAGGGAGTATCAGTGTTGCATCGCTCGGCAACGGGTAAGGGTTAACCTGCAGCACTGCAGCAAGAGTGCGTCCTGACCAAATCGCACCGCCCACTCTCGGAGCCCTTTTCAGCCACGGAACGGACCGCAGCGGAACAGCACATGGCACAGTCCCCACAGGCAACCTTACCGCCACACCCGGCACCAGCGGAACCATACGCAGCAGACCATTGCGCCGAGCAAGTACCTCCGGTTCCAACTCCGCCCACCGTCCCAGCCAGGCCATAGCATCCTCACCCTCGACAAAATATGTCTGGCTGAGGTCAATGGTTACATCGGGGATCCTGAGCACTTGGCCAGGATAAAGCTGACGCGGGTGTCGAAGGCCATTGAGTCGCATAAGCGCACGAACGGAAAGACCGAACCGCTGAGCCAGGATCACCAAACTATCCCCTGGCTGGACAAGATACCCGGAGGTGCCTGGGGTATCTGACCCAGGTGCGGCAGACACAGGCATGACAGCCATGCTTACCCAGATGAGGACAGCCCCCAGCAGCAACAGCCAGAGCCACCCAGGCCGAGATGGGCTCGGAGGGCACACCAGGCACTCATCTCCCTTGCCAAGGCTGAAACGTGACATGGTCCCCGGCCCGAAGCCACTCCACAAGGGCTGGTGGGCCCTCTAGGAAAGCGCTGGCAGGGGCTTTTGGCACGTAGATTGGCCAAAAGGGCTGTGCAATCACGGCGTCGACCACTTCGAAGCCCTGCCGCAGCCACACCACACCGATCGGAATGAAGACGAACAACATGTGGATCGCCGCTTCCAATCGCCCTTCAGAGTCGAGCAAAAAGAGCAATCCTTCATCTTCCGGCAGGTGAGTGCGAAACATCAGGCCCCGAAGACGACACAGAAACGTCGAACAACGCCGCACCCGCAAGGGAAGCGCCTCGCCGTCACTGCGGATGGGCTGAAGAAATTCCGCGGCCCGCTGGCTGTGACGACGTCTCTTACCTCTCACGACACCTTTACCCTTTACTCCAGCCCCATCAGGATCCCAGGATGATTGAACCACAGTACGGGCATTCAGCCCGCCCAGGCTCCAACCAGACCACCTCGTCTGAGTGGAGTGGCGCGTAACATGAAGGGCAACGCGCCGGCAATTGCCCGGTCCTCTGGGACGACTCAGCCTCGGGCTCCAACGATTCCCTGCGAAGATGATACTCACTGAGCAGTCGGTCGACCTGCTCATCAAGGGCCTCTGCTTCTTGCTCCGCACCCTGGGTTGATAATGCCACACTTATTTGTTTCAGCACGCGCAATGCCGCATGAGGTGGACGTTTCGCTTCCAGCGCCAACTCCAGCACATGGAGTGCTGGAGCGCGTGCCTCTAAAGGTTTTCTCCCCAGGAGCCAGGCCCGTGCCGCTTCTAATTCCATATAAGCGCCAGGCCGCAAAAGCCCACGAGAAAGCGCCTCGTCGGCCAATTGTTGATAGATGTGCGCAGCCTGCGCAAAATCGCCGCGCTCCTGTGCCCGCGCAGCGCGCATGAGAGCCTGACGCACCACAGGCGGCACACGTCGTGGAGCAGGCGCCCGTGGACGACGGCTCGGGCGCCGTATACGTGGTCTTCCAGGTCGTCGCCAAAACACCATCCTCAAGCCTCCCAGTGACGTCACTCCGAAACCAGCGAAACTGCTCCCACCCCCGTGGCAATTCTCACCGTGAGGGTAAGCGGTGCACTCCCATAGGCTGCATTGACATACTCATGCTCGCCGCGCTCGGTGAGCCCGCTGACCTCCACCGGCACCACGGGGACACCGGCGAATGTCACCCGCACGCCTATATCGGCGGGAACTCGC
>CAZHBB010000127.1:0-8184 GCA_964530185.1 uncultured Anaerolineales bacterium
AAAAAAGTCTTGACATCGCGGATTATGGTGCTATTATAATTTTATGGTAAGGTTGTCAGAACCGATGCCGGTTGCGCCGATGTTCTCCACGTGCTCTCGGGTGCGTGATGTAGTGCCTTCCAATGGATGCTGATAGATAGTGTAGTCCGATCTTGGCGCTGACAGCCAAGATCGTTGTTATTGTGGCGGCCCCGAGGGGAAGCTACAGATGGACGTCCCTGATGAGTAGTTGAGTCATAGTTCTAGGAGGAGGCGAGTCATGTCACGCAAGCGATTGAAGTTGAGTCGGCGGCAGTTCCTTTACACGTCGGCGATGGCAGCCGCAGGTGCGGTGCTGAGTTCCTGCGCAGGCAAGGAGACGGCCACACCTGAAGCCCCCGGGGCCGAGCCAACCAAAGCAGAGGGAGGTGGTGCTGCGACCTCAGAGCCCGCCAGCAGGTACAGCGAAGCCCCCATGTTGACCGAAATGGTCAAAGCTGGCGAATTGCCCCCCCTCGAGGAGCGCCTGCCCGAGATCCCCTTTGTGGTAAGCAAAGGCGTGCTGATCAGTGAAAACGATCTGCCGGATTGGACTCCTGGCAAGTACGGCGGGACACTGCGAATGGGCCATAGTGTTGCCAACTGGAACCCAGATGTCTTCGTTATGCTGGACGAGGCCATGCTGCAAGGCCAGGGAATCAGTATGGAAGGCATCGTGGGTAACGTCGTCGAGAGCTACGAGGTGACGAACAACAACCAGGAGTTCACCTTCAAGATCCGCAAGGGCCTGAAGTGGTCCGATGGCGAGCCAGTCACCACTGAAGATGTCCGCTTCACCTGGGAGGACATGTACGGCAACGAGCAACTCTACCCGAACGGCCTGCCAAACGAGTTTCGCGTCGGATTCTCCGTAGACGGTGAGCCCGGAGAGTTGGAGATCATCGACGACTACACATTCAAGATCAAGTTCCCCAAGCCTTATGGTGGCTTCGTCCGCAACATGTGGATCGAGGGCTGGAAGGGCTACACCCTCCTCATCAATCCTGCACATCATCTCAAGCAATTCCACGCCGACTACACACCTCTTGAGGAGATGAAGGCTGGCATGGAGGAGCTGAACCTGACAGATGAGTGGTGGCAGTATTTCGGCAACAAGCGCTGTCAGAACTGGCATATGAGCAATCCGCGCTGCGCGAACTACCCCGGCCTTTATCCATGGATCATCAAGGAGTCCGACGATCCCAACCTGTTGATCTGGGAGCGCAACCCTTACTACTTCAAGGTCGACACCAACGGTCAACAGCTCCCGTACATCGACAAAATCGTCTCACAGCAGACGGAAGACGTCGAGATGCTGAACCTGAAGGCGCTCTCCGGTGAGATCGACTTCATGCGCGAGTCCACAGCACTGGTGAAGATCCCACTCTATAAGGAGAACGAGGAGAAGGCGGGCTTCCGGGTCGTGTTGACCGACATGCACGTGGATTCCTCCGGCCTACGGCTCAACCAGACATTCGAGGACGAGAACTGGCGAGCGGTGGTGCGGGACATCCGCTTCCGCCAGGCTGTCAGCCTCGCCATCAACCGCAAGGAGCTCATCGACACCGTTTACTATGGCTATGCGTCCTTGCCGCTGGAATTGGTTGGTGAGGAGTTCTCCCAGTACGATGTGGACAGAGCCAACCAACTGCTGGATGATATGGGCCTGACCGAGAGGGCGGCGGACGGTACCCGTCTCTACCCGAATGGCGACCCCATTACCATCCTGCTTGAGCACGGGGCACATGCACCTGACCTCATACCGGCTGCGGACCTGACCGCGCAATACCTGAGGGATATCGGCCTCAAGGTCACGGTCAAGCAGATCGACCCAAGCTTGTGGGGTGAGAAGTGGGGAGCAAACCAGATCCAGGCCACAGTCATGTGGAGCCATGATCGTGGCTGGGACAACGATGCCGTCACTGGCTCAGTGAATCGTGCTGGCCCCCTGTGGAGCCGATGGGTATCGACCAACGGTGAGGAGGGCGAGGAGCCACCAGACTGGGTCATGAAGGCCTACGATATCGACGCCCGTCGTTGGCAGGCGGTCTCTGGCTCGGAGGAGTATAAGAAGATCGTCGCAGAGGGAACCAAGTGGTGCCGCGACAATCTCCCGTACGTTAACTACGTCGAGAATGTGAAGTACCCGATGATCGCTTCGGTCAAGTTGGGAAATATCCCTCAATCGGGCTTCGCTATCGCGGCGAACTTCAGCGGCGAGCAATTCTTCTTTAAGGAGTAGTCAGTGGGGGACATTGCGCGACCTGCGCAGTCTCTGTCTACATGACACTCGGTGAAGGTAGTGTCGCCTGGCCGCGCGGCCAGGCGACACTATAGGACAAACCACTAGTCGGCGCACACCTAACCCAATCCTACTACCTGAGTGTTGTGGTCGCGCAGCGTAGCTGTGGCCCACGCTAAATTCAGGTTCTGCCGTTGCCGATAGTGCCTTGGGGAGGAGAACAAGTGCTACTCTACATAATTCGTCGTATAGCTATGTTGGTGCCGATCCTGATACTGATGTCGATGGTGGCATTCTTCCTGATTCAGCTCCCGCCGGGGGATTATGTCAGTATGCGCATCATCCAGTTGGAGCAGTCCGGCGTTCAGGTCTCCGACCAGGAAGCAGATCGACTTCGGCGGCAGTTCGGCCTCGACAAGCCGCCCGTTGAGCGTTACATATGGTGGGTTAAGGGTATCGTCTTGGAGGGAAACTGGGGCTGGTCGTTACAATGGAACAAGCCTGTCAAGGAGATCCTCAACGAACGTGTCCCGACGACTGTGACGATTTCCTTCCTGTCACTGGTATTCTCATGGGGTGTAGCGATACCTATCGGCATCTATTCAGCGATTCACAAGTATTCCGTGTTCGATTATCTCGCCACCTTCATAGGATTCATTGGCGTGGCGACGCCAGGTTTCCTGCTGGCGCTCATCATGGCCTGGCTGATTTTCACAAAGTTCAACTTCTCGGCTCTGGGACTCTTCTCACCAGAGTTCTTTGATGCTCCATGGAGTTTCGCGAAGTTCGTGGATCTGCTCAAGCATGTCTGGCTACCCCTGGTCCTGGTTGGGATGGGCAACACCGCCTCGACCATCCGGGTGGTGCGTAACAACCTGCTTGACGAGTTGAACAAACAATACGTTATTACAGCACGCGCTAAGGGGCTTCGTGAGTGGAAGCTGCTCGTGAAATATCCTGTTCGTATGTCGGTCAATCCCCTCCTCAGCACAATGAGTTGGGTACTTCCGGGCTTGGTCTCTGGTGCAGTTCTCATCAATATCGTGCTGAGTCTCCCCACAGTCGGGCCCGTGTTGTTGCGAGCCACGCTGGCGCAGGATATGTACCTCGCCGGCTCCATTGTGCTGATCCTCAGTGCATTGACCGTGATTGGAGCCTTGATCGGTGACATTTTGCTGGTGCTGGTGGATCCACGTATCCGCTTCGGGGGAGTGACGAGATGAGCACGCCAGATAAACCGAATCCAACTGGGTTGCCGGCTTCCTTAGAGCCAGCGCCTGAGGCCAAAGAGTATGTGATCACGGAGGAGGAAGAACGCTATTACTACGCCAGTCAGTCGGAGCTGATCTGGTGGCGTTTTACTCGTCACAAGGCGGCCCTTATCTCAGCCGTGCTGCTGATCTTGCTCTATCTGGGCGCAGCCTTCGCTGGCTTCATTTCACCTTATTCGAAGGACAGACGCTTCACAGACCTTCAAACAGCGCCGCCCACGAAGGTCCACCTCATAAGGCCGGATGGAGGCTTCCAGCCCTATATCTATCCCTATAAGCGCGAATTGGACCCCGAGACTTTCAGGTGGATCTTTACCGAGGACACCAGCCAGATCTATCCGATCAAGTTCTTCGTCAAAGGGGATGAGTACAAATTGCTGGGCCTTTTCAAGACCAACATCCATCTTTTCGGCGTCGATGATGGGGCCGCGATCTTCCTTTTCGGCAGTGACCAGCTATCACGTGACCTGTTCACACGCGTTTGGATGGGGGCACGCATCTCCCTCACCATTGGTCTTGTGGGCGTGTTCCTCAGTTTCATGCTAGGCGTGATTCTAGGGGGCATCTCTGGCTACTTTGGTGGGGTCGTTGATGATGTGATCCAACGCGTGATCGACTTCCTTCTGGCAATCCCAGGGTTACCCCTGTGGATGACCCTGGCGGCGGCTTTGCCGCGTGACTGGCCAGTCCTCAAATTGTACTTTGCCATCACCGTCATCTTGTCGGTGTTGGGGTGGTGCGGACTTGCCCGCGTGGTACGGGGTAAGATCCTGCAGTTGCGTGAGGAAGACTACACGCTCGCGGCGATAGGAGCTGGCGCGAGCCACTGGCGTATCATCACCCGCCACCTGTTACCCGGCTTCACAAGCCACTTGATCGTGTCCATCACCTTCTCCATACCCAGCATGATCTTAAGTGAAACAGCACTCAGCTTCATCGGCCTCGGTATGCAGCCTCCTGCCGTTAGCTGGGGGGTATTGTTGCAGGACGCGCAAAGCCTCACAGCGGTGGCGCACGAGCCCTGGCTACTCATCCCGGCGATCTTCGTGATCCTAACTGTGATTCTGTTCAATTTCGTCGGCGACGGGCTGCGCGATGCCGCGGATCCGTATGAGAGATAAGGGAGACATCGAGATGATAGCGGCATCAGATAATCACCGTATCCTGGTTGATGTCCAGGACCTCAAGATGTACTTCTTCCTCCACGAGGGTACTGTCAAAGCCGTTGATGGGGTGAGCTTCAAGATCCATGAGGGTCGCTCATTGGGTGTGATCGGCGAGAGTGGCTGTGGCAAGTCGGTTACTGCGCAGTCGCTGCTCCGTATCGTGCCCTCGCCGCCGGGGAGGGCAGTGGGCGGCAAGATCGACATGTACCTGTGGGAGAGCGAAGGGGAGCGTGCGGAGATCGCGGAAGTTGTGGACGTGTTGCAGTTGGATGCAAACAGCGAGAAGATGCGCTCGATCCGCGGCAAGCAGGTCGGCATGATCTTTCAGGAGCCGATGACCTCCTTGAGCCCGTTGCACACAATCGGTAACCAGATCGCCGAGAGCCTGCTCATTCACGAGAAGGGAGTCACCAAACGAGAGGCGCGCGAGCGTACCATCGAGATGCTTGGTCGCGTGGGTATCCCGCAGCCAGCTCGTATGGTGGATGCTTACCCCCATCAGCTCAGCGGCGGCATGCGGCAGCGGGCCATGATCGCCATGGCTCTGATCTGCGGCCCGAAGTTGCTCATTGCCGATGAGCCGACGACCGCACTCGATGTGACAATCGAAGCGCAGATCTTGGAGTTGATCAAGACGCTACAGGATGAGACCGGGATGGCGCTCATGTACATCAGCCACGACCTGGCGGTGGTGGGCGATGTCTCCGATGATATTATGGTGATGTACCTAGGCCAGGTAATGGAACACGCCAGTACCGACGAGATCTTCGACAACCCGTTGCATCCGTACACTCAGGCCCTGTGGCAATCGGTACCCATCATCGATGGGAAACTGGAACGGCTGCAGCCGATCCCTGGCACGGTACCCAGCCCATTTACGATCCTGCCAGGCTGCCGGTTCTATCCGCGCTGCAAGCAAAGGATACCTGGCGTATGCAATGCTGCACCACCGCCCCTGAAAGAGGTGACCCCAGGGCACTTAGTGCGGTGTTACCTATATGAGTGATGTCTTTGGGATCAGGATCCTCCATAATCGAGAGGCAATAAGGCATGGCTAATCAAGAGCAATTACCTTTGTTAGAAGTTCGAGGCTTGCGGAAGTGGTTCCCGATGTCCAAAGGCTTTTTCGGCCGGAAAACGGTTTTCGTCAAGGCTGTAGACGGCGTGGATATCGACGTGCTGCCCGGCGAGACGTTGGGGATCGTTGGAGAAAGCGGCTCTGGAAAAACGACTCTGGGACGCTGTATCGCACGCCTGTATGAACCGACTGCCGGAAAAATCACGATGCGAGTCGACGGCGAGGTCCTTGAGGTATCGGCGTTAAAGGGCAAAGCACTGTCCGCTTTTCGCAAGCGCGCCCAGATGATCTTCCAGGATCCTTACTCCTCCCTCAACCCGCGTATGAACGTCCTGGAGACAGTGGGAGAGCCTCTGTTGGTGAACAAGATTGCCAGGGGCAAGGAGTTAGAAGATCGGGTAACCGAGATGATCCTGAAGGTCGGGCTACGGGTGGAACACCTGCGGCGCTATCCGCATAGTTTCAGCGGCGGCCAGCGCCAGCGGATCGGCATTGCCCGAGCGATGGTGCTGAACCCCCGTCTCGTCGTGGCCGATGAACCAGTCTCTGCCCTGGATGTTTCGATTCAGGCGCAGATCCTGAACCTCCTGCTGGATCTGCAGCAGCAGTATGGCCTCACCTACCTCTTCATCTCACACGCCATGAATGTGGTCCGCTACATGAGTAACCGCATCGCGGTGATGTATGCAGGGAAGCTTGTGGAGATGGGGCCTAAGCAAGAGGTGCTGAGCTATCCCAAACATCCGTACACGGAGGCTTTGCTGGCAGCCGTCCCCAAGTTCTCACTGCGGAAGCGCGGCACGCGGCTGGTCTCTCGGGGCGAACCGCCTGACCTGGCCAATCTGCCGCAGGGATGCGTCTTTGCCCCACGCTGCGCGTACGCAACGGATCGTTGCTGGCAAGAGGCGCCCCAACTGAGGGAGGTTGAGGCCGGGACATTTGTCAGTTGCCACCGAGCTGAATCGCTGACACTAAAGGGAATTGAGGTGCGGTGACCAGGTGTGTGCCTGGTCATGTCGACTGGGCCAAATCGATGTGGCGGTGGATGGCGGCCTGGCGCAGGGCCTGATAAGACCTCTGTTAGCTCTGCGCTTAGGCCGCATCACCATGTTAGGCCTAGTCATCTTGTGGCCGGAGCAGCTCATAGAATATGAATCAAGTAGGGAAAGTCTCGGAATATCTTCTGGCCTGGGGCCTGTGGGCGTTCACGAGCGCATTGGGGGTGTTCATTGCGTTCTGGGCAGTGCGTGACGCGATCAGGTATGTCACTGAGACCATCACTATACAATATGCACTGTATGGGACGTCCGCACAGCGGTTCCAGGTGCCGTTTACCCGCAATGCCGTTGACCGATTCAGCGTTGTGATTCTGGGGATCCTGTCGGTCGTGTTGGTGGTCGTAGTTGAGAACTACTACCGCACTGGTGTCGGTCAACACTTGCTTTGGAGACGCTTCCTACAGGTCATGACGATTGAGCTCGGCGTCCTCTTCATTGCCCTGACAACTCAGGTAATCTGTCAAGGGGCGCTGGGCCTGTTCACGATCTGGAGCATACTGGTCCCGTGTGGAGTGTTGGCGGTGACCGTGGCATTGAGTTGGGTGCTGACGAAGATGCCCAAGGACTCCTCTTCAGCCTGAGCTAACACCTTGCACTGGGACGACGTAGCGTTTCAGTCTCTTCATCAGTACACCGGGCAGGAGCCAGGTCTTCTTCAGAGGGTCAGAATGAGCGAGTCCAGATGCATTCGCCTGCGAGAACAGTTTTTCTACTCTCTGTTTGTGTTTGGCTTTCTATTGCTGTTTACCCAAATCAAATCGCCCGCAAACCTGTACGATGAAGGATTGATGCTGACAAACGCTGAACGCGTTCGCGCTGGCGAAGTGCCGTATCGTGACTTCTGGACGATGTACGGGCCGGGATACTTCTATGCGTTGGCTGGGCTATTCTCGCTGGTCAGCCCCACCATCCTCGCTGCGCGCCTTTTCGATACGGCACTGAGGTTCCTGCTGACCTTAGAAGTCTATCTGGTAACACGTACCCTCACTTCGCGCCGGGCCGCGTTGATCCCCTATGCCTTTGTCACCTTTTGGCTTGCCACGATTCGTTTCTATTCATATCCAGCTTTCCCCGCAACTGGTGCACTCCTGTTGGCCGCTTTGTTTTTTGTGAAATACCTAGGGGATGATCGTGGCCGATGGCTATTCTTGACGGGGATTGCATTGGGCCTAGCTGCGCTCCTCCGGCTGGATTTCGGGGGATACGGAGCCTTGGGTTTCGGCCTGGCCCTGGCCGCGTTTGAGCTTCGGAAGACGTGGGCTGCCATCCGATCAAGCCGGTTGACCCGTGTGTTGAGAGCCGAAGCGTTGGTGGCTGTAGGTGCGCTGCTCGTGGCCCTTCCAGTCTACGG
>CAZHBB010000128.1:0-8004 GCA_964530185.1 uncultured Anaerolineales bacterium
CCGACCGGCGTCCGGTCACGGCTCTGCAAAGATGGCGTCGGCAGGCATGCCGGGGGTCAGGCGGCCCTCTGGGCTCCGCAGCCGGATGCGGACCGCGAAGACCATCTTGACCCGTTCCTCCGTCGTCTGCACGGTGGTGGGGGTGAACTGTGCCTGGTCGGCGATGCCGTCCACCGTGCCGTCGAAGGTGTGGTCTGGGTAGGCGTCCACGTGCACCTGCACTGGATCCCCCTCATGCACGCGCCCCAGGTGCTGCTGGGGTAGATACACTGTGAGGAAGAGGGCATCTGGATCGAGTAGCAGGACAAGTGGCTGTCCCGGTGTGGCGGCCTCGCCTGCGTGGACCAGGATCTCCTGTATCTCGCCACGGATGGGGGCCTGCAGGGTCAAATGCCCCACCTGCAGTTGTGCAAGTTCCTGCTGGAGTTGCGCGGACTGCAGCGCGGCCTGGGCGATCTGCACCTCCAGGGGGTCGGGACCGGCCTGCACCTGGTCCAGGCGGGCCTGGGCGAGGGCGACCGCGGCCTCCGCCTGGCGCACCGCGTACTGCGCTGCGTGCAGGTCGGCAGCGGGCGGATCAAGCGGCGCGTAGGCGTCCTTCAGTGCCTGGAGCGCCGCCTCGGCGGCGTCCTGCTGCGCCTGGGCAGCGCGCACAGCGGCCCGCGCCTGGGCGATGTCCTGCTCGCTGGGCTGACTCTGGAGCCGGTCCAGGTTGGCCTTCGTCTGGGCCACGGCGGCCTGCGCCTCGACCAGCGCCGCCTGCACATCCGGGTTCTCCAGCCGGACCAGCGGTTGATGGGCATCCACTGTATCGCCCTGAGCGATGGTGACCTCCGTCACGGTGCCGCCGACCTCGGCACTCAGGCGGTACATGCGTCCCTCAATGAAACCAGATGCCGTGAGCGGGGCATCGGTGGCCTGCCCCGCGATGCAGGCGCTCAGCGCGAGCGTCAACAACAGGATGAGCAAGGGAAATCGCTTTCGTGTCATGGCTGCACCTCGAAGATCACATCAACCGGCAGGCCAGGTTTGAGCAACTTGACCATGTCCGGCGGGCCGTTCACCTCCACGCGCGCCGCGTACACCAGGATGGTGTGGTCTTCGGGCGTCTGCACGTTGCGGGGGGTGAACTCGGCGCGGTCGGCGATATGCACCACCTCGCCGTAGAAGGCCGTATCCGGAAATGCATCGGCGCGCACCGTGACCGTGGTACCCACCTGCACCCTGCCCAGGTCAGCCTCAGGCACATACACGGTCACATACAGCGGGTGGTCGAGCGAGCGCAGGGCCACCACGGGCTGGCCGGGCATCGCCAGTTCGCCAGGATGGAGCAGCACCGCGCTCACGACCGCCTCGCTGGGCGCGGTCAGCCGCTGCGTGGCCATGTGTGCCTGTACGCGGTCGAGGGCGGCCTGGGCAGCGTGCAGCGCCGCCTGCGCCGCCTGGAGATCGGCCTGCGAGGCGCCCTGTGTGAGCGCGTCTACTTGCGCCAGCGCTATCTGGAGTGCAGCCCGGGCCTGGGCAGCCTGCGCCCGTGCCTGGGCCAGGCGGGTGTCACCACCGGGCTGGTCAGCGCTCTGCTGGGCGTCGCGTACCCCCTGTTCCGCCGCCTCGACAGCCACCCGCGCCTGCTGCACGGTGGCATGGGCCACGGCCAGGTCGGTCTCACGCGGACCGCGCTGAAGCATCTGCAGACGCAGCGCGGCCTGGTGCACTGCACTCTGGGCGATGCGCTCCTGCAGCGCCAGCGCGTCACGGTCCAGTTCGGCCAACAGCGCGCCAGCGTCCACGTGCTGTCCCTCCCCCACTGCCACCGACTGCACCCGCCCGCCCAGCGGGCTGCCCAGCCGTGTCATCTCGGCCTCTAGCAACCCGGACAGCACGTAGCCCTCCTGGGGGGGCTCGGCCAGCCCCAGTTCGGCCAGCACCCGCTGCCCCTCCGTCGGGTTGGCGCTCAGGTAGCCGGCGATCAGCAGCAGGACGAGCAGGATGACCAGCGGGATCAGCAAGGACGGGGTTCGGGATGGGGTCTTAGTTTCAGTCATGGATCACCTCGATATCCATCGATGGTTCGGATTCGCGCATGCAGGCGATGAATACATCCTCCAGCGAAGGGGCAATGGTCTCCACCGCCCCGGCGTCCAGCCCGGCGCTCTGGAGCATCTCGCGCACCTGTGCGATCACGTCGGGCGCGGGGTCAGTGATCACATGCACCAGGGTGCCATACAACGCCACTTCGCGGATGGGCAGAGCGCCACGTGCGGCAGCCTGGCGCAGGGCCTGCACGACCGCCGCAGGTTGGGGCGGGGCGAGCTCCAATACCGTGCCGTGCATCACACGCGCCTTGATCTCGTCTGGCGCGCCCTGGGCGATCAGCCGCCCGCGCTGGATGAAGGCCAGCCGGTGGCAGCGTTCAGCCTCGTCCATGTAGTGGGTAGTCACGAACACGGTGACACCTTCGGCGGCGTGCTGGTACAGCAGATCCCAGAACAAGCGGCGGGAGACAGGGTCCACGCCGGCGGTCGGCTCGTCGAGGAAAACGACCTCCGGATGGTGGAGCATGGCGGCACTGAGCGCCAGCCGCTGTCGCCAACCGCCCGAGAGATCGCGCGTACGCACGTGCTCACGGCCCTCCAGATCGGCCAGGTGTAGTGCCTCCTGGATCCGCTCCCGCAGCAGGGTGTTGGACATATTGTACGCTCGTCCGTGGAACTGGAGGTTTTCCAGCACGGTCAGGTCGTTGTACAGGCTGAAGCGCTGAGACATGTAACCCACACGTGGCCGGATGCGCTCTGGATGGCGGGCGACCGACTCTCCCAGCACGATCGCCTCACCCTCGCTGGGGCGCAACAGTCCCAGCATCATGCGGATGGTGGTGGTCTTCCCAGACCCATTGGGGCCGAGGAAGCCAAAGACCTCGCCGCGCCGGACGGTGAAGCTTACATCCCGCACGGCGGTGAAATCCCCGAACCGTTTGCTCAGGTGGCGCACTTCAATGGTATGTTTCATGGCGACTTGTAACCCGTCGTTTGTCCATTAATGTCCATCTCAATCCAAGGCCCGGCGCACGAAGCGCAGGGAGACGCTGACGATAACCATGCCCAGGCTTAGCAGGGCCAACAGGTGCGGCCAGAGCATGCTCAGGTCGGCGCCCTTGAGCAGGATACCGCGCAGGATGGTGAGCCAGTGATGGGCCGGCACCAGGTTGCTGAACCATTGTAGCGCCTGCGGCATGGTCTCCACCGGTGCGGCGTAGCCCGTGAACATGAAATCCGTCATCCCCACCAGCATGACCAGCAGGAACGCCTGCTGCTGCGTGTGGGAGATCACGGAGATCACCATCCCCTTACCTAACTCGACCAGCAAGTAGCCCACGGCGATGATCAGCAACAGCGTCAGCGAGCCGCGGACAGGCAGGCCAAAAGCGAAGTGGACCAGGGCCAGCATGAGCACAAAGTCGACAAAACCCACGATTATTGCGGGGATGGCCTTACCGATGATGATCTCCAGCGACGAGAGGGGCATCACCAGCAGTTGCTCCATGGTGCCCAGCTCGCGTTCGCGGGCGAAGGCCAGTGCCGCGAAAGTCATGACGGTGAATTCGAGCATCAGGCCGAGTTCGGCGGGGGTGGTGTAGTATTCGTCGCTCAGTCTTTCGTTGAACCACACACGGATGGACGGGGCAAAGCCGCTGAGCGCCTCTCTGGCGAACCCCAGTCTCTGCAGGGCGATGTCCTGGTTCCTGGTAGCGATCAGGCCCTCGACCGCGCGCAGGGCAGCCAGGGCTGAGGGGCTATCTGCGCCGTCCAGCATCACAGCCAGGGTAGGGCGCCCATCCGCGGCGATCAGTTGCGCCTCGAAGTCCGGAGGGATGACCATGGCAGCCACAGCCCGGCCCCGCTTGAGGCTCTCGCGGACCTCGTCCAGGTCTTGGGCGTACACCGCCGGAGCAAAGCTGGCGGTGTTCTCCAGGGCGGCCACCAGTTGGCGGCTGGCCGCCGAGCGGTCCTGGTCCAGCACCAACAGCGAGAGGTTGGTGATGGGGCGCGAGGTGGCCCACCCCACCAACAGTAACTCCAGCAGCCCGCCAAACAGCATAAACGCCGGCCACCACCAATCGCGCCGCAGGTGGATGAACTCCTTGATCACTAAACCGGCAATACGTCGCAGCATAGACACCCCTCAGGCAAGCTTCTTGCGGAAGAGTAGCGCCGCCAGACCGGTAAAGATCACACCCTGGGCGAACAGGGCGGCGGCGTATGGCCACAGCACATCCAGGCCCACGCCGCGCACGAACAGCGCACGGGCGATGGCGGCATAGTGTGTGCTCGGCAGCGAGTAGGCCTCGGTCAGCATGATAGGCGGCATGGCGCTGATGGGGAAGAAGATGCCGGTCAGGAAGAAACCGGGGAAGAATACCACCAGCATGGAGAGCGCCAGCGCCGCCGCCTGGGAGCGCACGAAGGCTCCCACCAGGATATTCATGCTGAGGAGGGCAAAGAAGAACAGCGCCGACAGCGCCAGGAAGAGGCCGAAGCTGCCGTGGAAGGGGACGTGGAAGGCCAGCAGCGCCGCGACCGTGACCAACGGTACGTTCAGCAGGCCCGAGGCCACGTAGGGCAGCATCTTGCCGATGAGCAGTTCGGCGCGGCCGATGGGGGTGGCCATCAGTTGCTCCATGGTGCCGTGCTCGTGCTCGCGTGCCAATGTGAGCGCGATGGACATGCCCGGTACCCCCAAGACCATGGCGACCAGCCCCGGCACGATGCCAATGCTGTTCTTCAGGTTGGGATTGAACCACACCCGCACGCGCAGGTCTATGGGTACGAGCGCATCCGCGTCCATGCCCTCCGCCGTCAGGCGGTCCGCCAGCATCTGGGTGGCGAACGCCTCCGCACGGCGGCTGATGTGGTCGACCGCAAAGCCGCCGCTCTCCGGCTCGGTGCCGTCGATGATCACCTGGAGCGGCATGCCCTGCATGGCGAGCAACTGGCGCTCGAACCCCGGCGCGATCACCAGCGCCGCCTTGATCCGGTCACGCATCAGCAGTGCCTCGATCTCGCCCCATGAGGACGTCTGGCCGGTCAGCGTCAGGTCTTGCCCCACGCTGATCTGCTGGATGAAGGCGCGCGAGGTCGGCGTGTGATCGAGGTCGAGCACGGCGACCGGCACATGGCGAATGTCGGCGGTCACGGCGTGGGCCAGCAGGAAGAGCAAGAACAGGGGCATGAGTGTCACCAGGAAGAGCGTGCCCCGGTCGCGCACGATGTGGCGGAACTCCTTGCGCGTCATGGCCCAGATGCGATGGATGGACATGTCATCCCTCCTGCTGGCGACGGATGAGGAAGATGAAGGCCTCTTCCATGCGTGGGGGCGCCCGGCGCACCTGCAGCAGACGGATGCCGGTTGCCTCCAGCGCGCGGCGCACCTGAGGCAGCCGCGCGTCCGCCTGATCGAGGAAGACGCGCAGCACGTTGCCGTAGCTCTGCACCTCCAGCACGCCCGGCTGGCCATTCAACACGCGGACGGCAGTACGCCAGTCGTCTGGGTGCAGCTCCACCAGCTCCCCAGGCAGGCCGGCCAGGATGGCCTGCGGCGTGTCGCAGCGGATCAGCCGCCCGGCGTACATCAGCCCCACGCGCTGGCAACGCTCGGCCTCGTCCATGTACGGCGTGCTGACGACGATGGTCACTCCCTGAAGCAGGAGGTCGGTCAGGATGTCCCAAAACTCCCGCCGCGAGATGGGATCGACGCCGGTGGTGGGTTCGTCGAGCAGCAGCAGATCGGGCTGGTGGATCAGGGTGCAGGCCAGGGCGAGTTTCTTCTGCATACCGCCGGAGAGCCGATCGGCGCGGCGGTCGCGGAACTCGGTCAGGCGGGCGAAGTGCAGCAGGCGCTCGGTCCGTGCGCCCCGCTCCGCTCCGTACACCTGGTACAGGTCGGCGAAGAAGGCCAGGTTCTCATCGACGCTGAGGTCGCCGTACAGGCTGAACTGCTGCGCCATGTAGCCGATGCGGGCCTTGACGGCCTCCGACTCGGTGCGCAGGTCGTAGCCCAGCACCTCGGCCTGGCCGGCGGTGATATCGAGCAGGCCAGCCAGCAGGCGCAGCGTGGTGGTCTTGCCCGCGCCGTCCGGCCCCACCAGGCCAAAGAGCTCACCGCGCGTCACCTGCAGGTCGAGACGGTCCACCGCGCGCACACGGCGGAAATCCCGCGTCAGCCCCTCGGTACGGATGACGTCATTGTCCATGGACTACTTCTTGATCAGCCGTACCACCCACAGCGCGATCAACGCCCCCAGGAAGGGCTCGGTCACTGCCGCCAGGAAGCGTAGCGTGCCGGTGATGTTCATCAGCGGCATCAGATACCAGTCAGCCAGACCGATCAGCACCGCGAAGACGATCGCGACCAGGTAATCACCGCGCTCGCCGATGGGCCGCCTGCCGTGCCAGATGTTGCCAGCCAGCATGGCGGCGATCGCGCCCAGCAGAAGCCAGATCAGGAACATGATAACGAGTGTCATGGTGGACCTCCTCTGTGTGTAGGGGATTCAGACACGCTTTGGAGCAGGGTATATGGCGACTCGCGCATGGGGCGCGAGCGCTCCCACAGCGTGACAATGCGTGTCACCAACGCCGGGGCAAAATCCTCGGCCAATCGTTTGGGGGTGATACCGTGCTCCAGCCCCAGCAGAATGGCGTCCACCTGGCGGACATCGCCCAGCAGACGCCCCTTGTCGGCCACGCCGGGCATCAGGTCAGGGTCAGCCGCCTTCTGTCGGATGACGGCGGGCAAGCCCAGGTAGGTCGCCAGCGCCTCCACCTGGGAGCGGAACAGGTGCAGGATGGGCATGACATCGGCACAGTGGTCCACGCCCCATCTGGAAAAGGTGCCGGTCAGCCACTCGGTGCGGTTGGCCGCGCCCACCACCAGCGCGTTGTGCGCCTCAGCAAATTGATAGACCCACACCATGCGCATGCGGTGCTTGGCCATGGCGTAGGCATTGCCGCGCGCCAGCCATGAACTACCCGACGGCTGCAACCGCTCGGCCAGGAGTGCGGCGTCGGTGAGCTGGAGACGCTGCTGTGCCCAGCGCACCAGGCGGGCACGCAGGCCCCGGCAGGGGATGTAGGCCAATGGCAGCAGGCGGTAACTGCCAGCCGCGCGCAGCATACCGGTGATGGGCCGCACATGGTAGGCCGCGCCCAGATGCCGGGCCAGCAGGCGGGCGTGCTGTCGGTGCAGCGGATTGCTGTCGCGCTCTGGCATGTGAACCAGATGCACCCGCTCCGCACCCAGCGCTCGCACGGTCAGCGCCGCGACCACGGCGGAATCCAGCCCACCGCTCACCGCCACTACGGCGCATCCCCGTTGCAGCATCTGCATCCGGTCGCGGATCAGAGCTTCGATGGGGGGGCAGATGAGGGTGCCGTCCATGGTCACGGTCGCCATGTCAGCCACGTCTCATCCCCTCCAGCAGCAGTTGCACGCCGGTGCGGATGTGCTTCTCCACATCCACCGTCTCGGGATCATAGACCCAGAGGAGGATGGTGCCCTCGAAGATCGCGCCCAGTGCCAGCGCACCGTCGGTGGGGTCGAGATTATGGAATTCACCACGATCGATGCCGTCCTGGATGATGGGGATGGTCAGGTCGAGGTAGGTGCGCAGGTACTGACGGAAGGCCCGCTGGACGGCCCTACGGCGAAAGATCAGGCTCAGGAACTCATAGGCGACAGGCAGCAGACGTAGCCACCGGGGCAGGTCGGCCAGGATGGCGTCCACGAAACGCAGCAGGCGCTCGCTGGCCGGGCCGTCCGCGTGGATGAGGTCGTCCAGGCCGTGCATCTCGCGCCGGAAGATGCGGTCGAGCAGGGCGGTGATCATGGCTTCCTTGTTGCGGAAGTAGAGGTAGAGGGTGCCCTTGCTGAGGCCGGCCTCTTGGGCGATGTCGTCCATGCGGGCCCGATGGAAGCCTTTGCGGGCGAACACCTCAGCGGCGGCCG
>CAZHBB010000129.1:0-7950 GCA_964530185.1 uncultured Anaerolineales bacterium
TCCGTAAGGCTATAGCGCGTGTTTTGCCCCCGCCGATGTTCTGGTAATCGATCAAACGCCGCTCGTATACTGCTCAACAACTCCTGGAACTTCACGCGCTTTCCCATCTGCCGCTCCTCACACTTGGCGCTTCACTCTCTCTTATCAGCGCCTCTATTCTCTCCCTCTTTTTCATATTGGGAATTGCTGGTCGCGCACCCCTTGTCATCCAAGGCGAGTGTGGTATAGTACGAATGCTCCTGCCGTGTGCGTGAGACCGAAATGGGGTTTTGAGCCAACACTTTAACAAAATGGGAGCCTAAGGTCCTGGACAAGGATGCGGTAGCCTTCGGGCAAGGCAGAACTGTCCGGCAGGCGCCCACCTGCGTGAGCAGGGTCAAAACCAACGGTACACGGCACGGCGGGGACTGACTTATCGTGAAAACCGCGTTGGACCAGCATCCAACGCGGTTTTCATCTGTAGCTATGGCAGGCATAGCGACAGCAGGCATAGCCCGCTCGTCACAGGCTCAATCGGGCCGCCATAGACTGCAACATTATGTCAAGTCAACTTGACTTTGACCTTCCCCTGTGTTATTCTCAGAATGAGTGTCGATCTTTACCACCTCAACCAGAGGGGCCACATGTACTGGGAAAGAGTATCGGAAGACATTTACCTCTTCACAAGTGACCGTTACGCTATGGTCAACTGCGTGGCTGTGTTGACGGAACGCGGCATCGTTGCCATCGACGGCCTTCCCTTCCCCGATGAGGCTACTCAGATCAGCCAGTTCCTCCGCCTGCGGACGGGCATGGACTTCTTCTCGCTCATCCTGACCCATCATCACATGGATCATGTCTACGGGCTCTATGCTTATTCCCAGGACCTCGACGTCATCAGCTCGGCCGCCTGCCGACAGCGTCTCCTGGAAGTGGGGGAGCCCTCCCTACGTGAAGCCCGAGAGAACGACCCCGCATTCGAGGAGGTGGTCCTACGCATCCCCAGCGTGACGTTCGACGAGGGGGACTTCTTCGTCGACGCCGGGGACAAGACTTTCCGCCTGTTCCCACTGCCTGGACATACCGTGGATAACATCGGCATCTACATCGAGCAGCAGGACATCCTCATCGCGGGCGATGCGGTGATGGCCATCCCCATTATCGCGGACGGCGACCTGGACCAGGAGATCAGGACGCTCCAGCAGATCCGCGAGATGCGCCCTGACACGATCATCCAGGGACATGGAGAGGTCATCCTGCGCGGCGAGGTCCAGACCATGATGGATCTCTACATCGCATACCTGGAATGTGTGCGGGACTATGCCGAAAGGGCCGTCCATGAGGGCCGCGCCCGCAAAGAGCTTTGGGACATCCCCTTGGAGGCATGCGGTCTGGAGCGTGTCCCCCTGGGCATCGCCAGCCAACAGCTCCACATCGCCAATATCCTGAGCGTCTACGACCGACTTGTAGCCGAGCGCGCCCGCGCACACGCCTGATGCAGGGGAGAGCATGGCTGCGCTGAGAGAGTGGCTCCGGCGCTATCTCCAGGCCCTGGAGCACGACAATGCCTCCCCCTACACGGTCAAAAACTACGGCACCGACATCGGTCAGTTCCTTGATTACTGCCAGAGTGTAGGCGTCCAGACGGCCGAGGGCCTCAGCCGGGAGCTGGTCCGAAACTACCTGGAGGAACTTGATGAGCTGGGCTATGTACGCGCCAGCATCGCGCGGCGCATCTTCGAGCTGCGGGCCTTTGGCGATTACCTGGTCCAGCGGAAGGTTTGGGAACAGAATCTCTTCCGCCGCATCTACGCCCCGCGCGTGCCACGGCGATTGCCCCGCTATCTGACGGTGGAGCAGATGGAGCAGCTCCTCAGTGCACCCGACACCTCGCGACCCAAGGGGCTGCGAGACCAGGCCATCCTCGAGGTCCTGTACGCCTCAGGGATCCGTGTCAGCGAGTTAGTGGGGCTGGACCTTCCCGATGTGAACCTGGAGGCCGGCGAGCTGCGCGTCATCGGTAAGGGTGACAAACAGCGCATCGCCCTCCTGGGCAGGCCGGCCGTGAAGGCCCTGCGTGCCTACCTGAAGAACGGACGCCCTGCGCAGGCCCGGCAGGGGGCTACCCCCAGCCGGGCAGTCTTCCTCAACCGCTTCGGCGGACGCCTGTCGGCCCGCTCGGTGGATACTATCGTCCGTAAGGCAGGCATCCAGGCGGGCCTTGCCCAGACGGTGACGCCCCACCTGTTGCGGCACACCTTTGCCACCCACATGCTGGACGGTGGCGCCGACCTGCGGGTGGTGCAGGAGCTGCTGGGCCACGAGAACATCGCCACCACCCAGATCTACGCCCACGTCACGCAACGACGCATCAGAGAGAGCTATCATCGCGCCCATCCACGGGCGGGAAGGTGACCACGGCCTCCCCTCCCATCAAAAAAGTGGGACCGCACGGGTCCCACTTTCTCAATGTCAATTCGATCTCCGGCGGCGCTGCGCCGGCGGGCTCACATCTCCGCCACCAACTCCGGCTCCTGGGTCGGTCGGAACGCCAGGCGGTCCTTGTCCTCACTGAGGTCGACGACAATGGTCTCCCCCAGGCGATACTCTCCAGCAAGCAGGGCATCAGACAGCGGCACCTCCAGCTCCTGCTGGATCAGCCGCCGCAGCGGACGCGCGCCATACTCGTTGCTGTACCCCCGTTGTGCCAGCCAATCACACGCTTCCTCGGTGAGGGTGATGTCGTAGCCACGCTCTAACATCCGCTCTCGAAGCTTCGCAAACTCGAGCCCCACGATCTTGCGGATGTCCTCATGGTTCAGGCTCCGGAAGACGATGATGGCATCCACCCGATTGAGGAACTCCGGCCGGAAGAGTCGCCGCAACTGGTTCAGCAGGCGCTGTCGCATATCGTCATAGGTCCGCTTCTCATCGGTCTCCATCGTCTCCAGCGCAAAGCCCAGTGTGCTGTGCTTGAGGATATCGGAAGCCCCCACATTGGAAGTCATGATGAGGATCGTGTTGCGGAAATCTACCTTGCGGCCTCGCGCGTCGGTGAGCACCCCCTCTTCCATCATCTGGAGCAGCATGTTGAACGTATCGGGATGGGCCTTCTCGATCTCATCGAAAACGATGATGGAGTAGGGCCGCCGCCGCACAGCCTCGGTCAACTGACCGGCATCATCGTAGCCCACATAGCCAGGAGGCGCCCCCACCAGGCGCGCCACCGAGTGCCGCTCCATGAACTCAGACATGTCGATCTGGATCAGGGCATCCTCGGTGCCAAACATGAAGCGGGCCAACGCCTTCGAGAGCTCTGTCTTCCCCACCCCGGTAGGCCCCAGGAAGATGAAAGAACCAATGGGACGACGCGGGTCCTTCAACCCGGCCCGTGCCCGCCGGACGGCCTTGGACACCGCCTCGATGGCCTCTTCCTGGCCCACGATGTACTTACGGAGCTCTTTCTCCATGTCGAGCAGACGGCGCGACTCCTCCTCGGCAAGCTGCGTCATGGGGATACCCGTCCACATGGAGATGATCTCAGCCACGTCCTCAGGCCCCACCACCAGCCCTTCTTCCTCCTCGGCGCGCCGCTGACGCAGGGTCTCCATCTTGCTCTCCAGCGAGCCCTCCTCCGCCTTCAGGGCCGCCAACACCTCACGCTCACCCCCCATCCGGAGCTGGGCCTGCTTCAGGCGCACATCCTGGAGCCTCTCGAAGACCTCACGAAGCTCGATCGAGAGCGGGGACTTATACATCTTGACCCGTGACGCGGCCTCATCCATCACGTCAATGGCCTTGTCCGGCAGATAACGATCCGGCACATAGCGCGCCGACAGCCGTGTCGCCGCCTGGAGCGCCTCATCACTGATCTTCAGGCCATGGTGCTGCTCATATGCATGCTTGATCCCACGCAGGATCTCAATGGTCTGCTCCTGGGTGGGTTCATTGACGATCACCGGCTGGAAGCGCCGCTCCAGAGCGGCATCCGACTCAATGTGTTTGCGGTACTCATCCAGCGTGGTCGCGCCGATGCATTGCAGCTCACCGCGCGCCAGGGCGGGTTTCAGGATGTTGGCGGCGTCGATGGAGGAGCCCGCCGAGCCGGCCCCAACCAGCATATGGACCTCATCGATAAAGACGATGGTGTCGCTGTCTTTGAGTTCATGCAGGACTTTCTTCAGACGCTCCTCAAACTGCCCCCGATACATCGTGCCCGCCACCAGCGAGCCCACATCCAACTGGATCAACCGCTTGCCCAGGATGGGCCCGGGCACACCACCCGAGACGATGCGCTGTGCCAGTCCCTCCACGATTGCCGTCTTGCCCACACCGGGCTCACCGATCAGCGCCGGGTTATTCTTTGTGCGCCGTGCCAGGATCTGGATGACGCGCTCGATCTCCTGCTGTCGGCCGATCACGGGATCCAGTTTGTTCTCCCGCGCCAACTGGGTCAAATCCACCGCCACCTGCTCCAGGAGCGACTCCGCGGAGGCCCCCCGCCGGTCAGCCCGTCCACCGCTCCGACGACGCGTGGACCTTTCCGTATCTCTGGAGACTGGCATAAAGCGCTCGAGCCGTCTCCGAATCGTCTCTGCCGAGAGGCCAGCCTGGGTGAGGACGGCAATGATGACGCCCTCATGCTGGCGAAGCAGTGCCAGCAAGAGATGCTGGGTGTCCACCACCGAGCTATTGTGACGGCGCGCTTCCTCCAGTGACATCTGGAGCAGCATCTCGGTCGATTCCCGGAGCTCAGGTTCAGGGCTCGTAAGCGGTTTGGCGCTCGACAGACGGGCGACCGTCTGAAGCGCCTGTTGAGGACGCAAGCCCATGTCCCGTAGCACGCGCCCGGCAATCCCCTCCCCCTCCAACATCAGGCCCAGCAGGATATGCTCCGGCCCGATGGTCGCGTGGTGCATACGCTTGGCCTCGATCTGGGCAAAACGCAGCACCTCCTGTGCTGACGGGGTAAACCTCTCTAGTGGATCAGCCATGGTTATTGTACCTCTACCTGCGGCTACCTGGACTCATAAACACTATTCGCATGCGCGCTCTTGTGGGCTACCATGCTGCTGAACAAAAGATACCACATCTGGAACGAGTTTCAATCCCCTCTTGACCCAATGGACCAACCCACCGGGACAATTACATTATAGCATAAAGCCCACCGCAAAGTAGACCTCAAAGGATTGTAATTATTCACCACTTTCCCGGTGCTGTGTAGCGTGGGATTTATCCTGTAAACCCCGCAGCCCAGGCCATGAACAATAACAAGCGAGGAGAGAGATCTCCCTCTCCCCTCGCTTGAGGTACAACTTTCGTGATCGCCAGATCACGCGTCAGGTAACGCGCCACTCAGCGCGCGGCCTGAAGCAAAACCCCGACAAGCTCATCCCACTCATCTTGAAAGAGATGCACCGTGACGTTGCCCACCTCGATGTGATAGATGGGCTCATTGAGCTCAGGATCCGTCGACACCCACACCGCGTAATTCTCAGACTCCGCCAGAATGTTCACATGCGTCTTCTCATCCATGACCTGTCTCACCTTCTCCTGCTATGGTTGTCCTGTCGCCGACCCGAGCGGCCGCCCCCACCGCGACGTCCACCCGAGGAACGGTGTGAATCCTGGGCCTTAGCTTCCTCCAGTGACCAACCCTCAAGCACGGCCTGCCTCGAGAGCCGGATCTTGCCGTCGTCCCCGATGTCCGTGACCATCACCAGGATCTCGTCTCCCACGTTGACCACATCGGTGACCTTCTCGATCCGCTTATCCGAGAGCTGCGAGATGTGCACCATACCATCGGTACCCGGCAGGATCTCCACAAAGGCCCCGAAGTCCGCTACCCGCACGACCTTCCCTCTGTAGATTTTGCCCACCACCGGCTTTTCCATCATCGCCTCGACGTAGGCCAGGGCCTCCTCCGCGCCTGTCCCGCCTGGCGCGGCGATGAAGACGGTGCCGTCCTCCTCGATGTCGATCTTCACATCGTATTGACTCTGAATGGCGCGGATGGTCTTGCCACCAGGGCCAATCAGCATCCCGATCTTGTCCACATCCACATGGGTCGTCAGCATCTTGGGCGCGGACTCAGCGAGCTGCGGGCGCGGTGCCGGGATCGCCTCCTCGATGACATCGATGATCTTCTCCCGGGCCACGCGGGCCTGCTCCAGCGCCTCCGCCAGGATAGCGCGGGTCACACCCTTGATCTTGATATCCATCTGCAGCGCCGTGACGCCCTGGCGCGTGCCTGTCACTTTGAAGTCCATATCGCCCAGGTGATCTTCGATACCCTGGATGTCCGTAAGCACGCGATAACGCTCGCCATCGGAGACCAGCCCCATGGCAATCCCCCCCACGGGTGCCTTGATGGGCACACCGGCATCCATCAGGGCCAGGGTACTGCCGCAGGCCGAGGCCATCGAGGTGCTGCCGTTGGACGACATGACCTCGCTGACAACGCGAATGGTGTAGGGGAACTTCTCCTTGGAGGGCAACACCGGCTCCAGCGCACGCTCAGCCAGCGCACCATGTCCGATCTCCCGGCGCCTTGGACCGCGCAGGGGCCAGACCTCGCCCGTCGAGAAGGGCGGGAAATTGTAATGGTGGATGTAGCGTTTCGACTCCTCGGGGAAGAGGTCGTCAAGTTCCTGCTCCTCGCCAGGCATGCCCAGCGTCGCCAGGCTCATCACCTGCGTCTCCCCCCGGGTGAACAACCCAGAGCCATGGGGCCGAGGCACCAGGTGCACCTCCGCCTCCAGCGGGCGGATAGTGGTGGGGTCGCGCCCATCGGGACGGATGCCCTCATCGAGGATGCGCTGCCGGACTACCGCCTTCAGCACCTCTTGGAAGGCCTCGCTCATCTGGGACGAGCTCCACCCCTGGGCCTCCGCCTCGTCGGCCAGCGCCGCGCTGACCTCCTCCTCAATCTCCGCCAATGCCTCGACACGCTCGCCTTTGAGCTGCGTGGTCTCCAGCAATGCCTGCAGGCGGCCATACGCCAGGTCCCGCATGCGCTCACCAAGCGCCTCGGGGACGCCGAACCGCGGGTAGTCGCGCTTGGGCTTGCCCAACGCCTCACGCATCTCGTTCTGGACGCGGATCACGTCCTGGATGGACTGATGGGCGAGCTCGATCCCGTCCAGGATGAGTTCCTCGCTCAGCTCGTTGGCACCCGCCTCCACCATAATGATGGCGTCGGCGCTCCCCGCCACCCGCAGATCAAGCGCGCTATGCTCCATCTGCGAGATGGTGGGGTTCACCACCAGTTCCCCATCGATGTACCCGATCCGCACAGCCCCTACCGGGCCGCCGAACGGGACATCCGAGAGCATCAAAGCCGTGGATGCGGCGATGATCCCCAGCGTGTCCGCGAACTCCTCCTCGCCCTGCGAGAGGGGCTGCACGATGACCTGCACATCGTTGCGCAGGTCCTTGGGGAAGAGGGGGCGCAACGGGCGGTCGATCAACCGGCTGGTGAGGATCGCCTTCTCCGAAGGCCGACCCTCGCGGCGGAAGAAAGAGCCCGGAATCCGCCCCGCGGCGTAAAGCCGCTCCTCGAAATCCACGGTCAGGGGGAAGAAATCGATCCCCTCCCGTGGTGTACGCGCCATGGTGGCAGTCGCCAACACGACGGTATCTCCGCTCTGTACCAACACAGAGCCCCCTGCCAGACGGGCGATCTTCCCCGTCTTGAAGACGATCGTCTGATCGCCCAGGGTCGCTTCAAATACATGTTCCTCTAACATCTGACCTCCTCAGTCTAACCATCACTCCCGGAGGCCGAAGGCCAGAAACTGGAGACTGCCGTGCAAAACGGGGCCAGGCCCGTTCTACCGTGCACAGCACTGTCCAATTCCCACCTCCCGCCGCCGGGTAAACTCACTTGTCGTCTATGTTCACTACTTCGCCTTACGGCGCTCGTATGAACCCTTCCTATATGTAGCATGAACGAGTAGAGAGGGACTCAAA
>CAZHBB010000130.1:0-6196 GCA_964530185.1 uncultured Anaerolineales bacterium
TGGCGGGGAACCTCTGTCGCTGTACGGGGTATGATAAGATCGTGCGGGCGGTACGGGTGGCCGCCCGTGCCATGCAACGTGACCATAGCGAGACGTAACCGCTCACGATTGGGGGGAGCGGGGGATATAGGAAACTCTACCAGTCCTACTGTGGATATGGCTGCAGCGCCGTGGGCGTTGCACCATGATAGTCTTATGATGGATGGGTTAGCGGGAGGTTGAGATGGGGCATAGAGTGCAAGGGCAGGCGGAGAGATGGGCCGTGGTTGGGTCCCGCCTGACGCGGGTGGATGCTGTGGAGAAGGTGACCGGCCAGGCGCGTTACGGCGTGGATACGTCCCTGCCGGGTATGGCCGTGGGCAAGGTCCTGCGCAGTCCCCATGCGCATGCCCGCATTGTGGCGCTTGACACCCGCGCGGCGGAGGCCCTGGACGGTGTCTATGCCGTGGTAACGGCGGCGGACCTCCCAGCGCTGCCCCCTCATCTACAGGATGATGTGAACGAGAAGATGTTTCGTGACCGCACGCTGGCGAGCGATAAAGTGCTGCATGTGGGACATCCCATCGCGGCAGTGGCGGCGCGCACGGCGACCATCGCCGAACGGGCACTGGCGCTGATCGAGGTAGAGTATGAGGTGCTCCCGCCCGTGGTGGATGTGTTGGAGGCCATGGAGGAGGACGCGCCCGTGCTGCACGCCCACCTGCGAACCCGCTCGCTGGCAGGGATTGGCGAGACCCCAACCAACGTGGCCTCGGTCTTTGTGCATGAGAAGGGGGACCCTGAGCGTGGGTTTGCCGAGGCCGACGTGGTGATCGAGCGTGAGTTCCGCACCACGCTGGTGCATCAGGGATACCTGGAACCGCACGCCAGCACCGTCGTCTGGACTGAGGACGGGCACGCGACAGTCTACACGACGACGCAGGGCGTTTTTGCTGTGCGGGACCACCTGGCCCGGCTCCTACGCCTGCCTATGTCCCGCATTCGGGTGATCCCCATGGAGGTGGGAGGGGCCTTTGGTGGCAAAAACACCAGTCTCGTGGACGGTGTGGCTGCGCTGTTGGCCCGCAAGGCGCGGAGACCGGTCAAAGTCGTCATGTCACGCCAGGAGACGTTCCTGGCGACCGGCCCATCGTCGGGCACAGTGATCCGTGTCAAGATGGGGGCGACGCGCGATGGCCGCATTACGGCTGCCAGCGCCACGCTGTACTATGAGGCGGGGGCTTACCCCGGATCGCCAGTGGGCTCTGGTGCGCATATCATGTTTGCTCCCTACGATATCCCCCACGGACGCATCGAGGGCTACGATGTGGTGGTCAACAAGCCCAAAGTGGATTCCTACCGCGCGCCGGGGGCGACGCCAGCGTGCTTTGCCGCTGAGCAGGTGATTAACGAGTTGGCCCACGAACTGGGCATGGATCCGCTGGAGTTGCGGCTGCGCAACAGCGCCCGTGAGGGCACCACGGCGATCGATGGCACCGTACATCACGACATCGGCGCGGTGCAGGTGCTGGAGGCGGCTCGGGCTCACCCCCACTATACGGCACCTCTGGGAGGACCCCACCGGGGGCGTGGCGTGGCCCATGCGTTCTGGGGCAACTGGGGGGCGCGGTCCAGTGTCGCCCTCACGGTCAATCCCGATGGCACGGTCTCCATGGTCACCGGCTCGGTGGATATCACCGGCACGCGCACCAGCACCGCCATGCAGGCCGCCGAGGTGCTGGGGTTGACCCTGGACGACTTCCACGTCGTGATGGGGGACACCGACTCCATAGGGTACTCGGATGTCAGCGCGGGGAGCCGCACTACATACGCCACCGGTCAGGCTGCGGTTCAGGCGGCACAGTCGGTGATCGCGCAGATGCGGGAGCGGGTGGCTGGTCTGTGGGGCGTCCCAGAGTCAGACGTCACCTTCGAGGATGGCGTATTCCGCGCTGTGGGGGGCGCGGGAAAGGTCATGTCGTTCAAGGAGCTGGCGGCGTTGCTGCCCGAGACCGGCAACACGGTGACCGGCGTGGCCAATGTGGACGTTCGCGACTGGGGAGTATCCTTCGGCACCCACATTGTGGACGTGGAGGTTGACCCCGAGACCGGCGCGGTCACGCTCCTGCGCTACACCGTGGTGCAGGACGTGGGGAAGGCGGTCAATCCCGTTCAGGTGGAGGGCCAGTTGCAGGGGGGCACGGTGCAGGGCATCGGCTGGGCGCTCTTCGAGGGGTACGATTACGACGCCCAGGGCCAGTTACGCAACCCGACTTTCCTGGACTATCGGTTGCCCACAGCGCTTGACGTCCCATCCATCGAGACGGTTCTGGTGGAGGTGCCCTATCCCGGCCACCCGTTTGGTGTGCGAGGGGTGGGGGAGACGCCGATCATCCCCCCGCCGGCGGCCATCGCTGAGGCGATCTTCCAGGCGATAGGGGTGAGGGTGTACCATCTGCCGATGACGCCGGCGCGCATTCTGGCAGCATTGGGTACCATCGAGCCTGAGGTGTGAGGCGAGGACGGGCACGATGCCGATTGTGTGGGTTCCCCCTCTGATGCGCGATCTGACGGGCGGCGTACCGTGGGTCGAGGTGTCGGGTCGCTCGGTCCGAGAGGTGGTCGACGAGCTGGAGCGACGTTACCCCGGCGTGCGAGCGCGACTCTGCGAGGGGGAGAGGCTTGCGCCTGGCCTGGCGGTGGCGGTGGATGGCAGGATGTCTCGTCTGGGGATGTTCGCGCCTGTGGAGGAGCGGAGCGAAGTGCGCTTTCTTCCTGCTATCGAGGGCGGGTGATGGAGACGGGGGAAACAGTATGAGGATTCGCGAGATCCGGGCGGTGGGGCTGCGGGGACAGACGCCCGAGGGCGGTTGGTCAGAGGAGATTGAGCGCGAGGACTGTGTGCACACGCTGGTGGCTGTGGTCACGGACGAGGGTCTGGTGGGCCTGGGTAGCGTGTACACCAATGACCACCTGGTCAAGGCGGCGCTCTCGGTGCTGGCGCCGCTCTACGAGGGGGAGAACGCCCTGGAGCCGGAGCGGGTCACAGAGAAACTGCGCCAGCACATGTTCTGGATGGGGCGCGGTGGCACCATCACGCACACCATCAGCGGGATCGACATCGCGCTGTGGGACCTGCTGGGGCAGGTGACGGGACAACCGGTGGGACGGCTGCTGGGAGGCCGCTATCGGGAACGGGTGATGCCCTATGCTTCGCTGCTGATGGATGAGCCCGAACCTCTACGGGATCATCTGCTGGCGCTCAAGGAAGAGGGCTTCCGGGCGTTCAAGATGGGGTGGGGGCCTTTTGGCCGCGTGAGCCATGTCATGGACGAAGCGATGGTGCGGGCGGCGCGGGATGCCGTAGGTCCGGAGGCGCGTCTCATGGTGGATGCAGGCGGCAGCGATGCCTTCTGGCCGCATGGTTACAAGTGGGCGCTGCGCACGGCGCAGATGCTGGCCGATTACGATGTGACCTGGTTCGAGGAACCGCTGCCGCATGACGCCCTCGAGGACTATGTGCTGTTGCGGCAACACGCGCCTGTGCCCATCGCCGGCGGTGAGGTGCTGACCCGCCGGCAGAGTTTCCTGCCGTGGCTTCGGGCGGGGGCCTTCGATGTGGTTCAGCCAGATGCCACCAAGGTCGGTGGGCTCTCGGAGTCGCGACGCATCGGGTGGATGGCGCAGGATTACGGCGCTCGCCTGATCCCCCATGGCTGGAACACAGCGGTCGGTCTGGCGGCAGACCTGCACCTGGCCTCGGCGTTGCCCGACACTGACATGGTGGAGTATCTGACCGGCTCACCCTATGTGGACGGACTGGTGGAAGGGGGCTGGCAACTGGACGAGGATGGCATGTTGGAGGTGCCTGCCGGCCCGGGCCTGGGTGTGACCCTGGATCGAGATGCGCTGGCTCGGTATACGGGCGGTGAGCCCTTTCTCGATCCGTGAGTGATGAGATTGAATCCCAATGCGGACAGGAGCCCGAGACGATGTCCAAACGTCCTAACATTCTTTTGATCACCAGCGATCAGCATCACTGGCAGGCCATCGGCTATAACAACCCCGAGGTGCGGACGCCCAACCTGGATCGGCTGGCGGCCGAGGGGACCGTCTTCGACCGTGCCTACTGTCCCAACCCTACCTGCACCCCCACCCGCGCCTCGATCATCACCGGCAGGTACCCAAGTCAGCATGGGGCCTACGCCCTGGGCACCAAGCTGCCGGAGAGTGCGCACACGGTGGGTGAGGATTTCACCGCAGCCGGTTACCGTACCGCGCTGGTGGGCAAGGCGCACTTCCAGCCGGTGCGAGGCACCGCGCAATACCCCTCACTGGAGGCTCTGCCGATCCTGCAGGACCTGGATTTCTGGCGGACGTTCTACGGGCCTTTCTATGGGTTCGAGCACGTCGAGCTGGCGCGGAACCACACGGATGAGTACCTGGTGGGGCAGCACTACGCGCTCTGGATGGAGGCCAAGGGGCTGACCAACTGGCGGGATTATTTCCGCCCACCCACCGGGAACAACCCCGATCAACACCGCACCTGGGAGATCCCTGAGGCGTACCATTATGATGCGTGGATCGCCGAACGGACCCAGGCCTTGATGGAGCAGTACGCACGGGCGGGTGAACCCTTCTTCCTTTGGGCCAGTTTCTTCGATCCCCACCCCAAGTACCTGGTGCCGCGGCCCTGGGATACGATGTACGACCCCGCCAGCCTGACGGTGCCTCAGGTCACGCCGGAGGAGCACGACCACAATCCCCCTCACTTCCAGTTGACGCAGCAGGTGAACCCGGACTTCTCGGCCTGGCGTGAGCCGGAGGGGAACGCGATGCATGGCTTCCACTCTCACTTGCACGATCGTGATGAGTTGGCTAAGGACATCGCGATCTACTATGGCATGATCAGCCTGATGGATAAATACATCGGTCAGATCCTCGACCGCCTGGAGGCCCTGGGTCTGGCGGAGGAGACCCTGGTGGTCTTCACCACCGACCACGGTCACTTCTACGGTCAACACGGTCTGATCGCCAAAGGGGCTTTTCACTACGAGGATATGATTCGCGTTCCTATGGTGGTGCGGTATCCGGGGCGGGTGCCGGGGGGACGGCGCACGTCTGCCCTGCAGTCCCTGGTGGATCTGGCACCGACTTTCTTGAGCGTCGCCGGGGTCCAGATCCCGCGCACCATGACAGGTGTAGATCAGTCCCGTGTGTGGTTCGGCCAGGAGGAGGCTGCGCGGGCGCATGTGGTGGTGGAGAACCGTCACCAGCCCACGACGCTGCATCTCAAGACTTACGTGGATGAGCGCTACAAGCTGACGGTCTATTACGGGCGGGACTACGGCGAGCTCTTCGATCTGCAGGAGGACCCGGGCGAGATCCACAATCGATGGGACGATCCGGATTACGCTGACCTCAAGGCACGCCTGGTCATGGCGTTGCTGCAGGCTGAGATGGGCAAGGAGCCGTTGTGGATGCCACGGATCGCAGGGGCTTGAGACCGTCCCCGTCGGAGGTGACGGTCACCTCCAACGGGGATCGCCGACAGCCTGCCGGGGACCAGGGGAAGACCTACCGGCGAGATGCGAGGACAGGCTGGAAAGCCTGCCCCACTGCCGGGGATGTATACCGCGCGGGGCTCTCGCACGGTCAGTGGTCGGCGGTCGGGTCGCAAGGCCACCGGGCTTCGACAAGCCCAGCTTGCTGGGCCGCTCAGCCCTCGGGTTGTCCGGACCCTGAGCCTGCCGAAGGGTCCGGGTAGCGAATTCACCGGGCTTCGACAGCAGCACCTCGGGGCGACCGGCCGGTCTCCCCTACGCGGGTTGCAGACCACCCAAACTTGGCCCGAGCGCGTCTGAGCCTGTCGAAGGGCGTGCTCGGCGAGTGTTCTACTGGGATATGGTGTACAATCAGGAACTGCGGAGGGTGGGATAGAAAACCTCCCGCAGGTTCTGAACCTGCGGGAGGCTGACCGAGGGCCCGGGGTAGGATGATTGCTCATTGTTCAGCCGTAAGGTCCATGACTCAGACCCTTGTGGCGGCCTGAGCCCTGTTCTGATTTCTGAGGTGCCTTCTACCAAGCCCGTCCTACATACTGGCGTAGTTGTGGGACAGCCTTTCCAGGCTGTCCATCCGACGGAGTGTTGTCATGACCGCGTGGACAGGCACGCCTTCTGAGGCGCGAAAGCCTGTCCTGCATGGGGAGGAACCA
>CAZHBB010000130.1:6296-7878 GCA_964530185.1 uncultured Anaerolineales bacterium
GTGGACAGGCACGCCTTCTGAGGCGCGAAAGCCTGTCCTGCATGGGGAGGAACCATGGGTCAACGGCCTAATGTCCTGGTGCTGCACACCGACCAACAACGTTTCGATTCGCTGGGGTCTTCGGGGAACCCCTGTGCCCGCACCCCCAACCTCGACCGGTTGGCGCAGGAGGGCACGTGTTTCACGCGCCACATCGCCGCCAACACGGTCTGTATGCCCTCGCGGGCCAGCCTTCTCACCGGCCTCTATCCACCGGCGCATGGCGTTTGGAGCAATGGCATCCCGCTCAATCGCCGGTTATATGCCAACATCAACGTGGAGAATGTGGACGAAGCACGGGTATGCCCGGAGCCAGCGACCATGGCGGACCTGTTCGCCGCCGCTGGCTATGACACGGTGGCCTTCGGCAAGCTGCATCTGACGCCCAACCTGGCGCCGCCATCCTACGGCTATCCCGAGAGTTGGGCAGTGTGGGAGTCGGGGGCCCTGGACGACTGGCATGGCCCCTACTATGGGTTCCGTCACGTGGAGATGACGCAGGGACACGGCGAACACCCCTGTCGTCTGGGCCACTATGCGCGGTGGCTGCAGCGAGAACACCCAGACGTCTATCAGCATGTGATGGCCAACGCCGCTGCCGCGCCCCGCCCGGTGCCCAGGTTGCGCAACCTTTACGCCTCTGCCCTGCCATCCGAGTTGCACAATACACAATGGCTGGCCGAGCGGTTCTGCGCGTACCTGGAGACACGATCCGATGCGCAGCCCTTCTTTGCCTTCATCGGCTTCCCTGATCCCCACCATCCCTTCACGCCACCCTACGATGTGGTGCGTGACTTTGAAGATGCACCAGTCCCCGATCCGGTGGATCCTCAGGGTGAGGCTGTGCGGGGTGGGCCACTGGCGAGCGCCGGCCTCGACGTCTCACACTTCACCCCTGAGGAGCGGCGCATCATCAGCCGCTACACCTACGCCGCCATCGCCCAGATCGACCGCGCGGTGGGACGCATCCTCGAGGGACTCGAGGCCTCGGGCCATGCCGGGGACACGATCGTGGTCTTCACCAGCGATCACGGTGAGTTCCTGGGGGATCACGGTCGGCTGTACAAGGCGGAGACTGCCGCCGAGTCGCTGCTCCATGTACCGTTCATCCTGCGCGCGCCAGGCGTATCCCTGCCCGGGCATGTAGAGACGCCCATGAGCAATGTGGACGTCCTGCCGACGCTGCTTCACCTGGCGGGGTTGGAGGTGCCGGAGGGCCTGCACGGCCAGGACATGCTTGAGGTGTTGGAGGAGGGCGAGGAGCACGTGGCGCTGGCCTACTGTGCCAGTGGCGATCCGTCGCTCATCAACTACACCGTGTACGATGCCCGCTATCGCTTCACGCTCTACCCGCGGCTGGGTTGGGCGGAGCTGTATGATTACCGGGAGGACCCGGGCGAGATCCATAACCTGGCTGCGACGCAGCCGTCACGCGTCGCAGCGATGCAGCGCATGCTGGAGGAAGCCCTGCTTCAACACCGCCAGCCAATTGTGGGGCGTGTGTGTGCCTGGTAGCCAGGCCCGCTCGCCGGCTATGACGGCG
>CAZHBB010000131.1:0-1774 GCA_964530185.1 uncultured Anaerolineales bacterium
TGCGTGAATCCTCCCGTGCCCTCCAAACAGACCATGCCTGCGCCGATCCCGCCCAGCGGGAATGCCAGATGGTCGAGCAAGCCTCCTGTGTATGGGGCGTTGAAAGCCTCGCGTTCCCTTCGCATGGTTGGCCTCCTATCCTGTGTAGCTTATCTTTCAGGGGAATCTCGATGTAGGACCCACCGTTGCTTGAGGGGCACCTGGATGCGTGGGAGGAGGGTAGGCGCTTCCATTGAGGGATTGAAGTAGAGATAGGTGGCGTCCGTTCGGCTGCTGAAAGCGACATGGTTGCCCTGAGCATCTACAGCGATCAGATTCATCCCGCTCAGGTATCGTCCCCCCAGATCGTTGAGGTCCTGCATGGCGCGCTCCCCGGCCTCTCGCACTGTGGCTCCCATTTTCATGTAGAAGATCACGCTGTGCGCTGTGGCGGCGCGGATCGCCATCTCGCCTGTGCCAGTGCAGGTGGCGGCCCCATAGCGGTCATCAGCGTAGAACCCCGCGCCTACCAGGGGCGAATCCCCCACGCGGCCAGGGTACTTCCAGGCCCAGCCGCTGGTGCTTACGCCGGCACATAGGTGTCCCTGACGATCCTGGGCTATGACGTTGACGGTGCCGTGGGTGCGTTCGGGGTCTGTGGTGATCTCCACCCAGCGCCATAGATCTGGCAGGTCCCGAGGGTCTTCCGTTACATCTGATGGCAGCCAACGTTCGAGGCCGCGGCGCCAGGTCTCGCGTGCCTCGGCGGTCAGCAGCGGCTTTGGCGAGAACCCCATCTCGCGTGCAAAACGGGCTGCACCCTCTCCGACCAGGAGGACGTGGGGTAGAAGTTCCAGGACCTTGCGGGCGACGGAGATGGGATGGCTGAAGCCCTTCAATCCGGCCACGGCTCCAGCCGTGAGGTCCTCTCCCCACATGATCCCCGCATCCAGCTCAACCTCACCCAACAGATTAGGATACCCTCCATATCCGACGGTATGGTCGTCGGGGTTGGCCTCCACGGCTCGGATCGCTGTCTCCACAGCGTCCATGGCTGAGCCGCCACGTCGCAGAACCTCCATGGCGTCAGAAAGGCCAACCCCCGCGTTCGTACTGGCAATCAGGTACACGCTGATCTCCTTTGTCTAGGGGAGAGCCTGGGTGAAGAAGAGGTAGCCTGTATAGGGGACATAGCGGATGAGCATCTCGAACGGCGCGGATCCTTTGGGTGGAATAGGCTCAAGGACCAGGGCCGTACCGACGCTTACGATCTCTCCCCGTCGGTCCGTCAAGGCCCCCACAATAGTTGTGCTGCTCAGGGGGACTGAATTGGGGTTGGTAGCGAGCCCGTTCAGATGGACATAGCCGAGCTCGTCAACATAGTGATGCTGGATGGCGACCGAAACTGGGAGGGCCTCCCGTGAGGTCGGATACCCCTCTGGATGCAACATGACCTCGGCCAGGTCCTTGTCGATGGCCTCGATGACAAAAGGACAGCTTTCGCCTGGGTTCAAGATCGGACATGGCAATGTGGCTCGCACCGGCCCAAAGCGAGATCCGTCCTCCCTGAAGAAGGTCGCAATGAGGCCTAGACCGGCGTAAGGCTCGGTGTCGTCATTGCGAAGCAGGCCGGTGAGCTTGAAACGGTATCCCTGAAGGAGACGATTGGCGCTGACTATCACAGTGAGTGGGGGGGCAACCGTCTCGTCGTCCCTGAGGGCCAGGGCGTCATAGGTGATGACGGATTCCTGGGGCAGTGGCTTCCCTGTCTGTACTGGGGTTGGGGTGGGTGTGG
>CAZHBB010000131.1:1874-7628 GCA_964530185.1 uncultured Anaerolineales bacterium
AACCAGAACAACGTGCGGTTGTGTTTCCTCATGGCACCTCCTTGTTACTTGGAGAAGACGATCGTTCGCTAGACCAATCCACAGAGAGGGGATCTCTCAATTAAGGATGTCATGTTCACGCAAGAGGCTCAAGCCAGGTCTCGAAGACAGCCGTCACATTCTCCATCGGCACGTCAAGCCCCCACTCGCATTGGGCAATGACACCGCCGCTTCCGTCGTCCAGCGCGCGGCGGACGCGTCGTACCCCTTCTCTCACGTCTTCCACCGTGCCGAACGGCAGCAGGTACTGGCGATCGATCTCACCCCAGAACGTGATCTTGCCTCTGTACCTCCGGCCCAACTCCTCGATGTCCATGCAGAAGAGTTGGGAGTTCAGAGCGTCGACGCCAATCTCGATGAGATCCGGGTAGATCGCCTCAATGTGTCCGTCGGAGTGCATGAAAACGGCTTTCCCCGCACTGTGGATAAGGTCGCAATAGTCTTTGTAAAGAGGTTTGAAGAGCTCGCGCCACATGTCGGGCGAGATCAGGAGGGCGTGTTGTGCCCCCCAGTCATCCATGAAGGAGATCCCGTCGACGTCGGTGCCAATCCAGAGTTCCAGCTCGCGCATGAAGAACTCATGGACCATATCACGCAGCTTCAGCACCTCCGCTGTGCCGTACGCCAGATCGATAAACAGCTTCTCCGTACCACGCAGGAATTGCATGCGCTCGAAGGGTCTTACAGTGGTTCCGGCAAGGACAAACTTGTCGGTGCGTGCGCAGCTTTCATCCACCTGGCTGAAATCAGCCCTGTCCAGGATCTCCCATGGAGGTTGAAACGTCCTCAGGGCTTGCCAGTCATCCAGAGGGGGGTGCTTCACTTCCCCAATGACACCATCCTGAAGTACTTCCCAGACACAGCCCCACTCGTCGACGTAAGTTCCCACTCGGTTGGGGTCCCCTCGCGCGCGATCTGCTGGGCCATAGGTGACGTCAGGGCTTTCGAAGTCCTCCGGGAACTGTTCTAGCAGCGCCTGTAGCTCATCGCTGCGGAACATCTCGACACCGGGCAAAGGCCATACCTGACGCGGTGCCCGGTCAGGGTGCTCAAATCGGAGTGTGCGTATCACGCGTTCTCGGCCTGTCATGGCAGTATCGGTCATAGATCCTTGCTCCTGTCAAAGGGATTCTCGCTCCACGCTTGGAAGTTTCCTCCGCCAAAAGGCCTGTGGTCATCTTACCACAGGCCCCGGGAAACGGGCAGATCTGGGTACCTCGGTATCAATGCTCAAGGTCGAGCTGGACTGCCGTCAGGCCACCGGGTCTGTGTCCACTGTTCAACGCTGTCCCGCGGCGGGTACTTGGCAGCCAGTTTTTCATCGATGTCGATCCCCAAGCCTGGTTTGTCATTGGGATACATATAGCCGTCACGCACTTCGGGCAGGCCGGGGAACATTTCATAGACCAGGTCGTTGAAGCGGCACCACTCCTGGATGCCAAAATTAGGCGCCCAGACATCCAGGTGCAGATTGGCCGCGTGGCCAACTGGTGACGTGTCACCCGGGCCGTGCCAGGCTGTATGTACGCCGTAGATGTTTGCGAACAAGGTTGCAGCGCGCGCGGGTGTGATACCGCCCATCTGGCTGACGTGCATGCGGATGTAGTCGACCAAGTGCTCTTCGATCACCTTTTTCCATTCATGTGGGCTGTTGAAGAGCTCCCCCATGGCCAACCGGGTGGCGCACTGTTGGCGGATGTCGCGGAACCAGTCGATGTCCTCAGGTGCCAGGGCGTCTTCAAGGAAGAAGAGGTTGAAGGGCTCCAGATCCTTGGCGAACCTCACTGCGTCGATGGGTTGGAGCCGCTCATGGACATCGTGGAGTAGCTCGACCTCGTCCCCTACGGTCTTCCTGACATAGGCAATCATCTCCAGCATCTTGCGGGTATATTCGCGGGGATTGTAATAGGCGCCGGCAGGGGCACCCTCTGGTCGCGGAATTGTGGCCGATCGTCCGCCGTAGCCGCCCATTTGCACGCGCACGTATCGGTAACCTTCTTCCATGAAACGCTGTACGTTCTCTGCCACCTCTTCTGGGGTGCTGCCATCGGCGTGTGTGTATACCGCAGCAGCCTCGCGGCATTTGCCTCCCAGCAGATCGTAGACGGGCATCCCGGCCATCTTGCCTTTGATATCCCACAGGGCCTGGTCGATGCCGGAGATGGCGTTATTGAGGACCGGGCCATTTCGCCAGTAGCCGTGAACCATGCTCATCTGCCACAGCTCCTCAATACGGGAGACGTCTCGGCCAAGGACAAAGGGTTTCAGATGTCTCTCGATTGCCGCGACAACCGCATGGAACCGCTGGGTGAACGTCGCACAACCCAGACCATAGAGGCCGGGCTCAGAGGTGATGACTTTGACGATGACCAAACGCGATCCGGCGGGTTGGGTGACAATGACTTTGACGTCTTTGATCGTGACGAGACTGGACATAACGCACTCCTGTGGTTGAGATGTTCCTGCGCTACCTGAATTGTAGGAGCCCGGTGAGGTGTGTCAATGCAGGTCTGTGGACTGTGCGGGGAGCACCCATGATCAGTGCTCCCCGCCGTCCAAGAGGAGGAAGAAACCAAAGCGCGAGAAAGCCGCGCGTATCAAAAGCGCCGCACCGCGAAGCAGCGCCTTCGACACCCCAGGTCACTGTGTGACGCGATCGACCCGCGTCACATTGAGAGATACCGTGCGAGCAACTTCTGACTTCGGCTGTCAAGCGCCGCGACATCTGGGATCTCATGGCGGGCGTCATTGACGTCAATGAGGAGCCAGTGTCCCGGCCCCACCTGTCTTGTGCTCCGCACGATGCTGTTACGCATGACGAACTCCTGCGGCCCTTTGTCTGTATCGACCGTCCAGTAGAGGAAGCCCAGCTCCTCTCGGATCTCGCGGATCCGCGTGATCTTGGGTACAAAATAGTAGAGGGCGAGCTCCCTCTCAATAGCAGCGCGGTCTTCGGGACTCAACTGTGTCCAGTCCTCGATGATGCCGATCTCGGGCTGTGTCTCGGCGCTGGCGTCGCGCACTGAGAGGTAAGCGGCGCGATCAGACACGGGAAAGCATGGGCGAAGCACCACCCTTGGGTAGACGGTTGTCAACCCCTGCTGGGTGATCATCAAGCTCAGGGTATCTCCCCGACGCTCGAAGTGGATCTCATCCGGCTTTAAATAGACAACTTCGAATGCTTTAGCCATGATTTTCTCTCCCCCTCACCTGCTACAGACTCGCGGTTGTCCCATCGATGCGTGCCATCTGAGATTGCATCTGCACCAGGTGGTAGAAGGTCCCCTGCTTCTTCAGAAGCTGCTTGGGCGTCCCCTGTTCCTCCAGGTGTCCCTGATTGAGCACCAGGATGCGGTCAGCGTTGTATAGTGTGGAGAGCCGGTGGGCGATGGCGATCGTCGTACGGCCTTTGACCAGTTCGTTCAATGCCTCCTGGATCTGTCGCTCCGTCTCCGTATCGACAGATGAGGTTGCCTCGTCCAGGATGAGGATGCGTGGGTTATGGAGGATGGCGCGGGCGATGGAGATGCGCTGGCGTTCGCCGCCAGAGAGACCTGTGCCCCCTTCCCCCACGATCGTGTCGTACCCTTCTGGCATGGCTGTGATGAAGTCATGGGCGTTAGCGGCCTTGGCGGCGCGCACGATCTCGGCATAGGTCGCGTCTGGTTTGCCGTAGGCGATGTTCTCGGCGATGGTGCCACGGAAGAGATAGGGCGATTGGAGAACAATCCCAATCTGCCGACGGATCTCCTCCATAGGCAGGTCCCGGATATCGACGCCGTCAATGCGGATCGTGCCCTGTGTAACCTCGTAGAAACGACACAGCAGGTTGACCAGGGTAGTCTTTCCCGCGCCACTGTGTCCAACCAGGCCAATCATCTCGCCCGGCTCGACCTTGAAGCTCACGTCCTTGAGTACCGGATAGTAGGGGTCATAGCCGAATGTGACGTGGTCGAATTCGATGCTTCCCGCAAGCCGTGGTTTGGCGACAGGACGTGCTGGTTGGGGCTGCTCCGGTTCGTCCAAGAGCTCGAATGTGCGTTGTGAGATGGTGACAAAGCGGTTCAGGGCCTGGCTGATCTGCGTCAGGTTGGAGAGCGGGCCATAGAACATGCCCAGATAGCCTATGAAGGCCATTAACGTACCCACCGTGATGCGGTCGGCGAGCACTGCCCGTCCGCCTGCATACCAGATGATGAGACCACCGGCATTGAAGGCGAAGGAGATCAATGGGAAGAACTTGCCCCAGGCCAGGTTCACCTGAAGCTGGGACTGCAGCATGCGGCTGTTACGCTGCTGATACCGTTTTTCCTCTTGATCCTCCTGGGCAAAGGCCTTCACCACACGGACACCCGCCAGAAAGGTGTTCAGCATCGCGTTCAGACGCCATCGAGCGACCCAGAAGCGCCGGAAGTGGGGCCGCATGTAGCGGTAGTAGTAATACGCGGCAGCCATCACGAATGGAGTGGGGATGAGCACGTAGAGGCCCAGGGAGGGTGACATGGCGAAGAGTGCTATCCCAATACCCACGACCATGAGCAGGTTGAGGGCGAAGTTGGTCATCTGGCTGAACAGCCCCTGGAGCTCGCTGGTGTCCTGATTGATGCGGGTCATGATGCGCCCAGTCTGGTTCTTGTCGAAGTAATCCACCGGCAGCCTCTTGAGGTGGGCAAAAAGTCTCTCTCGGAGGCCCGCGGTGAATCGCCCGCTGACGTTGATCGTCAACCAGTTCTTCACGATAGTGATCCCAACGCTCAGAATGCGCAGCCCCAGCAGACCGAGGACCAGCCAGAGTAGGCGTTCCGGATGACCCCCATCCTTGAGGACGTCATCGATGAGGATACCCGTCAGCCTGGGGGGCACCAGGTTGATAATGGCGCCTGCCACCAACAGCAGGGTGATCAGTGCCACCTTTCCCCAGTAGGGTCTGGCCTCCAGCGCCAGCCGTCTGAAGACCTTGCCCCGCTGTATACAGTTGGGGCATACTTTCATGGAGGGATCGGCCAGGTAACGCCCACATACCAGGCAGACGTGATCGTCCTCATTTGGATTGGGGACTGGAATGTCTGGGCCTACATCTGCACGCTCCTGCAGATACCGGGCTACGCGCCCAAAGCGGCTGGTGAGTTCGTTGGAGTAGTGCAACAGGACATGGGGCTGTTGGTCAACTGTGACCTGGAGCAGCCCGTTGCCGACGCAGCGCTCGATTTGAGCGCCCTTGATTTCATCGAGTGTGAATCTATGACGGAGGTATACTTGGTCTTCCGTCTGTTCGATGACCAGGAGTTCGCGGTCCGTGATGAACAGCCATTGCTCACCGAAGCGTCCATCCGATCCCAGGTCTGATCTCACCGCGAGTAACAGGTCTTGCACGTCATACTTCAATGCCGAGAGTTCGTCGATGACTGGGGATGGGATCTCGGCGGCCAGGACCGGGGGGTGGTCCAGGCGGAACCCGTGTTTAAGCGGATCTTCTGTACTCTCCTTCTGCTGCATATCCCGCCTCCTTTGGCTCAGAGTACCTCTCTCACTCGTGACCCGGCGGAGGCGCCCGTCGAGACAACAAAAAAGGGCACCTTCCACACCAGGTAGCCCTCTTCCACGCCTACGAGGTTAGCTGTCGGGCTCGGGCGGAAGAAGCTCGCCCTACGCTGTCTGCGACTCGCCCCTATTTTGGTTCCCCCGCTGTGCACCCTATCTAACTTGTACGCAAGG
>CAZHBB010000132.1:0-7627 GCA_964530185.1 uncultured Anaerolineales bacterium
CGGGGTTGTTTTGCGGTTGACACCCATTATAATTGGAATTCACATTGGATGGAGGATAGAGTATTGGTCAGCGAACATACGGACGACTCTCTGGCAGAATCCGTGTTGGAGGCCTCGGAGACGGCCCACGGGGGGACGGGCAGTTTTCGCTCCTGGCTCCAGGATACGCTGGAGACCTTGCTTTTGGCTGTCATCCTCTTCGTGGTTATCAACACACTCACCGGTCGATATCAGGTGCATGGGCAAAGTATGGAGCCGAGCTTGCATGATGGCCAATACGTCATCGCCAGCAAAGTGGCCTACTGGTTCCATCCACCTGAGCGGGGAGACGTGGTGGTCCTGGATCCGCCGCGCAGTAGTTCCTCGGTCCCCTACATCAAGCGGATCATCGGTCTGCCTGGCGATATTGTGGAGATCAAGGACAATCGTGTTTGGGTCAACGGGATTGCCCTCAATGAGCCCTATATCAACGCGCCGCCGCGCTATTCGGGCAACTGGGTGGTCGACGAGGACGAATACTTCGTATTGGGGGATAATCGAAACAACTCCAGCGACTCTCACTCCTGGGGGTTGCTGCCGGCGGATCGGATCATCGGGAAGGCGTTTTTCTCCTATTGGCCCCCCGAATGCTGGGGTAAGATCCCTCACTACTCCTTTCCAGAGCTCGAGAGCGAGGGCTGAGGAATCTGGTGAGGCGTCATGGCTTCCTGGCAGTGGGTGCGCGACAGGGAGGGCGAACCTCGGGTGTCTCCGTCTGTAGAGGCCACCCGACAGCAGCGATCAGCCTTTGGGTGGGATTTTCTAAAGTCCATCCTTATGGCCCTGGCGGTCTTTTTGGTGGCCAACGCATTGACCGGACGGTACGTCGTTCAATCGTTCAGCATGGAACCGACCCTTCATGAGGGACAATATCTGCTGGTGAGTCGGGTCGCCTATCGTCTCCATCCACCTCAGCGCGGCGACATCGTAGTGTTGGATCCCCCGCGACATATGAGTGCTGTCCCCTATGTCAAGCGCATCGTGGGGTTGCCTGGTGAGCATGTCCAGATCCATGATGGACGGGTGTGGGTGAATGGCGTTGTGCTCAACGAACCTTATGTCAGTGGACCGGCACTCTATGAGTTGGACCTCACGTTGGGCGTGGGAGAGTATCTCGTGCTGGGGGACAACCGAAACAACTCCAGTGACTCCCATGTCTGGGGGGTGTTGCCCGAGGATCACATCATAGGCAAGGCGATCTTCCGCTACTGGCCTTTGAGCAAGTTGGGTGTGCTGCCCCATTATGCGTTCTCCGAGGTGACCTCGGGACCGTAACCCTGGGGCTGCAGCTTAAGGGACAATTAATGCAGGGAAGGCCGCCGGGTTGCAGGCGTCCAGTGGCGATACAGGCTGCGGCGGGCTCCGGTACCAGCATCGGTTGTGGCGACCGACGGTAAGGCCTGGTGTTCTGTGCGGGAATGAGGGCCGTGTGGGAATACACTTAGGGAAGAGAGGAGGGGCAATGGAGGCTACCCATGAGGACAAATCTCTCGTGCTTGTGATCGGCGCTGGCCCGGCGGGCCTTTTCACGGCGGACGAGCTGGCCAAGCAGGGCCATCACGTCATCCTCTTGAACCGGGACATTCGACCCGGTGGGCTCGCGGAATACGGCATCTATTTCGCCAAGCATCAGGTCAAGGCTTCGTTGCGCAATCAGTTCCTCAGGGTCCTGCGGTCTCCTAACGTCACGTATTACGGCAACGTGGAAGTCGGCCAGGGGAAAGATCTGTCCCTGGACGCGTTGCGTGCTATGGGCTTCGGTGCGATCGTGGTGGCCGTTGGCGCGCAGGGGACCAAATGGCTGGGACTGCCCGGGGAGCACCTTCGCGGGGTCTATCATGCCAAGGATCTGATCTACTACTACAACGGCCTCCCGCCCTACAGCGAGCGAACGTATACGATTGGACAGCGGGTGGCTTTGATCGGTGTAGGCAATGTCATGGCTGATATCGCGCGCTGGTTGGCGAGGGATCTCAAGGTCGCTGAGGTGGTGGCTGTGGCCCGGCGTGGCCCTGCAGAGGTGAAGTTCTCGCCGCGGGAGCTGGCCTATGTGGGACGCAACCTGGATCTCGCCGCGTTGGACGAGGAGATCGAGCGTGTCCGCTCTCGCATGTTGGCCGTGGGGCAGGACCCAGAGGCCGCCAAAGCCCACATCCTCTCGGCCTTGCGGCATAGCCCAGAACCTGTGTCGGATACGCGGATCACCTTCCGTTTCCTCTCCGCGCCGGTGGAGATTCTCGACGACGGTTCGGGGGCTGTTGGTGGCCTGCGGGTGGAGGACACGGCCCTGACACTGGAAGAGGGGGGACGGACCCGGCCCAAGCGGTTGGGGACCTATCACATCTTGCCGGTTGACACGGTGATCTTCTGCATCGGGGATCGTGTCAGCGAGGATTTCGGTCTGCCCGTGGCATGGTCCTCGTTTGTGAAGCATCCGCACCCCCGCTACCCGGTGGATGGGGTCTCCTTTGAGGCGTATGACCCTGAGACCGGGGCGCCGATCGAGGGGGTGTTCCTGGTGGGGTGGGCGCGAGAGGCCAGCAAGGGGCAGGTGGGACTGGCCCGCAAGGACGCCCGGATGTGCAGCCGGGCTGTCGTGGCCTATCTGGAAGACGCTGGCAGGGATGCGTCCGGGGCCACCGAGGCGCGTGAGGCGTTGAAGATGGCTCTTTCGCGGTTGGATAAGCCCGTCATCCCCAAACAGGACGTGTTCAGACTGGTGGAGATCGAGGCTCGGAAGGCCAAGGACTGCGACGAGCCGGGATTCCGCTACACCAGCAACCGGGAGATGCTGGAAGCCCTGGGGATCTGTTGACCCTGAAGACGTCCCGCCTACCGCCCTGTCTAAGGTGAGGTAGCTGGGCTTTGGCAGGCTCAACTTGTTGAGCCGCTCAGCCCTCGGTCTGTGGAGTTCGAGCCTACCCGGACCCTGAGCTTTGCTCTGAGCTTGCCGAAGGGGTATCGAAGGGGTACCGAAGGGTGCGCAAGGGGGGCATTGGGACAGGCTCGCCTTCCGAGGCGCGAAGCCTGTCCTACCGCCAAGGTGACTGTCACTTCCGGCGGTGCTGGCGTGATTAATCGTGGGGCGGTTGGCGAGGTATCAGCAGATCATCGCCACATCCAAAGTGACAGTCACCTTTTAGTCACCCGCTGGGGGGCACCTTTCAGGGTCAGTCTGGTGCTTGACAAAATGATAACTTTCGTTAGAATGTCTGCGTCACGCCGAGATAGCTCAGTCTGGTAGAGCAGTGGACTGAAAATCCATGTGTCCCCAGTTCGATTCTGGGTCTCGGCATAGCAAAGGAGCCCGCTGTCGTAAGCGGGCTCCTCTGTATTTGTCGGTAACTCGCCTCAGCGCCTATACCTCGATCTCCGCGACGGAATTAACGATCCGCGTAGGCCGATAGGGGTAGAGGTCCACATCCTCCCGCTTTGTCACGCCCGTCAGGACGAGAATGGTCTCCATGCCACTTTCCACGCCCGCGACGATGTCTGTGTCCATGCGGTCCCCGATCATGATGGTGTCCTCGGAGTGGACGCCCAGGTAGTTCAGCGCCGTACGCATCATCAGGGGGTTGGGCTTACCTACGAAGAAGGGGGCTTTGCCGCTGGCCCTCTCGATCAGGGCGGCCATCGCGCCGCAGGCGGGCACGATGCCCTGCTCGGAGGGGCCTGCTGGATCGGGGTGGGTGGCGATGAAGCGCGCCCCCGCGATGATCAGGCGGATGGCCTTGGTGATATGGGTGATGTTGTAGGTGTGCGTCTCCCCCAGTACCACGTACTCCGGATCGATATCGGTGATGATATAGCCGACGTTATGGATCGGCTCGGTCAGCCCGCTTTCCCCGATGACATAGGCCGTGCCATTAGGGCGCTGGCTCTGGAGGAAGTGCGCCGTGGCCATGGCTGAGGTGAAGATGCGCTCGGGCGGGATCTCCAGCCCGATGTTGCGAAGGCGATGTGCCAGGTCCCGAGGGGTGTAGAGGGGATTGTTGGTCAGGACCAGGTACTCGATGTCGTGGGCTTTGAGGCGCTGGATGAACTCCGGGGCGCCAGGGATGACCGTGTCTCCCCTCACCAAAACGCCATCCATGTCGGTAATGTAATGTTTCTTGGAGGCCATGATATTCTCTCCTGTGATAGCGGCCATCGCTTGGGGCGCGAGCGCCCTATCCGCGCTCCACCAGTCTGCTGTACAGGTCGGGCCTTCGGTCGCCCACCGTGTCGAGCTCGAACTCGCCGGGACGCAGCACGATCCGCTTCTGCCGCGCGGCCAGGGGATCGATCGTCGCATAACAGATTGTCTCTGAGTCCTCGGCCTCGGCCAGGACATGTCCTCCTGGATCCAGGATCTGACTGTGGCCAAAGAACCAGAAGCCAGATTCCTCGCCGCAGCGGTTACATGCCAGCACGAAGACGCGGTTCTCCAGGGCACGGGTGCGCGTCACAAACTGGGGGGCGTTCTGGGAGCCATCGGGCCAGTTGGTGGGCAATGCAATGATATCTGCCCCCGACAGGGCCAGGACGCGCAGGGCTTCTGGGAATCGGAGGTCGTAGCAGATGGCTATGCCGATCCTGCCGATCGAGGTCTCCCACACCTGGAATCCCGTGTCCCCTGGGGTGGTGAATCGATCCACGCCCAGCAGAGGCAGGTGGGCCTTCCGATAGGTGCCGACGAGGCCCTCCGGGCCCACGAGCGCCGCGCTGTTGTAAACGTGGTCGGTGTGCCGGTCAGCTTCGAGCAGACCGACGACCACGTAGGGCCCTCCCCCGCTCAGCCGATGCTCGCGACACACCTGGGTGAGCCGCTCCGTCGTCGGCCCTGGGACGGTTTCGGCCACAGCCCTTGCCGCGCTCAGCGTGGCGAAGCCATAGCCGGTGGTCGCACACTCGGGGAACACGATGAGCTGGGCGCCCTGTTCCACGGCCTGGATCAGCAGATCCTCGACGCGACGCAGGTTGTGGTCGCGCTCGCCTAACTGCGGGTCCATCTGGGCCACGGCACACTTGATCTTGGTCATACCATCACCTCCTGGCAGACGCGCGATTTGCTCAGGGCGACCGGCTCACAGACGAGGACCATGCTGGTTCTCGTCATCTCCCAACCCGAATCGGGCCGACACGGTAGTATCGTCAGCCCAATGTGACACGCGCGCCAAACTTTCAGGCATGGGCCGGTGCCCCTGTACGTTTTTTACCCCGAGGGTGAGCCGTTGGCGAGGAACACCCCCTTGTCAGCGCCCTCGAGGGTTCATCCCCAGCCCCCGGAGGATCTCCAGGACGAGGCTCTGTAGCTGTGCCTGGACGGCGTCGATGGACACGGTGGCATCCACCAGGCGCCAACGCGCGGGCTCCTCTCGCATCAGCGCCTGGTATCCAGCACGCACCCGTCGATGGAACGCGAGCGCCTCTCGGTCCAGGCGGTTCAGCGTCTCGCCACTCTGGGCCCGCCGCTGCAGCCCGAGCTCCGGCGGCACGTCCAGGTATAACGTCAGGTCGGGGGTGAGCCCACGAGTCGCAAATGTGGTGATCATGCGCAGCGTATCCATCGGCAGGCCTCGGCCATATCCCTGGTAGGCATAGGTGCTGTCGTAGAATCGATCGCATATGACGATGGTGCCTGCCTGGAGCGCCGGTTGGATGACCTCGGCCACGTGCTGCGCCCGGGCCGCCGAGTAGAGGAGAATCTCCGTCTCTGCAGTCATGGCACGGTTGGCGCAGTCGTGGAGCACCGCTCGGATCTGCTCCCCGATAGGGGTCCCGCCTGGCTCCCGGGTCAGCAGGACGGGGAACCCCTGGCTTTCCAGCCACTGCGCGAGCAGACGGGCCTGGGTCGTCTTACCGCAACCCTCTGGCCCTTCCAGTGTGATGAAGCAGCCACGCGTCCCAGAAGTTGGGGGGGCGATGTCCACGCATTGCTCCTCTGTATGTGAGGTCACGGGCCCCTGACGGGCAGGCGCCTAGCGACCGCGGTAGATCTGGACGCCGCGGTACGGCTCTTTACCAAACGAGCGCGAACCGAGCTTGGCTTTGCGCGCCATCTCGTGCTGATAGCGGCGGATGAAGGCGTTCTGAGGGGAGAGCCTCACGGATTCCTCCCCTTCCAGCACCCGCCGGATGGCGTCCTCGGCCTCTCCCATGGCGAGCGTGAAGGCATCGGCTTTGCCTTCTTTCAGGTCGAACGTGTCGTTCAGGAAGATCTCCAACTGGGCGGAGGTGTTGGCCCGCAGGACATAGATGGGCACCCCCCGTCGCTCGGCATCAGTAACCACTCGGGGGCGTTTGCGGTAGTATTGCTTGGTGGTCACAAAGATATGAGCGTCCCTCAGGTTGTCCACCACCCGCACAGGCACATGGAGGATCTGCGCCGCCCGCAGAAGCCGATTGCGTGCCACGCCAAATGGGTAGATGCGTTTCTCGGCGAGCCGCCGCCGGTCCTGCGAGAGCTCCTCTATCCGTACTGGTGTAGCCTCCTCGCGCTTCTCTTCTATCTCCTCTTCGTAGTACGCGGAACGGATTTCCTCTGTCTTGACCTCGCCCTGCTCGTCCCGATAGCGGAGTTCGGCGGTCAGCGTGCGACCTCGCAGGAGGGCATCGACGGCCTGGGCTACGTCCCGGTGGACGAGTAGCCGCTGCCGGTCCTGGATCTCGACCAGGATGTCGAAGGTAGGAGGCGCCCTGCGCTCCAGGACGGTCTTCTGCGTGCCACGCCGCCGGGCCTCCTCATCGGACAGGGTGACGCTCTCGATCCCGCCGACGAGGTCCGACAGCGTGGGGTTGAGGAGAAGGTTGTCCAGCGTGTTGCCATGGGCTGTGGCAATGAGCTGGACGCCCCGCTCGGCGATCGTGCGCGCGGCCAGAGCTTCCATCTCCCGCCCGATCTCGTCAATGACGATGACCTCGGGGTTGTGGTTCTCCACAGCCTCGATCATGACCTCATGCTGCAGGCTTGGTGTCGCTACCTGCATGCGCCGCGCACGCCCAATGGCAGGGTGTGGGATGTCACCATCCCCAGCGATCTCGTTCGAGGTGTCGACGATCACGACCCGCTTGCTCTCCGCCAACACCCGGGCGGCTTCCCGCAGCATCGTCGTCTTGCCGACGCCCGGGCGTCCCAGCAGAAGCACGCTCTTGCCCGATAGGATCAGGTCCTGGATGATGGCGATGGTCCCAAAAACCGCCCGTCCAACCCGACAGGTCAGGCCCACCACCTGGCCGTTGCGGTTTCGAATGGCCGCGATGCGATGCAGTGTACGGGCTATGCCCGCGCGATTGTCGGCGTCGAAGACGCCCACGCGATCGACCACCCAGTCGATGTCCTCACGCGTAACCTCGCGCTCCAGGAGCACAATCTCCCGGTCCGTGTATCGGGCCGTGGGCACCCGACCCAGGTCCAGAATCACCTCCAGGAGGTCGTCCCGCCTGCCGACCTCGTTCACCGACTCCCGGATGGCAGGGGGAAGGACCTGCATCAGGGCATCCAGGTTGTCAACAATGGATTCTGTCATACTTGTGTCAATTTGGCTCAGTGCAGTCATAGTGTATTTCAGCTTGTTTTCTTTCATCTATATTGTACCACGTCGCATGA
>CAZHBB010000133.1:0-7467 GCA_964530185.1 uncultured Anaerolineales bacterium
GCAGCGGTTGTGGACAATTGTTTGATGGGAGCATTGGCTTGAACGCTGTTATCCTGTAGGATATTCTATATTGTGCATCTGGTTGGACCTGAAAGGATAAAAGCCCTTTCTCACAATAACGGGATGGGAGGCGGATATGTCGATGCGTGAAGGACAGACTGGGAAGGAACTGCTTTTGGCAACGCTGCGCCACGAGGCCACCGGACGGGTGCCGTGGGTGCCCTTTGCGGGGGTGCATGCCGGGAAGCTTGTGGGGTATTCGGCGCGGGAGGTCTTGACCGATGGAGATAAGCTCTTTGAAGCCCTGTTGGCGGTGAACCGCACCTACGATCCGGATGGGCAGCCAGTGATGTTCGACCTGCAGGTGGAGGCCGAGATCCTGGGGTGCACGCTGGTGTGGGCGGAGAAAGCACCTCCCAGCGTGGCGTCGCATCCTCTGGCAGAGACCATGGACATTCCTGGGGACTGGCCAGGCCCTGACGATGGCCGGTTGCCGATGATCCTGGATGTGATGCGGCGGATGAAGGAGAGCGTAGGGGGGCATACTGCGCTCTATGGCTTGGTGACGGGGCCGTTCACCCTGGCCTCGCACCTGCGGGGCACTGAGGTATTCATGGATATGTTCGATCATCCGGATTTCCTGCGTCGCCTGCTGGCCTACACCGTGGAGGTAGCACAGCGCATGGCGGCGCTCTATCTGGATGCAGGCATGGATGTCATCGCATTTGTGGATCCTGTGGTGTCCCAGATCTCACCACGTCACTTCAAGGCTCTGTTGTCGGAGGGCTATCAGCAGCTTTTCGACTTCGTGCGAGCGCGTGAGGCCTTCTCTTCCTTCTTCGTCTGTGGCGACGCAACAAAGAACATCGAGGCCATGTGTGAAACCGGCCCTGACTCCATCTCTGTGGACGAAAACATCGATCTGGTGGCGGTGAAGCGAGTCACCGATGCGCACAACGTGGCCATTGGCGGCAATATCCCCCTGACCACCCACATGCTCCTGGGGACGCAGCAGGATAACATGCAGTTTATCGTGGACCTCCTGGAGGCTGTGGATCCCCACAACTTCATCCTGGCACCGGGCTGTGACATGCCCTATGATGTTCCGGTGGAGAACGTGGTGGGGATCCTGCAGGCGGTGCGGGACCCAGTGGGGACGCGCGCGATGTTGGCGAACTATCAACCGGAGGCGCTAGACCTGGACGCGGTGGAGCTGCCGGACTATGAGCACCTTGAGGCACCGCTGGTCGAGGTCTTCACGCTTGACTCTGACACCTGCGCGGCATGTGGATATATGAAGGATGCCGCTCGCCGTGCTGTAGAGGCGTTGGGTCCGCGGGTGAGGATGGTCGAGTACAAGTTCACCAGCAAGGAGAATGTGGCACGGGTCGTTAAGATGGGGGTGAAGAACCTCCCCAGCATCTACATCAACGGCGAGCTCAAGTACTCCAGCCTGATCCCCAGCCACCGTGAGCTCATCGAAGAGATCGAGCGCTACCTGGAGTCTTAGGGCCTCCACGTTACCCAGAGGGTGAGGAGCGGTGAAACTTCACATCGTCAGCGGATTTTTGGGGAGTGGCAAGACGACCGCGATCATAGGCGCCGCCAAGATTCTGGTTGGTGAGGGGCTGAAGGTTGGCATTGTGACCAATGACCAGGGCCGCTATTTGGTCGACACGGCCTTCTTCCAGCGGGCGGCGTTCCCCACTGTGGAGGTGACAGGCGGCTGCTTCTGCTGCAATTATCAGGACCTCGAGTCCCAGCTCCAGCAGTTGCAGGAGAGGGCACAGCCTGATGTCATCTTCGCAGAGTCGGTGGGCTCGTGTGCCGATGTGGTGGCGACGGTGGTAAAGCCTCTGTCGCGGCTGCGTCGGCTGGATAGCGTGACCTCCACGACCTTCTCCGTTTTCGTGGATGCTCGATTGCTGCGACGCCGCCTGCTCGACCTGCCGATGCCTTTTAGCGAGGATGTGGTGTATCTGTTCGACAAGCAGATCGAGGAGGCCGGCCTGTTGGTGATCAATAAGCGTGACCTGTTGCAGGGCGACGAGGCGGAGGGGGTGGCGGCGCTGGCTCGGGATCGCTACCCGGCCAAGGCCATACGGCTCCAAAACTCTCTGGAGAGCGGGGAAGTTCTGGGTTGGCTGCGGGCACTTCAGCGTGGGGCAGGGACCCCGCCAGAGGATGTCTTGGAGATCGACTATGCGCGGTATGGCGCGGGTGAGTCTGAGTTAGCCTGGCTGGATGAGCAGGTTACGTTCGGGGTGCCTGCGGGACCGGGCTCCGAGGTCGTCCGCGATTTCATCCTGGAACTGTTGCGGCGCCTCGAAGAGCGGGGCGCGGCCATCGGGCATCTGAAATTCCTCCTCGAGAGTAAGGGGAGAGCCGTCAAACTGAGTGTGCCCACGTTGAGGGATTCCAACTGGATCTCGCAGGTCCCGCCGCTTCCGGGGTCGGAGGTGTCATTGCTCATCAATGCCCGGGTGCAGATCGAAGCCGAGGTGCTGCGTGCCCTTGTTGCAGACGCACTCGCGGCAGTCAGCGCCAGACACGGCCTCCACCCTGTGGTGTCGGAGGTGGTGGCCTTCCATCCTTCCCAGCCGCATCCCACGTATCGCCTGCCATGAGTGCTCTGGGAGGTAACCGGTGATGACTGGGTGTGAGGGGGATCCTATGACAGAGGTGGCGTCTTCATCCAACTTGTCTACACACAGAGCGCGTGGTTTGTCCTTTTTCCATTTCTCTGGTATCCATGTATAAGTACGTTATAATCTGCATCGGATAGTAGCTCGCAGCACATCGGCATTTAAGGAGGACGATCGATATGGCAAGCATACTGGAGGAGATTCGCAGCGGTATCCTGGACGGGGATATGCACCTTGTGGAAGAGAAGGTGCATGAAGCCCTGGCGCAAGGCATGTCCGCGCCGGAGATCCTGAATGAGGGATTGATCAAGGCGATGGGGGAAGTGGGGCGCCTGTTTGAGGAAGGGGAGTATTTCGTGCCGGAGATGCTCATCGCGGCGCGGGCCATGAAGGCGGGACTGGCGATCCTCAAGCCCAAACTCGTCGATGCCGACGTGAAGCCCGTGGGCAAGGTGGCTGCCGGCACGGTCAAGGGTGACCTGCACGACATCGGCAAGAACCTGGTCTGCATGATGCTGGAAGGGGCTGGTTTTGAGATCGTCGACCTGGGCACTGACGTGGCGCCCGAGCGCTTCGTCGATGCTGTGAAGAGCCAGGGCGTTGACATTGTCGCAATGTCGGCATTGCTCACGACCACGATGCCCAACATGAAGAACACCATCGATGCCCTCAAGGAAGCGGGACTCCGTGATAGGGTCAAGGTGATGATTGGTGGTGCCCCTGTCACCCAGGCATATGCGGATGAGGTCGGCGCGGATGGTTACGCCCCGGATGCCAGTCGGGCGGCGGCGTTAGCCCGGGCCCTGGTGGGAGCCTAGCGGTTTCCCAATGTTGTGCGCTGTTTCGATCCCGTGATCTAGAGGATTAGAGCCCCACGACCAAAGGCTCTTGGCCGTGGGGCTTCCTATGTCAGGTCTCCTTCGTACAGCTCGATGAGCACCCCGTGGGCGCTCTTGGGGTGGACGAAGGTGTAACGCGCCCCGTCTGCCCGGCGGCGGATGGCGCCTGCCAGGCGTGCGCCGTGTCCCTCCAACTCTGCCACTGCAGCGTCAAGGTCGGGCACGAGCAGGCAGATGTGATGGATGCCCTCCCCCCGCTTGGCGAGATAACGCCCCACGCTGTTGTCGGGGTCCAGCGGCCGGATCAATTCCAGTTCTGAGTTGTCCAGGGGCAGGAAGGCGATCTCCACTCCTTCCTCTGGGACCTCTCGCCTCTCCTGGAGTGGAAGGCCAAGGGACTGGCTGAAGAATGCCAGCGCTGTGTCCAGGTCCTCCACCACGACGGCGATATGATGGATGCGCATGACAGCACCTCCGTGTCTTTGCATGCTTCTCCCCATCGTAGTGGGATGGCCGGAATGTCAAACCGCTCCTCTGGGGTTGGTTACCACTTTTCTATAGAGACGGCTCCTCAGATGATGCTTTGGGGCCTGACTGACTCGTGCGGCTATAGGTCAGGCCCGTTGCTTGACCCAGGCCAAGTCTCTCCCTATACTGAGGCCGTGGGTGAGCGTTGTGTCTTTCCTGCACGGAAGTGGGGGAACGGCGCGGTACAGCGTTTGGCAGGGGGCGTCATGTTCCATGCGGCTGATTGTGTCCTGGTTGGGGTGATGACAGATCCTCGGGATTTCCGCCTCGCACGGGATGAGGGTTGGTATCGCATCCCTGTGCGCCATGCTCCGGCGTGCACGTTGGATGCCGCCGTGTTAGCCTTCTATTTCACGGCTGCGTTCGGCGAGGAGCGTTGGGCGATCCATTGGTATGCTGAGGTGCGGGGCCACGAGCTGGCGCTACGCCGCCATCTTTTCCCCGATGAGCCTGGGCATCCGCGCGCGAACGAGCGATACTACAAGATGCAGCTCGGTCCATTGCTGCGGCGTGAACCTCCCATTCCCAGTCTGCGGTGGCGGCGGATTGCCTTCATCGCGACGACGTGGGATCGGTTCGCGGCGGCTGAGGAGATCAACGATCTTTACGTCTCTGGCGCCGACGGCCTGTACGTGACCCTTAAGGAGAGCGGATTCTTCCCCGAGCGGGAGTACCTGATTCGCGAGGCAGAGGCGTCCTACACGGTCGACCTGGCGATTCCCTGTCGCGGTGGCGTGGTGGGTATTGTGGTGGGCGACCATGGCTCTCCTGTGCCAGCAGGGGTGTTGCGCGATCCGGACCCGGAGGCGGTGCGCGTCGCGGTGAGCCGGTTGGGCGGCCCTATCCCATAGTGTGACAGGGGCAGGCCAGCGATCTATGAGTGGCCTATGTCAATTGACGTCGTTATGCTGGGTCCAGCAGAGCAGGGTCTATGCGACCCAGAGCAGTGTGCTATTTGATGGATTTGATGCCTTCCTCGTCGATCCAGGTGTGGCGCCGGATGAACTGGCTGCGATCGAGACTTTTCTCGACGAGCACGACGCCCGACTGCGTGGGTTGGTAGTAACCCACGCTCACTGGGATCATCTGCTGGGACCTTCGGTTTTCCCTGACGCTCCAGTTGTCGCTCATCGGCGTTACCTTGAGGTGGTGGCCCAACATGGCGAAGATCTGCGGCACCAGGTGGCACACTGGGCGCAAGTTGAGGGCCTCTCCCTGGCGTTCGAGGTGCCGTGCCCCACTTTCCTGTTTGATCAGGCCATGGCGCTTCATACAGCGCACATGACGGTGCAGGTGTTGGCTGCCCCCGGCCATGCTCCGGACCACTGCGTGCTCTATGAGCCCGCCGCTGGGGTGCTGCTGGCCGGTGACATGCTGAGCGACATTGAAGTCCCGATGGTGATGGACTCTTTCCTGGCCTACATGGATACGCTGCGCACGTTGCGTCAGATGGATGTGCGGGTCCTGGTCCCAGGCCACGGCAGCCCGACTGGGGATCCGGCGGAGATCGCGCGTCGGTTTGCCCAGGACCTGGCCTATCTGACGCAAGTGTGGGAATGTGTCGGTGAGGCTCTCGCCGCGGACGCCGACCTTCCGGAGACAAGGCAACGGTGTGCAGGGATCCACTTTGCGCAACCGGACACCTATCCCAATGCTCATCGTTGGAACATAGAGCAAGCGTATCTGGAGTTGGGAGGCGAGGCAGGGCCTAATGTTGGTTGGGCTCAAGACTGGAAAGTGGGGGAGTCCTGATGTTGACGCTGGAGGCTATCAAGACCTATCGTGCTGTGACCTTCCGCACCCGGCCGGAGTTGCGCGTCCGCACCCGTGAGGAGGCAGTAGCCTACGTCAACGCGAGGGGGTTCGTGACCTTCTGGCCCATCAAAGCGATCGTGATGCCGAGTCTGTGGGCTGCGGTGGCTGGCGATCGACCGGTGCCCAAGGAGCACACGGATGCTGGTCATGTGATCTGGGGATGGAAGGATAGCTTGTTGGGCCAGCGTGCCTGGTACTACGCCAAAGTGCTACGCCGGAAGGCCACGATGATCTCGTTTGAGCTGCTGCCCTACTTCTATGCGTTGAGCGAGAACTACGGTGAGCCTGAGCTTGATTATCTGGACAGCTACCGTGATGGGAGGATGACGCTGGAGGCGAAGCTGATCTATGAGGCTTTGCTGCGAGAGGGGCCTATGCACACGCTCGCGCTTCGCCGGGCGGTCTCGATGAGCCAAAAGGGGGCCAAGTATCGTTTCACGCGTGGGCTGGAGGAGCTGGAGGCTAATTTCAACGTGTTGCCGGTCGGCGTGGCTGAGGCCGGTGCCTGGCGCTACGCCTTCATCTACGACTGTGTCCATCGACGGTATCCGGAGTTGCCGGAGTTGGCCCGGCCCATTGGGATCGGCCAGGCTCAAGAGACGCTGGTGACCACGTACCTGCGCTCGGTGGGAGCTGTGCGCGTCCCGGACATCATCAAGGTGTTCCAATGGCCCGCTGACGAGGTGACCCGCACATTGGCCCGCCTTGTGGATCAGGGGAAAGTGATCAGCGGGGTGTCGGTGGAGGATCAGCCGGGCGAATGGGTGGTCTGGCCTCCGCTTCTGGACTCGTGACTTTCTCGGGCGGTCATGGATGTCGTGGTCATGGGGCCCCCTGGGCAGCATTTTCGTTCCGGTGAACGATCTTACTTCGGCAGCATTTTAGACCGATGGATGCGATTGTCACAAGAGTGGCGGGAGAGGCGGTGACAGTCACCCAACAGTCTGTCGGTGGATGCGTGCATCCTGTTTCTGGGGCAAAAGGGAGAGCATGGTCTGGAAGGAGGCCACTGCGTTCCCTGCATTTGCCCCCTCACCCTAACCCTCTCCCCCGGGGGGAGAGGGGACTGGGCAGCAGGCGCACTGGCGAGCTGTGGCGTCCGCCCTTGCGTCCGGGGGTGGGGCGATAGGATCCTGGGCCACAGAGGATGGTTACACGGGCGGTAGGGACATGGTCGTCCGCTATGTTGGGCGAAATTCAATTTCGCCCTACCTGGGAGCGTTCTGGCTCTGGGGCAAAAGGGAGAGCATGGTCTGGAAGGAGGCCACTGCGTTCCCTGCATTTGCCCCCTCACCCTAACCCTCTCCCCCGGGGGAGAGGGGACCGGGCAGCAGGCGCACTGGCGAGCCATGCTTTTCGCTTCGATGACTTGTGGTCAGGAGTCCTTTGCCAGCCCGTCCTCATCCCGGAATAAGTGCATCTCGGTGAACAGCAATTCCAAATATGGCGGGTTCACAAGGACGTGACCTTCGTTTAAGGCCGGACTGTGCAGCACTTGACCCACAATCACGTGGTTTATAGCCGCAGAATAGGGCTGGCCGGCCTTAGCAGGTTTCATATTGGGAATTGCTGCTCGGTGAAGGCAAGGCTTGACACGGACCTGGGTTTCCTTATAATGAGTGCAGTGAAAGGATAACCCT
>CAZHBB010000134.1:0-7236 GCA_964530185.1 uncultured Anaerolineales bacterium
TGTTAGACTACACACACGCACGTCAGATCCCCTATGCGTGGAGGCCATGAGGGTGGCACTGAGTGGTGATGCACATGCCGATCCTGATCGCATGTCCCTCTCAGCGGTTGAGAAGGCGCGACGGGCGCGTGTCGAAGCGTTGTTACGCATCCACGCTCAGGCCAGGGCAGATGCTTACGCCGATGCCTTGGCTCGGGCGCGGCGTCGCCTGCGGGGATATGTGGCAGCTCTGGTGCTGTTGAGCTTTGGAGTCGGCATTGTGATTGGGGCTTACGGCTTGCCAGCAGACCCTCTCCCGCAGGTGGCGTGCACTGCGCCGACACCGGCTTACGAGCCACCGGCCTTTGCCAGGCTGCCCATGGATGACGCGCAGGCATCGTGGCCGCTCCGGGTTTATGTGAGTGGTGCTGTGGCGCGGGCTCAGGTAGTTACCGTGCCGGTTGGAAGCCGGGTCGCCGATGTGCTGGAGGCGGCAGGTGGACCTCGCCCAGAGGCTGACCTCGAGGCGCTCAATCTAGCGGCGGCTGTGGCCGATGGTCAGCATGTCATCGTGCCCACTCGAATGGTGGCGTCGCCTGTCCCGCAGGCGACCGCTACGTTACCTGTTGTGCTGATCGATCTCAATACGGCATCGGCGGCGGAGTTGGAGGGGTTGCCCTACATTGGGGCCAGTCGCGCGGCTGAGATTGTCGCCTATCGTGAGGCGCATGGTCCGTTTCGCAAACCCGAGGATCTGCTGGCCGTGCCAGGTATCGGCCCAACGATTTATGCACGCATCAAGTCTCTGGTGACCGTCGGGCCGTGATTCCTGCCGGGATGTTGGTCAAACCGTCGCGGTCTGCCTCTCACGTTCACGATGGGCAGCATGGGCACCCAGCACGCCTAATCCGGCACTGACGGCAAAGATACCCACCGCTAACACAAAGGGATAACGCCGGTCCAACGTTGATAGTCGTCCAGCGATCCAACCGAAGGGGGAGGTCACCAGCAGCATCATCACGCTGAGCAGTGCGGAGATCCGTGCTCGCTCTGCGGCATCCACCGTGGTCACCGTCAATTTGTCGAGCACTGTGCGCGTCAGGGGTAAGCCTACACCCTCCAGCACGGTCACCAGGATCAGAAACCAGGTTGCGCCAGCCGGTGTCAGCACCAGGAGCAACTGGCTCAGGCCGAAGATGAGGGAGCCGCCCACGAACAGCAGGTGGTCCCCTGTGGGGCTGCGTCGTGCTAGCGACTGGAGTCTGGGCATGAGAAAGAAGAAGACCAGCATCATGGTGATCGATCGCACCATGGTGTAGGAGGCCAAACGCTCGGCAGGGATCTCCAGCGTCTCGACCACCACGACCGACCAGAAAGTCTTCTGGATCACCCAGTAGATACTCATCAGCGTCATCAGCAATCCGGTGTAGATCGTGACCGGACGCCGCACAATATGGCGTGCCACCTCGGGCAGCTCACGCAGCACGGCAAAGAGGCTCTGGTGTGCCGTCTCGCGCATGCGGATGAGTCCCTGGCGTGTCTCGGTGACCATGGCATTGGTGGCAAGGGCCTTGGATGCCATCATCACTGCCGCCAAAATGTACACGCCGCGGATCGTCGGTACCAGGCCGAAGCGGGCGATCAACGCGCCAGTTACCGGCGTCACAAGGGCTGCCACCAGACCGGCAATGGTGATCCAGGCGAACACGTCCACCAGCAGCTCGGGGTCCGTGTCCTCCACGAGCAGACAGCTCCAGGATGTGTGGACGATGCGCCAGACGCTGTTGATGACGGTCGCCAGCAGGAAGTAGGTGAAGTTCTGAGCGAAGGCCAGGAGTAGTGCCGGGATGCTCCAGGAGAGCAAGTCGAAGATCAGTGTCGTGCGCTTGCGTCCCAGCTTGTCGGTCACTGCGCCGCTCAGCAGGGTAGTGATCACCTGCAGCGCGGTGCCAATACTGGCCAGCAGCCCAAGTTCGCTATCGGTGAGCCCAAATGCCAACATGTAAATGGAGGCATAGGGGGCATAGAGGTAGAAAGGGATCCCCCACAGAGGCTCGGTTAACACGCAACCGCGTGCGTTACCGCGCAGTTTCTTTAGGCTATGGATCAGCGTTGGTGCCGTCAACGTCGCTCTCTTCGCGAACTAAACTTGCTGCCTCACACGGGCGCGGTCCCCGCCGTTGGATAGCAGCGGCAAGGACCGCGCCCTGTATTGACTGTACGCGCGCTATTGTACGCAAGTTTGCGCAGGGTGCAATGGCACCTGTGGAGACCCTACGTCGGAGGGCTCGTGTAGAGCACCATGCCGACTGCAGGGCGAGGTTCTGCTATACGCTCTCCGTGACGATTGGCTCGGCTGTGGCACGCTCAATGACGATGGGCTGTGCCACGACACGGGTGCGTTCGAGCAGATTGTCCTCGACCGGGCACCGGCTGGCGACGAACTGTGCCAGCGCCTCGAGCTTTTCCGGGGGGCTATCGGATTTCATGTGTAGGGTCAGACGGATCTCCTGAAACCCCATGCGCACCCCAGGGGCGCCCTGTGTGAAACCTGTGGGGTCCAGATCACCTTCCAGCTCAACCCAGATATCCTGAAGGTCAACCCCTTGAGCGCTGGCAAAAGCCGACGCCACGATGACCTGGCAGCCCCCCAGGGCGACCAACATGAGCTCAACGGGCGTCATTCCCGTATCACTTCCTCCTAGTTTTGGGGGCTCGTCCATGATCACTTTGAATCCCCGGGCTTCACCTTCTACGGCTAGACCTGTCGGTAGCTTGCGTGTTGTGGCTTTGAATGTCACTGTTGGCATCTCGCACTCCTTTTAAACTAAATCTTTTATTATTATATACTATTTATTGTGATTGGCAAGTCCCTATTCCCGAGACGTAGTGATGTCGACGCTTGGCTAGTAGCGGGGCTGCGTTTGCATTGGGAGTGGCTTCGATCGCGCTGGATGGGCACACTGTGACGGTGTACCGGGCTGGGCCGCAGGACATGACGTCGATGCTCTGCCTTTACGAGTTGGTGGTCGACGTTCATGAAAGGGTGTTGGTGCGTGGTGAAGTCACACGACTTGAAGTGGCGTCAACGCGCCCGGCGGGAGGCAAAGTTCACCTGATCACACCGCGTTCAGCGGCTTTATCATGCGGTAAAGCCCGCCGTATCCCAGGCGACGTGCCAGGGTGGGGATGTGGATGGCCTCCACCACACGGTAGCCCAGGCGCATATAGAGTCGGCAGGCGCGTTCGTTATTGATCTCGACTGTCAGGGCGCAGGCGTGCAGTCCGAGCGCGACGGCCTGGGCCTCGGCATGGCGTAGCAGCCGTGTCCCTATGCCTCGCCCGCGCATTGTCGACAGGACAGCGACTGCGTCAATGAAGTACTGTCCAGGTTCGGCCTCTTTGATGCCAATCAAAGGCATGCTCCGCCATATGAAACGGGTCAACCCCCACACCCCGCACACGCGCAGGATTTGGCGTGCCGTGGTCAGCCGGAGCTTCTGCATCGTGTAGTAGGGGTAGGCGATCAGGAGACCACAGATCCCTCCTGCCCCTTCGGCCACGGTGGCGAACTGGTAGCTGAACCGATTGGCATCTCGGGCGAAGAGGCGGCGCAGGATGTCCTGGGCTTGGGTGGCATCGTCAGTGCCGAGGAGATAGTCGGCCATGGGCCCCAGCGTGGCGTAGAGGAGCCGAGCTGCCAATGGGGCGTCCTCCGGGCGGGCATGTCGTAGTCTCAGTCCGTTGCAGGTGGACAAGCTCGTTGAGCCGGCTGGGCGCTCACTGGATGGAGACTCCCTGCGTGGCTCAGCCGGCCGAGGCTTCGGGTCCACTCCCATCCGCCCCTCCTATCTGCGATAAGCCCGTCCCGTCTCCATGAAAGCTGCGATGTTTTCAAGAGGGGTCTTCTGTGGGAGATCGCAGCCGGTGCTGAGCACAAAGTTGTCGTAAGGTGCCATTTGCTCCAGCAGCGCTGAGGTCTCATCCGCTACCTCGGCCGGCGTCCCATGGAGGATGCTTCCGGTTGGATTCACGTTGCCAATCAGGATGACGTCCGGAGGAACCCGCGCCGCGATAGCGGGCAGATCGATCCCCGCCTCGGCCGAGTCCAGGCTGAGCCCGTCGACGCCAGCCTCCACCATCGCATCGATGAGATGGGTCGCGTTGCCGCACACGTGGTAGAGCGTGGCGGCGCCTGCCCCGCGACAGGCCGCTGCAATTTCCCGTACGTACTCTGCTGAAAAGCGACGGAAAGAGGCTGCTCCAAGCATCACTGCGCTAGGCTCCAGGACACAGATGACCTGGGCGCCAGCGGCAACGAGTTGTCGGACATAGGTGAGGGCTGCGTCAGTGGCCAGTCGGCATAGCCGGGCCAGTCGGGAGGGGTCAAGAACTGTGGCCATCGCTGCCTCCTCGGCGCCCATGATGAGAGCAGCTAACGTATAAGGGCCGGTGACGTAAGCGCCGCGTAACGTGGAGGGTGCCAGAGTCAATGCCATCAGGCGTACTGCGGCGGCATATCCCTGGAGCCGGGTGTCCCAAGTGATGTCGAGGGCCCCCATACGCTCTAAATCTTCCTCGGTGAGCGGTTCGTGCTGGACCGTGGGACTATCATCGACGGGAAAAACAGTCGGTAGCCCCAATGCGTTGGCCTCGACGGAGAGGTCCATGAACGTAAAGATGAGGTCTGGTTCAAAGGTCTCAGCTAGAGCCTTGAGAGTACGGACTTGCTCCTGAACGTTCTGTTGAGCCAGTTTGATCGTGCTGCCGGTGAGAGTCAGGCCAGGGAACCCCATGAGAGGGGCTACCAGGCGGCGCCGTTTTACAAGGGCGTCTTCCAGTAGATGATGGAGGGGAGTTTCGAGCATTTTGCATTCCTTGTTACTGTCGTGTCTTCAATAGGGTGGTTGTCGTCTAAGATTTGGGCGACTGTGATTATCTCTATACCATGTGCTAAACATCATTTTACCTGTATTGCCTGTGTTGTCACTGGCATGATTGGTTGATACACACCTTGCGTAAGAAGATGCCCTCTTTCACTTGAGCCTCTGTCGTGGTGTCGCCAGCAATTGGTGTTAGAATGGTTCTCCATGCTCTTCTTTGACCTTGATGACACACTGGTAGATGATAGTGGAGCAGCCGCGGCGGCCGTGCGGGCGTTGTACATTGCCTATCGTGACCGGATCCAGGACAGCCTGGAGGCGTTCACGCTCCGCTGGCGACTGGCAGGACGAGTGGCCTTCACGGCGTATCTGGAAGGTCACGTGAGTTACCGCGAGCAGGGAAGGGTTCGCGTGCGCACGGCTTTTGGCTGTCCGCTGACCGATGTAGAGGCGGACGGGATCTTTGAGGCCTATCTGGATTACTATGACGCGAACCTCCGGGTCTTTCCCGATGTGATGCCTCTTCTGAGGGCGTTGGGGGATCGCCCGCTGGGGATCATCACCAACGGGGCACCAGGACGGCAGAAGGCCAAGCTGGCGCGCGTTGGCCTGCAGGGGCGCTTTGACCCCGTGGTCACCGCAGGGGAGGTATCTATCCGCAAGCCTGATACGCGGCTCTTCCGTGTGGCTTGCGCACGCGCTGGCGTGGCGCCGGCCGAGACTATCCACGTGGGCAATAACCTGGCCCACGACGCACAGGCGGCGCGGGCAGCAGGTCTGCGCGGCGTGTGGCTAAACCGGAACGGCGCCACCAGCGATCCGCCTTTTGCCCCCCAGATTCGTGACCTGAGAGAACTGACCCGGCTATTGTGACATGATGGCACATAGGCACACGTTGACTGTCCTCTCTGTAGAGCTGGCGGTGTGCAGGCTGGATCCCAGCGCTGTGGTCCCGGAGTGGGCCTGGCACGGGTCCTTTGTCTCACTGACCCGCACCCCCGAGGAGTTGTCGGCTATCTGCGAAGTGGATGCCGCACCGCAGGATGCGCACTGTGTCCGTGGCTGGCGCGCACTCCGGGTGGAGGGCCCGCTGCCCCTCGACATGGTAGGGGTGCTCGCGTCACTGACGACGACATTGGCGCAGGCTGGGGTGAGCGTTTTCACCATTTCGACCTATGATACCGATTATCTGTTGGTGCGCCTTGTGGAGCTGCCGCGGGCGATTGCAGCACTCCGCCAAGCCGGGCATCGGTTGGCGCACGAAGGCTAGGGCCTGGAGGGGCCAGTGGACGAATGCCGCTGCAGCCATAGAGCGACATAGAAGACCACCGCCAGCAGATACCCGGCTAGGCAAAAGCCGATGATGAGGTCGTATGTGATCAATCCATAGAACGGATTGTCCATCAAAGGCCAGAAGGGATGCATCTCTGGGTAGAGGGGCGCATCCAGCAGTACATGGAAAAGGGCACCCAAGACTCCCGAGAGGATTATCCTGCGACGCCGTGGGGCATAGGGCAGTGGCCATAGGGTTGTCATGATTGCAGCAACTGGATGCCGGAGGCTGTAAACGATCATGGCTGTGAACATCCCTACCAGTGTAGCACCGACGAATGTGTGAGCGTAGCCATGGAGCGGATAGTTCAGCCTCAACAGGATGACGGCCAATGGCTCCAGATCGACGGCTACGTTGACCAGAACAAAGGTCGGTGGGTCAAGCTCCCGATGTAGTGGGAAGGTAATCGCGGCACTGGGGCCAAAGTGAAATGGCGTAAGAGGCATGATTTTCGCTCCTCGTTCTCTATTATGTGGATCAGGGCTTCAGTGTCAATCTGGATAGTCTTGTGCTCTGGCCCAGTGAGTCCGGCCTGACGAAATGTACAACCAGGCGTCGTCGATACTTTCTTGCGTTTCTCACCCGGATTTTACATTACTGTGATTGTGCGCGGGCGGGAGGATAAACCATGATAAAGATGCGGGATTTGGGGTGGGTCTTGGCTTATCCGTTCTATCAACTGATGGGTACGCTACGTCATGAAGCGGTCCACGCGCTGGTTGCGCGGTTGGAAGGAGCCCATATTGAACGTTTCGTCTGGTGGCCAACCTTTAGCGAGGCGGGCAGAGTACAGTGGGGCTATGTGGTTTGGAGAGGTGAGACTTCGTGGCTGGCCATAGCTGCGCCCTATCTACTGGACCTGATGACCTTTGGCATGGCCTATCTTCTCTGCGCCAGGCGTCTCATCAGGCGTCGGTGGCTATGGGTCAACCTTGTAATTCTGGGTATCGTCTCGCCTCTGGTTAATTCAGCCTACAATTACTGGGGTGGCTTTCGTAGCGTAAACGACGTGGGGCGGCTTCTCCGTGCTCTGCCCCCAGT
>CAZHBB010000135.1:0-7231 GCA_964530185.1 uncultured Anaerolineales bacterium
GCAGCTCAGGCCTATGACTGCAATCTCCTCATCGCTTATGGCTTGGGTTCACCCCGAGATGTTACCCTGGGACGACCTGCCTGGCCGCTGGTTGTGCCGGAAGCGGACTTCGTCCCCGTTGGCTCTTGGAACACGGATGGCCTGATCATCGCGCCTCCCATAGCCCCCTCAGAGGAGATGGAGGCCTTCTTCCGCCGGCTCCAGGGAGAAGGTTACCCACTGGTTTTCGCCGGCAGTGGGGAGCAGGGGCCATCGGTCGTACCCGATAACGAGAGTGGCATGCAGCAGGTCTTGGAGCACCTGCTGAGCCATGGTCACCGCCAGATCGCATTCATTGCCGGCCACCAGGACCGCCCCCAAGGTGATAGCGGGCACCGGCTGCGGGCCTACCTGCGCTTCATGCACGCGCACGGCCTTGCCACAGACCCCGATCTCACGGCCCACAGTGCTCACACCACAGAGGGGGGCTATCGTGCCATGCACCGTATCCTGCAGACCCACCATCCCTTCACTGCGGTGATGGCCAGTAATGATCTGGCAGCGGTCGGGGCAGCGCAGGCACTACATGAGGCTGGCCTGTCCATCCCCGACGACGTGGCCCTGGCAGGTTTCGATGACCGTATCGAGGCCCGTGCCTCCATCCCCCGTCTTACGACCGTGCACTACCCCATCTTCGAGCTGGGTTACCAATCCGTAATCCTGCTGCTACGTTACCTCAGCGGGGAAGCGCAGGGAATCGAGACCATCCGTGTGCCCACCCATCTGGTCGTGCGCGAGTCATGCGGCTGCCTGCCCAGCGAGAGGGTCGCCGCTCAGCTCAGCTCACTCGTCGGGAATGAGCCGCCCGTGTGGGATGAGGCCCGGTTGATCCAGACCTTTGTCACCGTCACATCCGAGGAGATCCAACGCCTCAGCCAAGAGGCGTTGCACGGTCTGTGCGCGGAGCTGGTGCAGGGCTTCCACACCAGCCTGACCGAAAGGGATCCTGCCATCTTCCAGCGGACGTTCCAGCGAATCCTGAACTATACCGCAGCCCACGACGACAACGAGCACGCCTGGCACGCAGCTCTCACCGTGCTGCGGCAGAGCCATCTCTCGGGACCGAGTACGCTCCTCAGTGCTGCCGAGGTGGCACAGATGCTGGATCGGGCCCGTATCGCCATCAGCGCCATCGCCCAGGGCCACCACGCCCGCCAGGTGGCCCAGCAGGCCGAGTTCCGCTATCAGATCAACCAGTTGACAGCGCGCCTCCACACGGCCCAAGACGAAGAGGAGGTCTTTCAGGCGCTTGTGGACCACCTGCCTATAGCCGGCATCCGTCACGTGGCAGTAGGGCTCTACGAGCCAGCCTATGACGATCCCGTGGCCTGGTGCACCCTGCGAGCCGCACCCAGTGAGGCCCATATCCTCTCCCCGCGCTTTGCCACCCGGACGTTCCCACCCCCTGGGCTCTACCCCGAGGACCAACCCTACCATCTGGCGGTCGCCCCGCTGGTGACAGATCGCGGCCTGGAAGGCTTCATTGCCTTCGATATGGGTAACCTGGAACTGTGCGCCGACATCGTGCTCCAGATTGTCCCTGCCCTGCGCGGTGCGCGGCTGTATCAGGCGGCTGTTGAGGGGCAGCGGCTGGCGGAGGAGGCCAATCGCCTCAAGAGCCGCTTCCTTTCTATGGTCAGTCACGAACTGCGCACCCCCCTGAACCTCATCTCCGGGCTCACCGACCTCCTGCTGCGTCAAGCCAGGGGCGAGGGGACCCAGACCGTGCTGGCCAACCTCGAGGACCTGGAGCAGATCTATGTCAACGCCCAGCATCTGGACGCCCTGATCCGCGATGTGCTGGATCTGTCGGTGAGTGAGATCGGGGAACTGCGGCTGGTCCGTGAGCCGCTGGACCTGTGGGCCGATGTAGTGGAGCCGGTGGCAGTGATTGGGCATAGGATGGCCCAGGACAAAGGGCTGAGCTGGCATACCACGATCCCCCAGGGCCTGCCGTCCGTCTATGGCGACCGCGTCCGACTGCGCCAGGTGCTGCTCAACCTGGTGAGCAACGCAGTCAAGTTCACCGCCCAGGGAAGTATCACCCTCTCCGTTGAGCAGACTGACGGCGCACTCACCGTCAGCGTCACCGATACGGGACTGGGCGTGCCCCGTGAGGAGCAGTCGGTCATCTTTGACGAGTTCCGGCAGTCGGAGCGCACGACATCCCGTGGCTATGGTGGCCTGGGCCTGGGGCTTGCTATCTGCCGGCGCCTGGTCAAGCTACACGGTGGGGAGATCGGCGTGGTCTCGCCCGGCGCAGTAGGGGAAGGAGCACGCTTCTTCTTCACACTTCCGGTCCTGCCCACACCCCCGCAGGTCACATCCCAGCCATCGGGAGAGGGGCCACGCGTCCTCTTGATCACCCAGACCCCCGAGAGGCGTCAGGTCCTGGTTGATTACCTGACCGAGCAGGGAATCGAACTCCTTGTCGCCCAGCCCCAGGGGGACCCGTCCTGGCTCCCCGACATCTCAAGCGGAGTACCGGACGCCATCGTGCTGGATGGGGAGGCGATATCGGCCCAGGGCTGGGGCCTGTTGCCCTGGTTGAGGCAGCTCACCCAGACTCAGGGTGTCCCTGTGCTCTTCTTCCGGCTCTCGGAGGCCGACGATCAGGGCGCGGTGTTTGAAGCCAACCATCTGACCAAGCCCGTGAATGCGGAGGCACTGGCCCAGGTGCTATGCAGCCATGGCCTGCTGCAGGCGCTGGATGAGGACCAGCCCCCGAAGCGAATCCTGATCGCTGATGACGAGCCGGCCGTCCTGAGCATCCACACCCGCCTGGTCAAGGCCCAGCTCCCAGATTGCCAGATCCTCACTGCCCGCAACGGGCTAGAGGCCCTGCAGGTGATCCGTACCGAACTGCCGGATCTGGTACTGCTGGACCTGTTGATGCCCGAGTTGGACGGCTTTGGCGTGATCGAGGCCATGCAGGCCCATGAGCTCAGCCGTCAGATCCCGGTGGTGGTGTTGACCGGTCAGACCCTTAGCGAGGCCGATATCGCGCGCCTGAACCGGGGTACGGTCAGCGTCCTCAGCAAGGGCATCTACACCGTACAGGAGACGCTGCACCACATCGCAGCAGCGCTCACGCACACGCGAGAGCCCGCCAACGAGGCCCAACGCGCTGCCCTGCGGGCTATGGCCTACATTCAGGCGCACTACGACGAGGAGATCTCACGTGCCGACATCGCAGCCCACGTAGGTCTCAGCGAGCGCCACCTCAACCGCTGCTTCCGCCGGGAGACCGGCCTGACGCCTATCTCCTACCTCAACCGCTACCGCATTCGGCAGGCCAAGGCGCTTCTGCAGACGCGCAACATGACGGTGACCGAGGTCGCCGCCTCGGTGGGGTTCGCCAGCAGCGGCTACTTCGCCCGGGTGTTCCGCCGGGAGACCGGCATGTCCCCACGGGAGTATCAGAGACTCGGCAGGAAAGCCTGAGCCAATAATCGTCTCATACCCGAGGGCCCCGCCTGCAGTTTTGACATGCACAAGCCACGTCTGCGCGTTGGGGCACAGTCCCCAGCAGTCCAAAGCAAGTGACAGTCGCCGAATCGTTACTGTCAAAGATCCGGGTTGTCTCAAAAGTACAAGAAGAGGTCCGGAAAATGACAGACCTGTCGGCGATGCTGTGAAACAATGGGATTGGAGGAGAGACCCGGAACGGGCGGATTCAGGGGCCCCACAGGTGCATGCGAGTGAGATGTAGAGGTGGTACACTTACAGCCGTCTGCAATCATAGTCGTGGGAGACGATCCCAGCTTCGTGTACCTCATGCAGCGTTATGCGCGTGAATCCGCGCACCGGGTCATGACGATCCATCCGTATGAGGACGTATTGGCGATCATACGTCGCGAGCAGCCAGTGGCGATTGTCCTGGAACTCGACACGCCCACGGCGGCCACACAGCAGCTACTCGAGCGGTTGCGTTCGAGCCCGGACACATCCGCGATCCCGACAATCGTGTGCACCTGGACCGAGGACAGAGATCTGGCGATCGAGTCGGACACGGCCGCGGTCTGCCTGCACAAACCCGTCCTGTACGCCGACTTCCTGAGTGCCCTGAGCCTGCTGGGGATCGAGCACTGAGTCAGCTTGCAGCCCGCACCGGGGTGGATACTCCGACTGAGAGATAGGAAAATATGCGGAAAACACATCGCTGGCAGATCATCCTGGCCTACGGCGGTTGGCTGCTCGTGTTGGGCCTCGGGATCTGGTTTCTGCTGCTGGCCCGCAGCGGTTTCCTGGGTGTAAGCGCAGCCGTCTACATTGGCGAATCCACCCAAAGAGTGCGCGTGGTCAAGTTTCTGGATAAGATACTGATGCTCACCATCGGCCTGGGGTGGCTGGTTACGATGGTCGTCACAGAGCCCTACTTCCGCCACGGTGTGACTAAGGGAGACCTCTTCTACCGCCTGGCCCGTGTGCTGGGTATTGAGCTGTTGCTCATCTTCGCCGCCGATGCTATGATTTTCGCCCTGCAGGGGTTCAGCATCAGATCCTGGTTCCGCTGGAGTATCTTCCTGGGAGAACTGATTCTCGGAGCCGCCCTGACAATCCTGGCGCGCCGTCTACGCCGCCATTCATTAAGGAGCTAAACAATCCATGGCCATCTCATACATCCAATACCCTCTGATCCGGGGCTTCGTCCACAACTGGCTGGTCGGTGGGCCCCAGATCGTATCGCGCCAACGTGACTGGGGACATCTGCCCGACACTGCCGACTGGCGCTCAGTCCTGGCCCGCCAGTCCTATGAAGCTGACTCTGGCATCACCGAGACACCCGTGGAACGGGGGCCGATCTCCACCGGCACCTTCAAGATTGGGACCTACGAAGGCGTCTGGACCTATACCCGCTGCGAACATGATCATCTGATCGACCTCTCTCAATGTCACCCCAGCCCATGCTACGCGCGCGGCTGGGCTTACACCCAACTCACCAGCGAGTCAAACCAGCCGGTCGTGCTGATGCTCACCGCTTACGGCCCGGTGGACATCTGGCTGGAGAAGCAACACGTCCAGCGTGACGGAAGCTTCGGCCGCCGACAGATCCAAATTGAAGTACAGCTCCACAAGGGGAGCCAGGAGCTATTGGTCCGCTTTGAGCAGGTCATGACGCGAGGCGCTCTGCACGGCTTTGCCCTGCGCGTGGTGCAAGCTGACCGACCTCAGGCCCCTGCGACGGGGGTGAGCGTGCGTATCCCAACCGCGATCCCGGATGTGGAGTATCGCAACCGGATGGAGGAAATCCTCACGGCCGCTTACCTCGATCACGATATCTATCACTGGGATGAACTCATTAAGGTCCACTGGCGCAGGACATTCAGAGACTCAGAAGAGGTCACGGTACGTCTGCAGACTCTCTCGGGTCGCATCTATGCCGAAAGTTGGCCCCAGGTCACGGCGGGGACATCCACACCGCTGGTACCGGCTCTCAACGTACCGCAGGGGCCCCTGCAGATCCTCCTGATGCCACGGATAGAACTGTACTACGAGAAAGATCTCCGCATCCGACGTATCCTGAAGCTGTGGAGCTTGGGCCTGCAGCGCTACACTGATGTCCCTGACACGCCCTACCTGCAGCGGCGAGTAGCGGCCTTGCAGCATGCGAGCCGGTACCATGAGGGCACCATCTTCGGAGAGATGGCGAAGATGGCGCTTGGCCGGTGGGAGGACGTGGAGACCACGGCCCTCGAACAGGCGCTCATGGAGCTGAATGCGGATCAGTACGACGCCCCCCTGGCATTGCTGGGCCTGTTGGGCATTCTCTACCGCTTCGCCGAACACGAGCACTTTCCCTCCACGCTGCACGTTGCGCTTTCGCAGGCTGTCCGCGACTTCGACTACGCCGCACTGCACCCCGAGGACGAGAGCCAGATGCTGCTGGCCAGCGTCTGCGAGCTGCTGGCGGGTCAGCGCTATCCCGACCAGCCCTTCGCCCGCTCGGGGAAGAAGGGGACCTGGCACCGTGCCCATGGCGAGGCCGCAGTGATGGCATGGCTGCACGCGCGCGCCCGCCAGGGCTTTGGTGCGTGGGATAGCGCGACCGCCTTCGAGGCTGAGTTGGCAGCGCTGGCCCACCTGATCGACCTGGCCGACGACGATCAGATCTGGGAGATGGCGTCAGTGGTGATGGACAAGCTGCTGTTCACCATAGCGCTCAACGTCCACCGAGGCATCTTTGGATCGGCCCAGGGAGCGGCCGACGCCCTGGGGATCAAGGGCGGGCTGCTCTCACCTCTGGCGGGCGTGGCGCAGTTGCTGTGGGGACAGGGGATCTACAATCACCACCTCGCCGGGATCGTCAGCCTGGCCTGTCTCGAGAACTATGAACACACCCCGCTGGTCCAGGAAATCGCCACGCGCCCGCCCGAGGAGGACTGGGCCTGGGAGCAGCACGTCATCTCGGATACGGAGCGGGTCCACAAGGTCACCTACCGCACGCCCGACACCATGCTCAGTGCGGCCCAGGATTACCGACCAGGGCAGCCGGGTCGGGCCGAGCACATCTGGCAGGCCACGTTAGGGCCTGGCGCTGTAGTCTTCGTCAATCACCCGGCCCATGCCCAGGATTCGGAGGCCCACAGCCCGGGCTTCTGGCGCGGCAACGCTGTGTTGCCGCGCGTGGCGCAGTGGAAGGACGTCCTGATCGCCCTCTATCGGCTGTCCGAGGATGACTGGATGGGCTACACCCATGCCTACTTCCCCCTCCACGCCTTCGACGAGCACCAGCTACGCACCAATGAGGCAGGACAGACCTGGGCATTTGCCCGCCAGGGTGAGGGTTACCTGGCGCTTACCGCGACGCCCACCTTCACGCTGATGGGGGACGACCCGGGCGCCAAGCGGGAGCTGCGTGCCTACGGCACGTCGGCGGTATGGGTCTGCCAGATGGGGCGGGCGGCACTGGATGGGGAGTTTGCAGCGTTCCAGGAGAAGGTGCTTGCCCTGCCTCTGACTGTTGCAGGGCTGGACGTCTCGTTGGAGACCCTGCGCGGCGACACCCTGCAGTTTGGCTGGGATCAACCCCTGCAGCGCAATGGCGAGCGCGTGTCGCTGACCAGCACCCTGCACTACGAGAACAGCTACACAGCCACGCCACTCGACGCCGAGGTGATGGAGATTCGTTCGTCGCGCTATCTGCTGCGGCTCGACTTCGGGCAGACGCCTGAATGACGCAACAAGGAGG
>CAZHBB010000136.1:0-1584 GCA_964530185.1 uncultured Anaerolineales bacterium
GAGCCGCCGATGAACTCCCGGATGTGGCTGGTCGGTGGAATCACCGACTCGTCCTCCACCGGGATGATCGCCTGCAGCAGCCGGTGGATGCGCTCGGCACGCAGATAGGCATCCATGTGATTGGGGTCATCGCGGTATTCCCGCATCCACTCCGCAAACTGCGAGAAGAGGCGGGCCCGCATCAGCGGCAGCTCATAGGGCGTGGCGCTGTTGATGACATAGTCTGCCGTGTTCACATAGGGGATGATGTTGCGCAGCTCGCTGGACCGCACGTAGTGCCAGTGCTCCAGGGTCTGGCGTGGGTCATACCCCCGCTCCCGCGCATCGCGCACCATGCGACGCATCAGACGCAGGTCGGTGAACCGGATGTACTGATTGTCCGGCCCCTTCATCTGCAGAAGCGTCTCAACGTAAACCTTGAACTTCTGCTCGTCGGGGATGCCCTTCGTCATGTCCGCGAACATGCCATGGAGGCTGTCGATGAGGATCACCTGATCCTGGCGCAGCTTCATGGGCGTCACATCCAGCGTGCGATGTCCGGTCTTGAAATCATAGTAGGGGATACGCACCTCCTCGCCGGCGATCAGGCGCTGCAGATGCTCATTGATCAACGCCAGGTCCAGCGCCTGCGGGGTTTCGAAGTCATAGTCCCCGAACTCGTCCCGGGGGTGCATCTCCAGATCGAAGAAGTAGTGGTCCACGTTGAGGGCCACCAGGCTGAGCCCGGCCCGCTCCAGGCGCTCCACCAACTTGACGGCCGTGGTCGTCTTGGCCGACGAGGAAGGGCCAGCCACAATGACTACCCGCACCGTGTCCCGGTTCTGCAGGATCTTAGCGGCAGCATCCTCCACATCTTTCTCATAGGCCTCGTCCGATTCCTGAACGATCTGGGGAAACTCCCCCTTGGCAATGCGCTCGTTCAGACGGAAGACGTTGTGCACGTTGTGATCCACCGCCCAGTTCAGGACCTCCCACAGTTTGCGGAAAGGGATGTTCTCCGGGTCACGCTGCGACTTGCCTTTTTTCAGCCGCTCGCGGCGCATCGCCCGCTCCTGACGATACAGGATGTAAGCTTTGGCAGTGCGGGCATGGCCATTCTCGATCAGCACTTTCTCGACCAGGTCCTGGATCTCCTCCACGGTGGGGACGCGCTCCCCGGTGTAGTTTTGGGCCAGCAGCGCCACCACCTGATCCGTCAGTTGTTCTGCCGTCGCACGGTCGCGCCCACCCACCGCCACAGCCGCCCTGAAGATCGCGTTAGTGATACGCTCGCGGTTGAAGGGGACCACCGCACCGTTACGCTTGACCACATGTGTCGGTCCTTCGCCCACGATCCACCTCCTCAATATCCTGTCGAACGTTCAAAATCCTGCCACCCCCATTGTAGCGCCGCCCCAGGATTGAACCAGAGGGAATCGCGCAGGGCACTCCCATGGCCCATCGGAACCCTGGACGATGGCAGCAGCCGCACATCAGCCCCTCCACGGGGAGGGCCGCTCCTGAGTATAAAAGTACTTGACATAGAACAAATGTGCCATTATAATGAGATTGGGAAAGTTGGGATACTTGGGATTCTGCGAATCT
>CAZHBB010000136.1:1684-3735 GCA_964530185.1 uncultured Anaerolineales bacterium
ACCATGAGCAAGCCACTGCCGGAGCGGCAGCAGAGGGTCTTAGACTACATCAAGCACCATATCGCGACGCACGGGTTCCCGCCGACCGTGCGTGAGATCGGCGAGGCGATCGGCGTGAGCTCGACGTCGCTGGTCTCCTATTACCTCAAACGCCTCGAGGAAGGCGGGTACATCATGCGGGAACCCTCCATCTCCCGCGCGATCCAGTTGCCGCCGGAGAGGACCACCGAGGTCTCCATCAAAGTAACCGATGACGACAACCTCCTCTCCATCCCGTTCCTGGGTTACATCGCGGCAGGGGCGCCCATCAGCGTTGAGGCATTCGCGGGGACCGAGACTATCGAGATCAACCGAGCACTGTTCGGGCGCGACGTCTCCGATCTCTTCGCGCTGCGCGTGCAGGGCAACTCCATGATCGACGCCCTCATCAATGATGGGGACCTGGTGATCTTGAAGCATCAGGACCGCGTGGAGAACGGCCAGATGGCCGCCGTGTGGCTGGTGAGCACGGAGGAGACCACCCTCAAGAAGGTCTATTACGAGGGCGAGCGGATCCGACTGCAACCTGCCAACCCCACTATGGATCCCATTTACGTCCCGGCGGAGGATGTACAGGTCCAGGGTAAGGTCGTATTAGTGATCCGCCAGTTGTCCTGAGTAGCCCCCGCCACCGCCCGTCTGACAGATGCGAAGCGCACAGCCAGGGCTGAGGTACGGCGAGACTGGCGGGACAGCAAAATCGGACCATGGGACATCGGTGGGGTTTCCTGACGATTTTGTCCTGGCGGCAACCCGTCCCCACTTTGACCCAGGGCCCACCCGGACTATCATTAATGAAGCGCCGCATCCGACCGGCGGAGCATGACGCCAGAGATTGACAATCTCAAATCGCGGTGCTAAACTCTTAATACGATAATTGATCTGCATCAACGAGAGATGTCACAAAGCATTGAGGCACGGCGATCGAACCAGGAGGTATGCTTATGGCCGAAGCCACCCAGCCCATCAAAGTCGTGTGCATTGAAGACGAACCTGAGATGATCGAACTGATCAATTTGATCCTGGGCCGCCGCAATTTCGAGCTCGTCGGCGCTGTGGGAGGCCGGGAGGGCCTCAACGTTGTCCGCCAGACCAGGCCCGATCTCGTCCTGCTGGACCTGATGATGCCAGATATGGACGGATGGGAGGTCTATCAGCAGATGAAGGCAGACAAGGACCTGCGTGACATCCCCGTGATCGTCGTCACGGCCAAGGCCCAGAGCATCGACAAGGTGCTGGGCCTGCACATCGCCAAAGTCGATGATTACATCACCAAGCCATTTGGCCCCCAGGAGCTCCTCGAAAGCATCCGCAAGGTCCTCCACCTGGAGGACTAAATCAAGTCCACAGGGAAGCGGCGCCAGATATATCGCCGCCACAAGTATGGGACCTGGCGGGAAGCACAGACGGGTGGATAGATGACATGAGTGTCAGCGAGAATCCCTACGTCCTGATCATTGAGGACGACGTTGACATGATCGAGCTGGTCCAGATGGTGCTGGAGGCCCAACACATGGACGTGCAAGGGGCACTGGACGGTGGCACCGGGCTGGCGATGATGCACGAACGCCGCCCGGACGCCGTGCTGCTGGATCTGATGTTGCCCGACATGGTAGGCTGGAAAGTGTACCAGGAGATGCAGGCCGATCCGGTCCTGAGCCGCGTGCCGGTCATCGTCGTGACGGCCCAGGACACACCCATCGATCGATTGCTCGGCGAGCATGTCGCCAAAGTCCGGTCGTACATCACCAAGCCCTTCAGTCCGCGAGAGCTGCGGGAGGCCGTTGCCGCGGCCCTGACCCAGGAAACAGGCTGAGCGGCTGGTCCCCGCTCAGTCTCTGGTCCGTCGTGCCCTGGCCACCAATGCGTGGCGTCAGAAGATCCCCTGTCCCTTCCGAAGGCTTTCTCCCACTGGCTCAGAACCTGTTACCTCCCAACCGCAGCAGGTAGACTACGGCCCCCACGGCTGGCCAAAGGAGCGGCCACGTGGAACAGGCTTCCGCGCCTCGGAA
>CAZHBB010000136.1:3835-7227 GCA_964530185.1 uncultured Anaerolineales bacterium
AAACCTCGCCACCGCGTCCCGTCGGTTGACACGGAGGATGGCCGTGCTACATTCAGAGGGGTCCCCGAAAATAGGCGAGCATCGACAACAGCAGAAGTGAGGTCACACCATCATGCCGACGTGTGTGCTCCTGGCCATTGGCAGCGAACTCCTCAACGGAGAGGTCCGCGACGCCAACCTCCACACCCTGAGTCAACGTCTCACCTCTCTGGGCCTGGTCGTCACCTTCGCCGTCATCACCCGCGATCAAGAAGAAAGCATCATATCATCTCTCCACTTCCTCCTCCGCCAGGCGCCCGACGTCCTGATCATCACAGGAGGGCTGGGCCCAACCGACGACGATTTGACGCTTCGCGTCCTGGCCCAGGCGCTTGGCCGGCCTCTACACCTTAGCACCGAGGCCCAGCGTCTGGTCGAGACGCACTACGCGCGGCTGGCCCAACAGGGCTACCTGCGGGATCGGGGGCCAGCGCCCGCCCGCCTGAAGATGTCACAGCTCCCGGCCGGCGCCACGCCGTTGCCCAACCCCATCGGCACTGCCCCTGGTGTGCGCCTGCTCCACGAGGGCGTGCTCCTCTACGTCCTGCCGGGCGTGCCAGCCGAGATGAGGGCCATCCTCGAGGAGTCAATCTTGCCCGAGCTCACCACCCGCTTCGGCGCCGGGTCCTGGTCAGAGGCCTGGCTGGTGGTGAGGGTGGACGACGAAGCGAAGCTCGCTCGACCGCTGCGGGAGGTCGCGCAGCGGCATCCCGACGTCTATCTCAAGTCGCTCGCCCAACCCTTCCCCACTGCCACTCGGCGTGGGCTGAAGGTCATCGCAGCCGCCCATGCCCCCAATAGCACCATCGCGGCCCGGGCCACCCGCGCAGCCCTCCAGGACCTGCGGCAGGTCCTGGAGCGCCTGGGGTTGCAGATCGTCTCGGCAGGGCCGGGCGCCCATGAGCCCCAAAACGAGCCATGAAGGAGGTACACCATGAGCCTTGAACTCAAGATCGTCCCCATAGAGAAGCCGGAACCCATCAATTTCATCCTGGGGCAGACCCATTTCATTAAAAGCGTGGAGGATCTGCATGAAGCCCTGGTGACGGCGGTCCCCGGCATCAAGTTCGGCCTGGCCTTCTGCGAGGCCTCTGGCAAGGCGCTGATACGCTGGAGCGGCACAGATGAGGCGATGATCGCACTCGCCAAAGCCAACGCCCAGGCTATCGGCGCGGGGCACAGCTTTCTCATCTTCCTGGGGGAGGGATTCTACCCCATCAACGTGCTCAACGCCGTGAAAGCCGTGCCCGAGGTGGTTCACATCTACTGCGCCACCGCCAATCCAACCCAGGTCATCGTCGCCGACGTTGTCACGGAGACCGGGCAGGGGCGCGCCATCCTGGGGGTGGTCGACGGCGTCAGCCCCAAGGGCGTCGAGGGCGAAGAGGATATCGCCTGGCGCAAGGGCTTCCTGCGCATGATCGGCTACAAGGCCTGAACCGCCCCGTCATGCACTTGCCTCTCGTCCTGGGGAAGGGCTGATGCGCTGGCTCGATCACGTCAGACGGGATCCGGTGCCCTGGCTGCTGGATCCCGTCAACCCCTCGGTGCGTTACCTCACCCTGCGTGACATCTTCAGGAAACCAGATAGCGAACTCACCGAGGAGCGCCAACGGGTGCTGGACTGGGCCCCCGTCGCCAGGCTGCGCGCCCACTGGGACCCCCTGCACCATTGGGGACGGGCTGGGGATCCCTACTACGGCGGGCCATTGGGCACCTTCGGGACCCTCTATCTCCTGGCCCAACTGGGTGCACCACCGTTCCCTGAGGCCCAGGCGTCATGTGAGCAACTTCTCGCCTACGGCCGCCGCAACGATGGATACCTGGCTCCCAGGGGAGGAACCGCCATCCCCCCCATAGGGCTCACCGGCATGGCCTTGCGGATCCTGCACCACTTTGGCTTTGGCGACCATCCCATCACGCAGGCTGCCTGCCGGCAGCTTGTGGCGACGGTGCAGCAGGCGCCGGACACCCTCGGCCAGCCGACGGCGGATCACACGACGTGCGCTGCCGCGATCAAAGCGCTAGAGGGCCTGTTACGTATGGCCGACACAATGGCAGATCACACGACAGCCATGGAGATCCTCGGCCGCTATCTGCTGCGCTATCCGTACAACTGGACCAGGCGTGAACCGGGATGGCTGACCTTGCGCTTCCCACGCTACCACGACAGCGACCTCAGCGAGCTGTGCCACACCCTGGCTCAGACTCCGTTCCGCGAGACACCCGAATTCGAGGGCCTGGTTCAACGCCTGGCCCAGCAACAAAACACCGAGGGCCATTGGGTCAAGAGGAAGCCCACCCTGGCATTGGATTGGGAGCCCCCCATGCACCCCAGCCGCTGGCTGACCTACGAGGCTATCCACACCCTGATACTCACCTACGGAGATGACCGTTATGCGCCCTGAGGATCAACGAACACCCCAGCCTCACTATGCCGTCATCCCGCGCACCCTGATCTTCCTCACGCGCGGCACCCAGGTCCTCCTGCTGCGCGGCGCGCCCGACAAACGCCTGTGGGCCAACCAATACAACGGGATCGGTGGACACATGGAGCCGGGGGAATCCCCCCTGCAGTGCGCCCAGCGCGAACTGGCTGAGGAGACAGGGCTGGAGGATGTGCCCCTCACCCTGCGTGGCGTCATTCACGTGACCCTGCCCACGCCCCCCGGTGTGCTGCTCTTCGTCTTCACAGGGACCTGTCAGTCGGATCAGGAGCCCAGGGCCTCTGAGGAGGGGACCGCGGTCTGGGTCGAGCTGGCAGATCTGCCGAAGCTGCCGCTGGTTGAGGACCTGCCTGTGCTCCTGCCCCGTATCCTGGACCCCAACGCCCCCCTCCAGTACGGACGCTACATCGTGACGGACACGGGGCTACAGATCACGTTCGATGAACCGACCTGGCCAGGGGGGCCACACCCCCCGCGGGCTTAGTCAACCTCGGGTAGCTGCGCACGTACCCATCAGGCGCAAGCTGTTGGAGAACATCCCCGTCCGAGGCCCCACCCTACACCGTTGTGGGACAGCCTCCCCTCCCCAGGACCAAGTCCTGTCCTGACAGGCGCAGCTTCTAGGGCGCAAAAGCCCGCCTTACATGCTAATGTAGGACAGCCTTTCCAGGCTGTCCGGACAGGCTAGAAAGCCTGTCCTACATCTCCTTGTCCCAGCGGCGGATGGTTAACCTGGAGAGGTATTTCGTATATGGGAAATGACTCGGCGGCCCAGAAGTCAGGCCTCAAAAAGCACGCCCGTCCACCTGGAAACGCTCTCCTATGTGACTGACGCAGGTATAGCTCCCCCTCCCTCTTCTGTGGTCGGGTGGGGCACCGGCTATGGCCCTCCGCCCCCTGGTGGTG
>CAZHBB010000137.1:0-2881 GCA_964530185.1 uncultured Anaerolineales bacterium
CAGGCCACCATACCCAATGTGCAGTCAGGTCAGAGAATCTTCTTCGCCGCCCTGTCGCGGCGGCCAGGCGAAGGCGTCTGTGTAACCGAGACCAGCGCCGTATACGACATCACCATTGGCAGCTCCACGTCGACGACTCTGACGCCGGACAGGGCCGCTGATATCTTCTCTGGTTCGATCATGAGGCGTTAGGAGGGGCGGGCTCCTCCATCTATGGCGAAGTGGACGCCAGGCACATGAGACGATACAAATGGTGGGCACCGTGGCTCATTCTGTGGACTTTCTTTGCCCACGTCCTGTTCATCGCCCGGGCCACCTCCATGACCATTGATGAGGGCCTACACATCGCCAGTGGATATACCATATGGCGCACGGGTGACTACAGACTAATTGAAGAACACCCCCCTGTCGTAAAGCTCTGGCTAGCGATCCCTGTCCTGCCGCTCGCCGGACTCCCCGATCCCACAAAACTCCCTGCCTGGGAAGAGGCAGCGACGACAGAAAGGACCGAAAGTCTCCCCCTGCTCCACATGGCTCAGCAACTCCTTTACCCCTCACTGCCGGTTGACAGGTGGCTTATCCCGGCACGCGCCATGAGCGCACTTCTGGGATGCCTTCTACTGGCTCTCATCTTGCGATGGGCTCGCGAGCGGGTCGGTATTAAGATGGGACTGGCCACAACACTTCTGGCCTCCCTGGATCCCAACCTGTTGGCCCATAGCGCCATCGCCGGTACCGATCTGGGCACTACTACCCTCATTCTCTGGACGTTGTGGGAGGCGACACGCTGGTTCAGACGACCCACTCTCAGCCATGCCGTGCGTCTAGGCATTCTCCTTGGATTGGCGCTGGCCGCCAAACTCACAGCGCTGACGCTCCTGCCGGCGATGGCTATCGTGGGCATGACCCATCTGCTGCTACCACGGCGCACAGGGTTGGGCCGCTGGCAGTTCATCCGGCTGAGTAGCACGGTCCTCGCGGTCTGCGCTCTTGTCTTCTGGGCGGCCTACGGGTTCCAGGTCGGCAGGCTTCCGGGCCTGCCTCTCCCCGTGCCTGCCGCTGCCCACGCGATTCCCGTGTCACGACTGCTCTCCCACAGTGCAGGGGGGCACCAGGCCTACCTTTTGGGAGAGAACAGCGACCATGGATGGTGGAGCTATTTCCCGCTCGCATTTCTGCTCAAGACGCCCATTCCCCTGCTCCTCATCCTCGCCGGGGGGGCACTCCATTGGATCCGAGAGATTGTCAACCGCAGGAGCTGGGTACAGTGGTTGTTGTCAATGCCCGCGCTCTTCGCCATGACCTACGGAGTGATCTCCCTGCTTAGCACGCTCAACATCGGTTATCGGCACCTGTTACCCCTGGTACCATTGGGCTACATCGGCGGCGCCGGTGCCTTGACCAGCCTGGCCCGAAAGGAAACTGCCGTCCCACATAGGTGGGTAGGTAGCGTGACAGCTCTGCTCGTCGCAATCCAGATGGGATCTGTCCTCAGCCTGTCACCCTATCTGCTCAGCTACTTCAACGAACTCGTGGGGGGGCCCAGGCAGGGATGGCGCTACCTCGCCGATTCCAACACCGACTGGGGACAGGGTTACAAAGCCCTGGCCCAGTTCCAGGACGAGCGACATATCGACCATGTGAAGCTGGCGGCCTTCATTTTCTATGATCCAGCCGTCTATGGCGTGCGTTACGAACCCCTCACGCCACTGCGTGGAGACACCCCCCCAGTCTTCCCCTCCCGCTTCGCACCACCGCCTGGTGACTACGTCATTAGCATGACGCCGCTGGATGGGATTCCCCTGGTGGACGGGGAAATGTATGACTGGTTCCGATGGCGTATGCCAGATGCCCTTATTGCCCATGCCCTTCACTTTTACCACGTCACCCCAGAGGAGGTAGAGACAGACTGGGTAGCGCAATGCGCAGTACCGGTGGTCCCCTTGGACGCTCAGGCGCTCACCGAGGGGCTTGGCGCCCCTCCGGAACGCTCACTACTATTCGACTGCACCCAAACATGGGTGATCCCAGGGGAAAGGGATGGACCGGGCATGTATGTCTTGCACGGGGCTCTCGTAAAGGACACGCTGGCCGCGCGGTTGCATTATGCAGCCCCCCCGCTCACGCATGCTTTTACAGCACGCCATTTGGAAAAGGCCCGCCTCATCTACCGTCAGCGCGCCTATCGCGCCGAGCCAGCATTCGTGCTCTACCGCAGCTCCGACAACACGGAGACCCCGGCCCCACTCAAAGTATGGGCCCAACCCGGGGGTGTGGCCATGCCCCCCTTCGATCACACCGCAATAGTGAACACCCCCTTAGCCCTCGACGGACCGGCCGATCTGATCTCCGTACAAGTCATTGCCCTAAAAGAAGCTCTCGAGGTAGAGACGTGGTGGCGGATCACAGAGGGCCCCATCACCCGTCCCTTCTCGGTCATGGGGCACTTCCTCACATCCGATGGAGAAGCTCTCCAGGTGTCCGACGGGCTGGGGATCAGCCCCGGAGCGTTACAGCCCGGTGACCTCCTGATCCAGCTCCACCGATTCACGCTGAGAGAAGAAGAACGACCCGCCTATTTCCGCACTGGTCTCTATTGGCTGGACACCATGGAACGATGGTCAATGGTTCAAAGGCCAGAGGCAGACACTTTTACCATCCCTCTTAGTAAGGCTGCACCGTGACGAAGGTCATCCCCTACGCGACAGACTGATCGAGGGACATCCGAAGCTGGAGTCCCTTCTGCTCCAACTCCAGCAGTGCTGCCTTACGGTCGACGCCACCACCATAGCCGGTCAACTTCCCGTCCGCTCCTACCACCCGATGACACGGCACTACGATAGCCACGGGGTTTGCGCCGACAGCCTGCCCTACCGCCTGA
>CAZHBB010000137.1:2981-5411 GCA_964530185.1 uncultured Anaerolineales bacterium
AACCCGAATCCCATCAGCACTGTATCGATCCCCAGTTCGCGGCGAAAAGTGGTGACAACGGGGATCGATCCACCACCGCGTATCATGAGGGGCTCGACACCGAATGTGTCATGATACGCCTGGCGAGCAGCACGCATGGCCGGGCTGTTACGGTCCACCAGTGCAGGCGGGGCACCATGCAGACTGTGCACCTTAACCTGCACCGAGGGCGGGGCAATCGCTTTGATATGACTACTCACCAATCGAGTGATGTCCTCTGGCTCCTGATCGGGCACCAGGCGCATAGAGATCTTGGCATGTGCCCGGCTTGGCAGCACAGTCTTGCTTCCCGGCTCAGTATAACCACCCCAGATCCCATTCACGTCCAGCGTGGGTCGGACCGAGGTTCGCTCTGGGATTGTGTACTCTGGCTCTCCCCAATCCGTAGGTACACCGGTACGAGCAAGCCAGGCACTCCGATCGAATGGGACTCTGGCCAATATCTCCCGTTCCTCTGCTGTCAGGTCCCGCACCCGGTCATAGAAGCCTGGGACGGTCACATGCCCGTCCGCATCCTGCAGGCCACTAATGATCCGACACAACGCATTGATAGGGTTGTTCACCGCCCCCCCGTAGCCGCCCGAATGCAAGTCATGCTGCGGTCCGGTGACCTCTACCTCCAGGTAGACCAACCCCCGCAGTCCATAGACGATACTCGGCAGATCTTCGGCAAGGATCCCCGTATCCGAGATGAGTGCCAGGTCAGCGGCAAGCAGGTCCCGATGCGCTCGGATGAAAGGTTCGAGACTCGGACTCCCGGTCTCCTCCTCCCCTTCGAACAGGCATTTGACATTCACTGGCGGTGTGCCCGCCGTCATGTGATAGGCCTCGGCAACCTTCACATGGATATAAAGCTGTCCCTTGTCATCCGAAGCACCGCGCGCGAACAGATCCTCCCCACGTATCGATGGCTCAAAGGGCTCCGTCTCCCACTCATCCAGAGGATCCACAGGCTGCACATCATAATGCCCATAGATCAGAACCGTGAGCGCCGCAGGGCCCGCGGCCAGCCACTCGGCGTAGACCACGGGATGGCCCTGGGTAGGCATCACCTCGGCACGAGGAAACCCGGCAGCTCGCAGGCGATCACAGAGCCAGGATGCCGCAGTCTGCATGTCAGGCTCATGCTCAGCCTGGGTACTTATGCTGGGGATACGCAGAAACTGCATGAGCTCTTCCAGGAACCTCTCACGATGCTGCTGTACGTAGTCAAGCGGATCCATCAAACACCTCCAACTCTCAAAATCGGCGCAATTGAACCCCACAGGAATCGGCCTATAGCCATAGCCGCTCATACCTGTGCGGGTTCGATACAAGCCGGAACATCGACCGCCGGGTCATTCACCATTCTAGACACAGGATAGGCTACCATCTCCTCGCTTGGATAAGGGCGCAGAAGGTGGCCAAGGTCACGGGGACGCATCTCATGAGACGATAACCACAGGTCATATGCGTCACGCGGCAGGATCACAGGCATACGATCATGGATAGGCGTCAGCAATGCATTCGAATCAGTCGTGATAATGATGCATGAATACAGGGGTGTATCGTCAGGACGCCACACCTCCCACAACCCGGCAAATGCGAAGGGCTCCCCAGAGGCCAACCGAACATAGAAAGGGGTCTTTAGCCGGCGCCCAGGTTCGGTCCGCCACTCGTAGAAGCCATCGGCCAGAATCAGACAACGTCGGCGTCGGTACGCAGCCCTGAATGCGGGCTTCTCGGCCAGGGTCTCGGCGCGGGCGTTGATCAGCCGATAGCCGATCTTGGGGTCTTTGGCCCAGAAAGGGACCAATCCCCACTGAAACAATCGCACCCGGCGACTCCCATCATTGGGAACCACAGCTACAGGTTGGGATGGCGCGATGTTGTAGCGTGGCGAGAGCTCCTCTGTGAACTCGAACTCAGGGAAAGCTTTGACCAAATCTCCAAATTGCAGCCACAGCGTGAATCGACCACACATGGGTTCACCTCTTCAGCGATCGCTACTGACGGGCCGTTGGCTGGTCAGAGTGCAAGGGCGCAAGCCGCACCCCTTCCAACCCATCTCCCCGCAGCCATTGACGACCATCCACTGACACACCGTTCACCCACAACTCCCAGTGGAGGTGAGCGCCCGTAGACAGCCCTGTGTTCCCCACCCTCCCGATGATCGTCCCACGTCGAACAACCTGTCCGACGTGCACGTCCACTTTGGAGAGATGCCAATAACCGGTTACTACCCCCCAACCATGATCAATGAGCACCGCGTGACCACGGAGGGCCAGAGTCTCAGCCATCACCACGACACCGTCGGCGGGAGCGACAACAGGTACCCCGGTGGGGACACGGTAGTCAATGCCAGTGTGATAGCCTCGCACTGTGCCGCCATAGGAACGCCGGTCCCCAAAG
>CAZHBB010000137.1:5511-7220 GCA_964530185.1 uncultured Anaerolineales bacterium
AGATCAACGCGTAGGGGATAGACACCGGGCTCAGTCAACGCAGATACTCCAACCAGCACATACAGATGGGCGTTTCCCTCTCGATAGCAGGGTAGAGTTTCACCCAGAAAGGTGGCGCGACAGAAACTCAGGCGATCCGTCTCCAACGACAGAACGGCCGTTTGCCCCTGGATCATGGGTTGGGGCGTCAGTGCCAACTCTTGCAGTGGGGCAGAGAGACATGCATTGACGCCCTGCACCAGTGAGAGAGCGCGTCCATCCCGCAGGCGAGCGCTCACACGCTGGACACGCCACAGGGGAACATCATCTGCTCTAGATTGAGCAAGCGTAGGGGAGGAGGGCGAGACAAGCAAGGTCCTTATCAGGTGCGGGGATAGCCGGGGATAGACGTCTGTGACGAGCTCCTGCATGCCGATGGTCCATGGCACCTCTGCGGCGCTCAAGCGCCCCGACGAAACCGGCCAACAGGAAACGAGGTGATCTTCCCCCGTAGGGTAACCGCTGGCGCCCGCAGCCTGTACCCCAGACACAGACAGTGAGAACGACAGGAAACACACCGCCACGAAGAGGGAAATTGATCTGAGACGTCTGGGAGACATTGTGACGCGCGGACTCGTCAAGCGCTCAGAGGAGACGATGCTCGCGCTCAAACCTCTTGTCCTCAGTGATGCCATACGCCCACGCCAGACCGCCTCCTACCAGGACGCCCAGCGGCCATAAGAGCAGATTCCCGTAGGCCAGCATCGCCAGGAAGCCCAGTGCCAGACCGGCGAGCATGCCAAGCTTCAGCCACTTACGGGCGAAATAGCCTGGAGCCGCCAGCCGATGTGCCTCCACAAAATGCCCTGTCATAGCTCTCAGTTGCTCCAACTGATACTGACGCTGGGCTTTCGAGTCAGGGAGTTCCTGAAACTCCTCCTCCAACCTGGTTAACGTGTGCTGATATCCGCGGCAGATCTCACACCCGTCGGAGAACTCCCTCACACGGTTGGCGATTTTGAGCAAGAGGTCCACGCGGTATTTGTCCCATTGCTTCTGGCTGAACTGTTCCCGATGCTCCTCCACCGCCTGGACCAGTTTACGATACCAGATCTCATCTTTGTACATCATCAATACTCCGATCCCTGTGCCCACCGCTACTTTAGGACACCACCCATCAGCGCCACTTATTTTAGCTTCTAAGATGAGGGGTGCAACCATACATCGCATCCGAAGCGTCCTCAAAGCCAGCGAGGACCGCGCCCCTCCTGGTCAGGGTGAGGGCTCTGGCTCACACGACCAATAGGAACCGATCAGGAACTCATGAGGAGGCGGGAGTTCACTGCTGGGGCTCAAAAGCCTGAGGAAGCCTCTGAGTGCACCGGGTTGTTTGTCCTTCTCGATCAAGACAGATTCACTGCGCCGCAGGGTTGACTGCGATCTGCATCCACTCTCAGCAATCTCCCTCCCCTGATCTCCATCCGACCCGAGCCGGCACGAAGCACAGCCCACGACAGTCTCCGGAACGGTGGGGTGTCACATCAGGAGGGTTTTGAACAATCACTAGGTGAGCCAGGGAAGCTTATCAAGGTTGACGTTGCCACCTGAGAGGATAACACCGACGCGCTTACCCTGGAACACATCCTGGTGTGCGAAGAGCGCAGCGACCGGCACCGCGGCTGAGGGCTCGATGATGAGCTTCATCCGTTCCCAGATCAGACGCATCGCCT
>CAZHBB010000138.1:0-7149 GCA_964530185.1 uncultured Anaerolineales bacterium
GTCAGACCACGCAGTGCGGATCCCTCATCCTTCTGCTGCCCCCCTGCAGAGGGCGCTGATTTGAGGACACGGTCGGCCAACCGCGAGAACGGCAGCGACTGCAGCCATACCCGGCCTGTCCCAGTTAGCGTAGCCAGGAAGAGACCCTCGCCACCGAACAGCATCGACTTGAGATTGCCAGCACGCTGGATGTCGTAGTCGATCCCGGGTTCGAAGGCCACCAGGCATCCGGTATCCACCAATAGTCGCTCGTTGTTTAGGCGCCGTTCGACGATGGTGCCGCCCGCATGGAGGAACACCATACCATCCCCCTTCAGGCGCTGCAGGATGAAGCCCTCTCCACCGAAGAATCCTGCCCCTAGCCGCTTATTGAATGTTACACTGATCTCTGTACCCAGCGCTGCACAGAGGAAAGCGTCCTTCTGGCATGTCAGCTCACCACCTGTCTCATCCAGATCGATCGCGATGATCTTGCCGGGGTAAGGAGCCGCAAATGCCACGTGTTGCTTTTGTACCGCGGCTCGGTTGGTGAAGTGCGTCATGAAGATCGACTCACCGGTGAGGAGCCGTTTCCCCACACTCGTCACAGCGTCAAGCAACCCGCCCCCTGGCTTCGATCCATCGCCCAGCCGTGCCTCGAAGCTGATCTCAGAGGTCATGTACATCATGACACCCGCTTCCGCGATTACCGTCTCTCCAGGATCAAGTTCGATTTCCACAAACTGCAGATCGTCGCCGAACACCTTGTAATCGATCTCGTGACTCGCCATCTCTACCTCCGATTGTCTAAGCACACCAGTCCCTATAGATACTCTACGCTAATGGATGTGCTCTGTCGCATACAGTTTGCGACGGAGCACAGAACGCCCGAGCAAACAGCGCAGGTCAAAGCCGCCGACGGACCACCGGTCCCTCTGGGGTATCTCGGACCTCATAACCTGCTGCCAGGATCTGGTCACGGAGAGCGTCCGCCTCTGCCCACCGACGGGCGCGACGGGCCTCCTGGCGCCTGTCCACCAGGCGCAGGATCTCCTCCGGGACAGCCTCCGGCTGCCACTCAGCCAACCTGAGGCCCAGGACCTCGTCGAACTTCAACAGAGTGGCTTTCTTGTCGGCATCGGACAGGTCACTGTGCGCAACCTCCCAAACCGTCGCCAACGCCCTTGGCATGTTGAGGTCATCGTTGATCTGCTTAACGAACTCCCCGACCCACGTGTCCGACACCGAGCCTTCGTCCTCCCACCCGTATACCATCTCCCGCAGACGCTCCAACGCTTTGGCGGCAGAGTCCAATGCATCCCAGGAGAAGGTCAAGCGTGACCGGTAATGCGCCCCCAGACACAGGTACCGATAGGCCAGGGGATCATAACCGCGATCGATCAAGTCCTGGACCCGCAGGAAATTCCCAAGCGACTTCCCCATGCGACCCGTGTCAAGTTGCAGGAAGTAACCGTGGAGCCAGAAGTTCGCCAACCGCGTGCCATAGCAGGCCTCGGCCTGTGCGATCTCGTTCACATGGTGGACGTTAATATGATCCTCGCCCCCGCAGTGAATGTCGAAGAATGGCCCCAGGTACTTGACTGACATCGCAGTACATTCGATATGCCACCCAGGGAAACCCACCCCCCAGGGACTGTCCCACTCCATCTGGCGCTTCACGTCTGGAGGGCTGAATTTCCACAGGGCAAAGTCCGTGGGATTGCGCTTCTCCCCCAGGCTCACGCGGGCTCCGGCCCGCAGCCCCTCGACATCCAGGCGTGCCATATAGCCGTAGTCCTCCAGCTTAGAGGTATCGAAATAGATGCCATCGGAGGTACGGTAGGTATAGCCCTTTGCCTCGATGCACTGGACTAACTCGATCTGCTCCTGAATGTGGTCGGTAGCCTTACACCAGAGGGTCGGTTCCAAAATGTTCAACCGCTCCAGGTCTTCCCTGAACGCCTGAGTGTAGAACTCCGCGATCTCCCAGGCGGACTTACCCTGGCGCCGGGCGGCCTGTTCCACTTTGTCCTCACCCTCATCAGCGTCTGAGAGCAGATGTCCCACATCGGTGATGTTCATCACATGTTTCACGGACCAGCCGTTGAACACCAACACCCTGCGCAGCACGTCCTCGAAAATGTAGGTACGAAGGTTTCCGATGTGGGCATAGTTGTACACTGTGGGGCCACAGGTGTACATCCCCACCTCCGGCGGATGAAGAGGTTCGAAGATCCGCAAGCTTCGGGTGAATGTATCATACAGGCGTAGTTCCATACAGTTCAAGCCTCCTCAAGGACAAAACGATCAACCATTGCACACCCTCTCAGATATCATAATCACCAAAGTCCGTCTACGGACATCTGCAGCGATCAGGAAGCAGCCGCCACAACAACCGCGCCAACCATGCCTGGTCCAGTGTGAACCGAAAGCCCTGGGCCGAAGTCCGCATAGATGAGCTCAACCGGGTTGTTCAGGGCAGCCTGTAGCTGTTCCCCGAACTTGTGGGCCTGATCGAGAGCATCGACATGGAGAATCGCGGCCCTCTCCACCGCAGCATCTCCCAGGCTCTCCACAATCAGGTCCACAACCCGAGACCAGGCTTTCTTGCGCGTCCGCACCTTCTCCAACAGATCCAGCTTGCCCTCTCTGTCCATCGTCAATACAGGCTTGATCTTCAGGACGGAGGCCATGCCGGCTGCAAGGTACCCTACCCGCCCACTGAGAGCCAGATAGTGCAGCGTATCCAGGGCGGCGTAGAGAGACGTCCGCCTCCCAACCTCCTGGGCTCGAGCCACAATCGATTCGACGTCCGCCCCCTGGCTGGCGGCTTCAGCGGCCACCATCGTCATGAACCCTTGCCCCATCGAGATGTTATGGGAGTCCACCACGTGAATGGTGCGGTCAGGAAACATCCCCCGGGCTGTGACAGCAGCGTTGTAGGTCCCACTCACCACGCTGCTTACGCAGATGCACACCACTGCATCATGACCATCCTGGAACGCCGCCTCATAGGCCTTGGCAAACTCTCCCGGCGAGGGTGCGGATGTCGTTGGCATCGTGCCATCACGGTCCACACGCGCGAAAAGTGTCGCGTCATCGATATCGACACCTGAGCGGAACGTCTCCTCACCGAAATGGATGTTGATGGGTACCAGCCGAATCCCCAGCGCCTCGACGATCTCCGACGGTAAACTGGCATCAGTATCTGTGATAACAGCGATAGATCCCATGAGTCCCTCCGATCCAAAATAAATTTAATAAGCTCAATCCGAAAACATCCATGACACATAACGGATAACCAACAAGGACGTCACCATCCAACACAACCATGATGATATGCCAGGCAAGATCTACCCGGCACAATCCGGCCCGCAGCCTTAAGCCTGGATCTGCACACGTCCTCCTCTCTCTGCGCTCTCAATCGCGCCGAAAACCATGGCCAGGCTCTTGATGTTGTCAGACGCCACAGTCTCGGGCACACATCCGTGACGCACACAGTGGATGAACTCGCGGATCGCCCCATCATGCCCACCGCGTTTCCCCCCAACGTCAACAACCGGTATCGGCACATCCGCCAGCTCGGAGCGAAAGCCACCCTGTGCTACGACCACCTCTGCCCGGAATCCCTGGGCGCCATCCCAGATCACGCTTCCTCGCTCACCGATAATACGCCAATTGCTCTCCCAGGTCGTGTTCAATCCCTCAGCACACCAACTCCCCCGATAGGTATAGACAATATCATGCGTCATCTCGAAGACGGCCACCGCCGAGGCGTCCTGATCATACCATGAGCCGGGCGGGTTCCACTCATGACAGTAGACAGCCTGGGCGTCAGCTCGCGCCAGCAACCGCGCCGCATCGAAGGTGTGGATCGCCATGTCCAGCAGCAGCACATGCGCCATGTGGTCACGAAATCCTCCAAAGTGCGCTCCGATGAAGAAATCGCTGTGGACGGCGGTGATCCTCCCAATCGCGCCCGACATCAGAAAGGCACTCAACCGACGAAGATTGGCGTCATAGCGCCGATTCTGCATCACAGCGAAGAGCCGGCCTGCGGCCTCAGCCGCGGTTACCATCTCCCGGGCGTGATCCATGGAGTCTGCCAGCGGTTTCTCACCCAGCACATGACAGCCATGCTGCAGCGCCTTCAGCGTCACGTCGTAATGAGCGGCCGGCACCGTGCAGTCAAACACCACGTCGGGTCTCTGCTCTTCGAGGACCCTCTCCAGGTCAGTGTCGATGTGCACCTGCGTCAACCCGAACTCCTCTGCCCGCTGCGCGGCGGCAGATTCCTCCAGGTCAACCAACGCCACAAGCTGGATCTCATCCATCGTCGTCAGCGTCTTGAGCCAAGCCTGACTAATGCCGCCGCACCCAACCAGCACGCCGCGTAATCGATCCCCCATCACATTCTCCTTCCGCTTCTCAGCGCAAATCGACATCGAGCATCGGTTCGCCGGCCGGCGTCAGCAAGCGCCCGATAAAGAACCAGCGACCATCGGACGGTGACACCGTGTGCACGATTAGGATATTCTCACCCGCCCGCAGGGTGAACACCTTCGTCTGACACGGTGGCCGGAAATGGGCGGGGATCTTTGGATCCATCGCTATCTCTTGCAGCGCCACGGGCACGTCATTGACCAGGATCTCCCTAGGTGGCGGGCCCACAAACTCCAGTACCGCCTCACGCGCCTCGGCGGTGAGGATCCGTGCCACCAAGAAGGCCCCGACCTCTCCCTCGCCCGTCATCAACTCAGGGCAAACCCGCCAGAAGCGCAGCAGGAATGGCTCCGCTAGATTGTGCATCCTCCTTGGATCCTGCGCCAGTGTTCGCAGGGTCACCGGCGTCTCCTCACCTCGCAGCGCCGCGTGAATCTGCTCCAACGTCGGCCGCGGCACACCGGCGCCATAGGCCGCCGCGTGCCACTTGTAGAGCGAGGGGAACAGTGGCGCGCTCGTGTAGCTCTCCACGATCTCCTGCCCAGCCCAGCGCAGTACAGCCTGCACCGACCAACGTGTGCTACATGGCTCACCGTCGAACGCGAACGGTGTCGGCACGATCAGTGGCTGTGTCACGCCTGCGCGCTGCACCTGGGCGTGCTGCACCTCTCTGCCTCGCTCCAGCTTGAAATCCAGCGCCACATCCACCGGTTCGCCATCGGCTGGCGGGGCGACAATCACCATGCCAAGCTGCCGCTGTGCCTCCTGGTAGGTCACGTGCGCCAGTGTGTGCCAGAGTGGTCCGCCCAGCCGCGCCAGTGCATCGCCCCGGGCATGCCCATCCGATGCCGCCACCGCCGCCACATCCATAGGATCACCCGCGAAATCTGATCCTAGCAACCGCCTCACATCCACCCCAATGACCTTCCGATTGTGCGCCTCGCCCAATGCCACCAGCGACGCATCCCCCTTGGCGACGACCGTCAGGCGCGTCTCTTTGGAGGTGGGGGCGATCACAATAGTGGTGCACAAAGCCGCCGCGTCATACGACCAGGCGGTCGCGGTCCGTCCATTGACCTGTACCTGCGTCGGGCGATGGCTCCCCATTAACTGAAGCTCGTAGGCACACTCCCGCGGCAGCGCCTCGCAGTGCCCCTCAACCGGGCCAATCGTCACCACCCAGCGGGTTCCCTCGTCCTCCAGGCCTGTCGATACCGGCAACCACTCGTACTGTCCTGCAAGATAGGCCTCAGTCGTCCCATCATCCTGATACACCTGGAAAGACCCTTCTCCAGGGAAAACGCGCAGGATCAACCGATCCCGAGGCTGTGCGTCGCTGGTCCCCGAGGTGAGACGCGGTGCCTCCTGCGCCTCGAAGTCGGGAGCCAACGGGATGATCGCGCCACTCCGCACGAACATCGGGACCCGGTTGAGATCCCCCACCATCCGCACCCAGCGGGGGCCTTCCACCGTCTCCAGTGTATCCATCGCGATCCAGGTACCCGGCGGCAACCAGACGTCGAGCCGCGCCAGGCCCGTCCTCGGGTCAGCAGGAAAGACCAGCGGCGCGGCGATGATCTGATCACCGAGGTAGTACTGATAACGGGCGACATAGGCGCTCTCATCCTCCGGCTGCTCGTAATACATCGGACGGCACAGCCCCAACCCAGTGTCCGTGGTCACCCGCGCCATCGTGTAGAGGTAGGGAATCAAGCGGTAGCGCAACAGGAAGGCCGCCTTGGCCGCGCGATAGATCGGGTCAGGGTAGGCCCATGGGCGGCGCTCGGCGCGGGGATCCTTCGTGGCATGCAACCGCAGCACCGGACTCAGGGCCCCGTACTGGACCCAGCGCGCGTAAAGCTCTGGCGGAGTGGCGCCCCCCATATGGCCGCCGATGTCGTGACTCCACCAGCCATACAGGACGTTTGAGGCCGTGGCGGTCATAGTGGGCTGGAACTGCAATGACTCCCACGTCACAAAGGTATCGCCGGAGAAGCCAATGGGATAACGGTGATTGCCCAATCCGCCCCAGCGGCTATAGATCAGCGGCCGCGTCCCCCGCCGCCGGCTGTCGCTGAAGTGCAGGTGGTTGAGCCAGGGCAGCGGATCCAGGCCCTTGAGCTCCGAGGACTCCCCCTGCTGCCAGTCAAGCCACCAGAAATCGACGCCCTCGTCCTCCAGCGGATGATGCAACAGCTCGAAGTAGTACTTGATAAAGCACTTGTCGGTGATGCGGAAGGGGATGGGCTCCTTGCTGTCAGGATCCACGCCCATCGCACGGGCGAAGGCGGGGTAGGCTTCTTCGAAGGGCTGCACCCCCATTGCGGGATGCAGGTTGAGCGTCGCGCGCAGCCCTTTCCCATGCACCCAGCGCAGGAAGGCTGGCGGATCGGGGAAGAGCTCACGGTTCCAGGTATAGCCAGTCCAGGCATTGGGCAGATGCCAGTCCATATCGATGACCAGCACATCGAGCGGCACGCCATGCTCCTCAAACTCCCTGACCAGATCCTGCAGGTCCTGCGCACTGTAGGCCCAGTAACGGGACCACCACGCCCCCAACACGAAGCGTGGGATCAGCGGCGTCGCCCCTCCAAAGCACCTATACTCCTGCAACGCTGCCTTATAGTCGTGCCCGTAGCCAAAGAAGTACCAATCCTGCAACGCATGGTCCGGTCGTGGCGCCACCCAACCATCATCGTCGAAGACAACATGAGCGCTATCATCGAA
>CAZHBB010000139.1:0-5599 GCA_964530185.1 uncultured Anaerolineales bacterium
AGTTGCAGCCAATCCAGGGTAGATATACTGGAGATTACAGAGACAGCAAATGTCCGTGTTCGCTAGAGAGCACGACGTCAGGTGTACTTGCGTGACAGTCACAACCGGACGACAGGAGGTAGAACTATGGAGGAGATCCCAGGACAGACCACCGTCATCGTCGACACAACTCACAGCGCACATGCGGGCCTCCGCCCGGTTCCATTGGGGGATGTTACCCTGACTGACGGCTTCTGGCGGCCCCGGCGCATGCTACTGCGAGACGTAACACTGCCTACGCAATTCGAGCAACTGCAGCGCACCGGACGCCTGGCTAATTTCCGCCGAGCCGCCGGTCAAGTTCCAGGCCAGTTCGAGGGACTCTACTTCAACGACAGCGACGTGTACAAATGGCTTGAGGCGGCCTCGTGGATCCTGGCAACGGACAGTGACCCACAATTACAGGAGATGGTAAACCAGACAGTTTCGTGGATCCAGGCGGCCCAGCAGCCCGATGGCTATTTGAATACGTACTACACATTGGAACACCCGAGCCAGCGATGGACCAATCTGCGCGATATGCATGAGCTCTACTGTGCCGGCCATCTCCTCCAGGCCGCAGTCGCCCACCACCGGGCCACCGGCTCAACACAGCTACTCGACGTTGCCTGTCGCTTCGCCGACCTGATCGCAGACACTTTTGGGCCTCATCCTGGGCAACAACAAGGCGTACCGGGCCACCCAGAGATCGAGATGGCGCTGGTGGAGTTGGCACGGGAGACTGGGCAGGAGCGGTATTTATCTTTAGCCCAGTATTTTCTCGACGCCCGTGGGCATGGCCATCTGGGCCACAGTCCCTATCACCAAGATCACGTCCCATTCCGGGAGATGGATAAGCTTGCAGGGCACGCGGTGCGTGCGCTATACCTGAGCGCAGGCGCCACTGACCTGCTGATTGAAAACGGGGAGCCCGAACTCGGAACCGCATTGAGGAGACTGTGGCATCACATGGTGACGCGACAGATGTACGTGACGGGGGGTGTCGGTGCAAGGCATCAGGGCGAGGCCATTGGTACAGACTATGAGCTGCCCAATTCTCGGGCATACGCGGAGACATGCGCCGGGGTCGCCAACGTCATGTGGGCCTGGCGCCTGCTTTTGCTCGGTGGTTATGCTCCCTACGCCGACCTCATGGAACGGGCTCTATACAACGCCGTGCTCCCGGGCATTTCACTTGATGGCCGGGCCTATTTTTATGTCAATCCATTGGCAAGCGATGGGCAACCTGAACCTGGAAAGGAGCTTTACCGTCGTCAGCCCTGGTTCCAATGTGCGTGCTGTCCACCCAATGTCGCCCGGCTGATTGCCCAGATCCCTGGATACATCTACAGCCTTTCAGAAGACACTATCTGGATCCACCACCTGATAGGCAACGAGGCTCAACTGACACTACCCAGAGGCGATTCGATACAAATCATGATGCGCACGCGCTATCCATGGAGTGGGCAGGTCTTCATCGAAGTCCTCACAGCAGGATCTTTCGCCCTGAGCGTACGCATCCCGGGATGGTGCGCCAACCCGGAACCCAGAAACTGCCCAACCGTGAGCGTCAACGGAGAGCCCATTGGCGGAGAGGTCGTCGCCGGACACTACGTCACCGTGCGCCGCTCCTGGGCGCCAGGCGACAGCTTATGCGTCCACTTGCCTATGCCCGTGCGTCATGTTGCCGCGCATCCCTACGCCTTGGAGAACACAGGCCGTGTTGCTCTCATGCGGGGGCCTCTCCTCTACTGCCTGGAGGGCATGGATCATCCGGGAGTTGATCTGCGCGATATCACCGTTGGGGACCACACGAACTACGACACTAGTTTCAGGCCCAATCTCCTGGGAGGCATTGAGACAATCACAGCCAGCGTCCTGGTCACTCCCCCTGAGGACGCCTGGCGGCATGCTCTGTACCGTCCTGTGGCGACCAACTCCCGTACTGTACGGCCGACATCTCTGCTGGCCATCCCCTACTTCGCCTGGGCCAACCGAGAAGCCGGAGCAATGCAAGTCTGGGTGCGTTACGCCTCCGCCTGAACGAACAAAACGCGCTGACAGAGCGTAGAGGGGACCCCTCGCTCTGCCGCGCCGCCAGGCTCAACCAGTGGCCTCAGAGGTCAGATCTGCCAGCTGTCCCTGAGCGGCGAAGAGGATGCGCTCCGCGATGTTCGTCGCGCGATCCGCGAAACGTTCTACGGCGTGCGAGGCACGGATCAAGTAAGTCGCCCGTCGGATAGTGCTGGGATCCTCCAACATATAGGTGAGTAACTCCCGGAAAACCTGATCGTGGAGGGCATCCACCTCATCATCACGATCGATGATGGCCTGTGCAGCATCTGGGTCACAGTTGACGAAGGCTTGCACGCCTTCATGCAGCATCTCTATACCGATGCTCGCCATGCGTGGCAGGTCAATGAGAGGCTTAAGCAAAGGCTCATCACACGTTGCGAGGGTCACTTTGGCAACACCAGCTGCGTGATCCCCCATGCGCTCCATCTCCACGGCGATATGGACGCCTGCCAGGATGGTTCGCAGATCCCGGGCCACCGGCTGCTGTGTCGCGATCATCGCCACCGCGAACTGCTCGATGTCGTAACGCAGAACGTTGATCGCCTCATCATCATGGATCACATGGCGGGCCAGCTCCTCATCCTGACGCTTCAGCGACTCGATCGCGCGCTCCATCGCCGTAGCAACCAGCCCCTCCATCCGGAAAATCATCTCGTTGAGCTGATGCATCCCATGGTCAAGCTCACTACGCACTTTCATAGGTCACCATTCCCTTGTGCCTCGGTCTTGCACTGGCATCCCTGCACACATGTATCTTGGTGTCAGTAGTATAACCTGACGAATAGTCCTAGACAACTCCCATCAGTTCACCCAGCTTCCCCACATCCGTGAGATCCCAATGACTCTGTGGCTCCACTCGTCCTTGGCTCGAACAGCGTAGCGCGTCGAACCGCATGCGGAACCTTGAGGCGCGGGACATCGTCTAATCAGTGAGCGCCCACTAGTGAAATGCGGTTCGGGAATTGCAAAGCAGCGCTATCGAACGCCATCCATCAGGGCCTCTGGCACACTGGGTGACAGTCAGTTGGTTGCCAAGAGAAAGCTTTGCTCACCGGGGAGGGACATGTTAGAATGGACACAAGGTATTTGGCGTACATTCGGATGCGGTAAGCTCAGTTACAAGCGAGGTGATCGTGGCACTCTTTGGCGGTATTGAAGGTGGTGGCACCAAGTTTGTGTGCGCCGTAGGCACGGGGCCCGACGATATCAGGGAAGAGATCAGATACCCCACGACTACGCCGGAGGAGTCCATCAGACGGGCGTTGGACTTTTTTCGTAGCTTTGAGGGGCTGAGCGCAGTGGGCATCGCCTGCTTTGGCCCCCTTGACCCTAACCCTCGTTCTCCAACATGGGGATACGTGACCACAACCCCCAAACCGGGTTGGGCACATACAGAATTTGCAGGGTTGGTCCAGCGTGTACTCAAGGTACCGGTGGGGTTTGACACCGATGTGAATGCCGCTGCGCTCGCTGAGCACCGATGGGGAGCCGCACAAGGCCTGGATTCATGCCTCTACCTGACCGTGGGCACGGGCATCGGCGGCGGAGCCCTGGTGGAAGGGCACCTCATCCATGGGCTGATGCACCCTGAGATGGGTCACGTACGTATCCCACACGACTTCCAGGCGGACCCATTTCCTGGTCTCTGCCCTTATCACGGCGACTGTCTGGAGGGCCTGGCATGTGGCCCCGCCATTAAGGCGCGTTGGGGTCAACCTGCTGAGACCCTGCCACCCGACCATCCGGCGTGGGCCCTGGAGGCTCACTACTTGGCACTGGGGCTCGTGGCCTACATTGTGACCCTCTCGCCCCAACGCATTATGCTGGGGGGAGGCGTGATGGCCCAGACCCACCTCTTCCCATTGATCCGCCAGGAGGTCCAGACCCTGCTGAATGGTTATATCCAGTCTCCCGCGCTGTTAGGCCAGATCCAGGATTACATCGTACCGCCCGCGTTGGGTAACCGCGCCGGCGTGCTGGGTGCTATCGCTCTGGCCCAGGATGCAGCTCGCCAGAGCCGTGCCCCCAGCATCAGAGGTTCCTGATCGGATGGAAGGGGGCAGTAAGTGCACAAGGCTCAGTCCGTCCTTGTCTTCTTGATGCTGCCCCTCCTGGTCGGCTGTGCCCTCTTTGGCGAGGCCCCTACACCACTGGCATGGCAGCCAACTTCAGCGCCGACGGGAGTATCTCAGGAAATTCGTCCGACGTCGACTGCGCCCCCTCTCCCCTCCCGTACGGCATCCCCCACAGCGACCTCGACGCCAACACCTACACCGCTCGCGCCATCCCCTTCCCCCACCCCTGCCATCACCGGGCAGGCTATCTCGGTGGAGGTGCCTCGCGCCGGGCAGGCCGTGACCAATCCGATTCACATCCAGGGGCACACCGCCACGTATCCCTTCGAGGGAGCCCTGCTGGCCCGTGTATATGACGGTGATGAATACCTCATCGCTGAAGTGCCCATCATGGCACGGGGCGAGCCTGGCGGGCCCGCTTCCTTCACAGCCGAGATCTATTACGGAGGACAACCCGGCGCAGGGCGGCTCGTCATCCTGGAACTCAGCCCCAAGGACGGCAGCGTGGTCGCTGCTGCCAGCGTCGCACTTGTGCTACAGGGGCCTCCAGGAGGTGGGCTGATCGAAGTGCCGCGGCCGTTGGAAGAAGTCACCCTGCCCATCAAACTTCTGGCGCGAGTAGCACGTCCTGACACAGACGTCAATGTGACCGTGCGTTGGCAGGATGGCACCCAATTTGCCCACGTGTTCCGCACTCTCGCCGGTCTCGATGGACGGGGGTTGATCATCGTGCCCCTTGACTTCATAGGCGACACTCATGCTCAGCCTTCCACGCAAGACGGCGCCATTATGATTCACGACCTCCAGGGCACCCTGCTGGCTTATCAACCGGTGCACATCTTGCATCCGGCCGATCCCCGCACCATGTCCACGCAAGTATTCTGGATCAAAGGTGGCACCGTGGTGCCACAGCCGAGACAGATCCCACGCACACCTGGCATCGGACGCGCCTCACTCGAACTCCTCCTTTGGGGACCGGTACCACAGAACCCCGAAGGATACACAACCGCCTTGCCCCTACCGGCCGATGTGTTGACTTATCCCGGCCGTGGTCCAGAATGGGGAGAGCGGGTACGACTTCTGGATCTGCGCATCGTCGATCGTGTGGCCTATGCCGACTTCTCAGCCGAACTCAGAGCTCATGCCGGGGGAGCGGAACAGGTTGTCCTTATGAGGGCACAGATCGAGCAGACACTCTTACAGTTCCCGACTGTGGACCAGGTGGTGATCACGGTTGAGGGACAGACCGGCTGGCTAGAACCCTGAGGAATGATCCACAATTCCTCTCGGTGTGAAGAATCCCCGTAGCCAACATTGCGTTCGCTTGCCTTCCTTTACCCGCTCTTAACAAAAGATATGGGGTGAGCTGCGCCACCGACTCGGCAGATGGGGGACAGTTGCATCACCCGATTTCCCTGCCTGGAAGTCCC
>CAZHBB010000139.1:5699-7135 GCA_964530185.1 uncultured Anaerolineales bacterium
CGACTCGGCAGATGGGGGACAGTTGCATCACCCGATTTCCCTGCCTGGAAGTCCCCGCCTTCAGGCGTGGTAAGTGGTCATTGAGACATTCTCTCCCAGTGGCAAACGGCCACAGGGACATTGTACATTGCCAAAGGCGCCAAGTTGTGGCATTATTGAGCCATCACTACAAAGGATGATTGGGTTCTACATGGATGGACAACGTGATGTCTTGCCGCAGGCCGAACCAGGGGAAACGCACCTTGACCGCGCCCTCCGTCCCCAGCGATTGGATGATCTGATCGGTCAGGATCGTGTGCGTGAGAACTTGCGCATCTTGATCGAGGCCGCCAGGGCCCGTGGTGAGGCACTGGAACACGTTCTCTTCTATGGCCCCCCAGGGCTGGGCAAGACGACTTTGGCCCACATCATCGCCCACGAAATGGAAGCCAACATCCGCGTCACGGCAGGTCCATCTATCGAACGCGCTGGCGATCTGGCAGCCATCCTCAGCAATCTGCACGAGCATGAAGTGCTGTTCATTGATGAGTGTCATCGCCTAGGAAAAGCTGTCGAGGAGGTCCTCTACCCGGCCATGGAGGACTTCGCGCTGGATCTGGTGATCGGCCAGGGGCCTGGCGCCCGATCCGTACGCCTGAAGCTGCCCCACTTCACCGTTGTAGGAGCCACGACGCGCTTGGCGCTTCTGTCAGCCCCTCTTCGGACCCGCTTCGGGGCTGTCTACCGCCTCGAGTTCTACGATCAGCAGGCCTTAGAGGCCATTGTGGCGCGTGCCGCCGAGGCCCTTGCGGTGCCTCTGTCGGCCGAGGGCTGTGCCGAGATCGCGCGCCGAGGACGCGGGACTCCGCGTGTTGCCTTGCGCGTTCTGCGCCGCGTGCGTGACTATGCGCAAGTACGCGGCGACGGGGTCATCACCGGCGAGATCGCTGCTGAGGCGCTTGCTCTACTGGAGATTGACCATCGGGGCCTGGATGATCTCGACCGCCGAGTCCTGCGGGCCATCATCACAAAGTACGATGGAGGCCCCGTAGGCCTGGATACGATCTCGGCCTCCGTGGGCGAGGCTGCAGATACCATCATGGATGTGGTAGAGCCCTATCTACTCCAGCTCGGTTTCATCGAACGCACTCCAAGGGGGCGTGTAGCGACCCGAATAGCCTACGAGCATCTTGGCATTCCCGATACCCGGGCGGCTCAGGCCCCACTATTCGATGTCCAGAGCTAGAGATTGGCCGCCCATCCAGGGCCTTCCCATGGGGCCATCACCCTTGCCAGCGGGCGTAGAGACAATGACGACGGAAATCACTAAGTTCATCGACGCGGATCTGGCAGCTCTGATACGCGACACTTACACCCTTGACTGGTACGGCATCCACGGAGTAAGCCATTGGATACGGGTCGCCGAGAATGGCCTCCGCTTGGCTGAAGAAACCGGG
>CAZHBB010000140.1:0-7059 GCA_964530185.1 uncultured Anaerolineales bacterium
CTGCCCTTCGACAGGCTCAGGGCACGCTCGTCGAAGGGCAGCCTTGTCGAAACGTCGGTAACGATCGATTACGTGACATCTGTCCGCAAGCGTCCCGCGTCCTCGCTGTTGTGAGAGGAGTGCGCGGGTGTTATACTGGTACTGGATCACGTGGTGAGAGAAGAAAGGGGGTTCAACATGACGGAACCAAAGCTTGCCTGGATCGAGCAAGAGGTGGCTTCGCTGCGAGATAGTGGCCTTTTGATCCATCTGCGGGTGATCGACTCACCGCCTGGCGCCTGGATGATCGTGGATGGCAAGCGCGTGCTCAACCTCTGTACCAACAACTATCTGGGCCTGGCGACCGATGAACGGTTGTTGGAGGCGGCGAAGCAGGCGGTGGACAAGTTCGGCGTGGGGCCTACGGCTGTGCGCTCGATCGCCGGCACGTTGAGCATCCATGTGGAGCTTGAGAAGGCCGTCGCCGAATTCAAGCGCGTGGAGGATGCCCTGTATGTGCAAAGTGGCTTCCTGGCCAATCAGGCGGCCATCCCACCCCTGGTGGGCCGTGAGGATGTCATCTTCTCCGATCGTCTCAACCACGCCAGTATCATCGATGGCGCTCGGTTGAGCCGTGCTAAGGTCGTCGTCTATGAGCACACGGACGTGGACGACCTGGAGGCGAAGGTCAAGGAGCACCTGCCTCAGTACCGGCGTGGACTGGTGGTCACCGATGGTGTCTTCTCGATGGATGGGGACATCGCGCCGCTCGACAGAATCTACGAGGTGGCGGAGAAGTATGGGCTCATGACCATGGTGGACGACGCCCATGGTGAGGGCGTGCTGGGCAAGGGGGGGCGAGGGATCGTCGATCACTTCGGCCTGCACGGGAAGTTCGATATCGAGATCGGGACCTTCTCCAAGGCCTTTGGCGTGGTGGGCGGCGTGATCGCCGGTAAGCAGGTGATCGTGGATTATCTACGTCAGAAGGCGCGTCCCTTCCTCTTCTCTAACGCCGTGACAGCGGCCGATACGGCCGCCTGTCTTGCCGCGGTTCAGGTCCTGTCGGAGTCGACGGATCTGGTGGATCGGCTGTGGGAGAATACGCGCTATTTCAAGGGGGCGATGAAGTCGCTGGGCTTCGATGTGGGCCACAGCGTCACCCCTATTACCCCCGTCATGTTGGGTGATGTGAAGCTGGCCAAGACCTTCAGCCGCAGGCTCTTCGAGGAGGGCGTCTTTGCGATGGCCCTGGGCTTCCCCACTGTGCCACGGGGAAAGGCGCGCATCCGCGTCATGATCTCGGCCTCGCTGACGCAGGACGATCTTGACTTCGGACTGGATAAGTTCTCGCGGGTGGGACGGGAGCTGGGTGTGATCTCCTGAAGTGGGGTGCTACGCGACGCTTTTGTCTATGGTGCGCCGCACCGTGTCGTAATCCGCCGGTAACTCAACCGGCGGATTTCTATACCGCGAGACGACGTCGGGGAGGGTGCCATTGTGGTAGCCGACCTTGAAATCCGTGAACTTGAGTCCGTGAGCTGTCGAGATCACTACCACCCGGTCATCAGGCTGGATATCACCCCGTGCGACCATCTTGAAGAGCACGGCCAGAGCTACCCCCGTGTGCGGACAGCTATACATCCCGGTCCTGTCCGCCCTCGCTGCTGCATTGGCCAGTTCATCCTCTGTGGCCTGATCCACAATGCCGTTGAACTGTGACAGCACTTTGACCGCCCGCTCATAGCTGACGGGGTTGCCGATCTGGATGGCGCTGGCTAAGGTCTGTTGGGCCTTGACGGGATGGAACTCTTTGAAGCCGGTCTGGTAGCTTAGATAGAGTGGGTTGGCACGGGCCGATTGTGCACAGGCGATGCGGGGCAGCCTGTCGATGATGCCCAGGGCCTTCATCATCAGGAAGCCCTCACCCAGCGCGCTGACGTTGCCCAGGTTGCCCACCGGGATGATGATCCAGTCCGGTACCTGCCAGTCGAACTGCTGTACGATCTCAAAAGCCACGGTCTTCTGCCCCTCCATGCGCAGGGGATTCATGGAATTGGCGAGGTAGATCTCCGGGTCTTGCGCGATGCGCTTCACGATGTCCATACAGCCATCGAAGTCCGTGTCGAGGGCCAGCACCTTCGCGCCGTTGGCGATGGGCTGGATGAGTTGGGCTGTCGAGACCTTGCCTTTGGGGAGGAGGACGATGGCGGGAATGCCGGCCGCCGCGGCATAGGCCGCCAATGCAGCCGAGGTGTCACCCGTGGAGGCGCAGGCAACCGCGCGGATGGGCCGCCCATCGGCGATCATCTGGCGCACTACTGAGACCAGCACGGTCATGCCCAGGTCTTTGAAGGAGCCGGTGTGGCTGTTTCCGCACAGCTTGACCCACAGGTCCTCCACCCCGATCTCCTCGCCGAGCCGCGCTGCCCAGAAACTGTTCGTGTGCCCCTCATACATCGAGACGACGTTCTCGTTGTCGACCTCGGGACAGACCCATTCCTTCTTACCCCACACGCCGCTGCCGTAGGGCCATTCGGTGGTACGTGTGCGGCTCTCGAAAAGCTGGATCCATTCGGCGGGGGTGCGATCTCTCAGAGCTTCAATATCGTGTCGCACGTTCAACAGCCCACCGCACGTTTCGCACTGGTAGACGCTGTCAAAGATGGAGTAACGTCGACCACATCGGATACATTCGAGCCAGCTTCTGTACGTCATGGTTTCCCTCCTTGACGGAGTTGGGTCTTGTCAGGCCCTGGGCCGCCCATGGGCCATGCGTGCGCGCTTGCGAGCCGCGAGCAGGGCTCGATCCAGTTCGGATCGCATCACGATCAGGGCCCACAGCGTCAGCAAGATCTCCAACGTCAATTGTGGCAGGTTGGTGAGGGATATCCAAAGCGTGGTCCTGAAATCATAGGAGGGAGGGAAGTCGTAGGTGATCCAGGGGTAGAGCCATGGGACCACACCTCCCATATCGCAGAGCAGATGGGAGAGATATCCCAGCGCCCAACTTGCAGCGCGACGTCGGCCGTAGAGCAGCAGCACGATGGCTGTGGACACGCCCGCCCCCAGCAGGGTGTGCCCCCAGAGCCTCCCTGTAGGTGTGCGGTGCAAAGTGTAGTGCAGGACCTTGTCGACCGCGTCCGGGAAGACGGCCGCGATCATCACGGGGGTGAGATCGGCTTTCAGGTATTTGTGTTCGAGCGCCGAGACGGCCAGATGTCCAAACAACATGGGATTCCTCAGCCCGGCAGGGGAAGGATGCGCACGCCCACGGCATGGGTGGGCGTGCGGTGGATGGGTTGGTAGCCCTGCTTCTGTAATGCTTCGTCGGGCAAGGAGGCCTCGTCGGGTTTGTCGGACAGGCCAAAGAGCAAGGCCCCTCGACTGCGCCATAGGTGGGCGATCTCCCGAACTTCCTCGGTCAGGGTGATTTCGTGGGCCAGGAGGTCCGAGACCTCGGCATCGGCCGCCAGATGGCCCATGCGGGCCACCGTCGTTCGGTACTCCATATGGCGGAAGCGCTTGAACGGCGTGGGGTCACCGGCCCTTACCCTGGCGTAGATGTCTCGATGCAGAGCGCCCAGGCCCCCGGGCAGCGTTGCGGCTCTCCTGTCCACCCGTTCGAGCACCTGCTCGAACGCCTTGAGTTCGCCTCCTCTGATCTCCTGGATCAGCGCATCTAACGAGATGACGCCCATGCCGATGATGAGGCAGAGATAGGCCAGATAGTCCTGGTTGTCGGTTGTGAAGGGATGGAACTCAGTCTGGTTCAATGTGTCGTAGCTCTGTTCGAACACCTGGATATCGAAGGTGTCCCCCAGCAGTCCCTGCACGGTCTGCCGGACGGCGTCAAGCCGGGCCTCGTTGATGACTTTGTCGTTCCTCCCCCGGGCCCCCAGAGCGGTCTTGTCGAGGTCGATCACCACCGCGGTCTCGGCGTCGATAGGGAACGCCTGCCGGGCGCAGAATCGATCGAACTCGTGGAGCATGCTCCAGCGGTTGGCCAGATAGAGGGTGCAATCCGGTCCCACCTGGACCCGGCGGGCTTCTGATGGTCCGCTCCTCTCTGAGCCGATGAACGCCAGGCCGCGCCACGCCCGCACCTGGCATAGATTGGCGAAGGCCGTGCCGTCGTTGAGCTGTGTGTCGCCCACGTAGATCAGGCGTTTTATCTCGGTGTCAGGGGCATCCAACCGCCGGGCCTCCTGCAGGAGGACACCCATGACGCGCGCGTAATTCAGTTCGCTCTTGCGGGGTATCCGGTCGGGATCCAGTCCCACACGGCGTGCCAGCGCGGTGAAGGGGGGCAGGCGAGGGTCGATGGGGGTGAGGTTCCGATACACGACCAGATCCCCCAGGAAATCGTGGAGGCTGCAAAGCCCCCAATTGGCGTAGCCCACGGTGCTCACGCTACCCCTCCCTCACTGGACGTAGCCCAAGGCTGTGAGCAGCTCGGCATTGAGGATCGCTCCACTGGCAGCGCCGCGGAGGGTGTTGTGCACCACCGAGGTGAACCGCAGGTCCAGGAGGGGACAGCGCCGCAGCCGGCCCACGCTGATGCCCATGCCCCCGACGGCATCCCGGTCCCGACGGGGCTGCGGTCGGTCGGGCTCGTGTCTGACCACGATGAGCTGCTGGGGCGAGCTTGGCAACTGGCGACAGATCGCAGGTGGGGTGTAGTGTTCCAGGACCTCGATCGCCGCCTCAGGGGTGGGAGGGTGCGCAAAGCCGATGGACAGGTTGATGGTGTGACCGTCCAGGACTGGCACGCGGTTGGCATGGGCGCTGAGGATGATCCCCGCCGGTGAAAGCCCGGTGGGTCCGACCTGGCCCAGCAGTTTGGAGAGTTCCTGCTGGAACTTCTCCTCTTCCCCGGCGATGTAAGGGATCACATTCCCCATGATGTCCAGGCTTGCGACGCCGGGATACCCGGCGCCCGACACCGCCTGCATGGAGGCCATGAACACCTTACGGACGCCAAAGGCCTCGTCGAGGGGCTTCAACGGGATCGCTACACCCGTGATGGTGCAGTTTGGGCTGGTCACGATGACCCCCTCCCATCCACGGCGGGACCTCTGCCTGTCGATCAGCGTGACATGGTCTGCGTTGATCTCGGGGATGAGCAGGGGGACGTCGGGAGCATCGCGGAAGGCTGAGGCATTGGAGCACACAATGTGGCCCGCCTGGGCGAACCCAGGCTCGATCTCCCGGGCCACTCCCGATGGCAGGGCGGAGAAGACCAGGCGGACTGGCAGGTCGGGGGATAGAGAACTTACGACCATCTCACCAACGTCGGCGGGGGGGTCTCCCCCGATGACCCAGGTACAGGCCTCGGCATAGCGCTTGCCTGCGCTGCGCTCCGAAGCTGCCAGGGCTTTGATCTCGAACCAGGGATGATTGGCCAGGAGTTGTACGAATCGCTGTCCGACGGCTCCGGTTGCCCCCAGGATGCCGACGGGAATCCGCTCTCTGAGGTCAATCATGGGCGATGACCTCCTTATGAATCTGACGGACTGCCTGGGTCGCCTGGGTGGAGTTGACCACCAGGGAGATACTGCACTCTGAGGATCCCTGGGCTATCGCAATGATGTTGATCCCCTCGGCGGCCAGGGCGCTGAACAGGCGAGCGGCTACACCTGGTGTATCACGCAACCCGGCACCCACGGCGGAGATGATGACCACATCCCCTTGCGACCAGACGCGATCGATGTCGCGGCGGGCCAGCTCCAGGGCCATCTCCTCTTCGATGGCTTTGACCACCGCTGTCTCATCCTCAGAGGGGATGACAAAGCAGATAGATTGCTCCGAGGAGGCCTGTGAGATCATCAGCACACTTGCCCCCTGGCTGGCCACCGCTGCGAATGTGCGTGCGGCGATACCCGGCACCCCCATCATCCCGCGCCCCTCCACAGTCACCATGCTCAGTCCCTGGATGGCCGTGACCGCTTTGACGGTGCCCGGCGTGCTCTTGGGCTCGGCCACAATGCGCGTGCCAGGGCAGGCTGGGTTGAAGGTGTTCTTCACCCAGAGGGGAATGTTGTGCTCGATGACAGGGCGGATGGTCTTAGGATGCAGGACCTTCGCACCGAAGTAGGCCAGTTCAGCCACTTCGCTGTACGAGAGTTCTGGGATGACGTGGGCATCTGGCACAATGCGGGGATCCCCTGTCAGGACACCATCGACGTCGGTCCAGGTCCAGACCTCGTCCGCCTCCAGTGCCGCGCCGAGGATGGCGGCGCTGTAGTCACTGCCGCCGCGCCCCAGCGTGGTGGTAAGTCCCTCTCTGGTTGCTCCGATGAACCCGGTGACCACGGGGACGATGTGCTGTTCCAGCAGCGGCTCAAGATGTTGCTTGACGCGCTCGCGGGTTGCGTCCAGCAAGGGTGTCGCTCGCTGGAACCGATCATCCGTGACGATGAGCTCCGTCGCATCGACGGCTCTCGCCGGGAGTCCAATGGCCTCCAGCCGGGCTGCCACAATGCGCGCATTGATGCGTTCTCCCAGCGAACTCACCGCGTCCATGGCCCTGGGCGTCACCTCACCCAGCACGTGGATGCTGTGGCAGAACATCGCGAAGTCATCGAGGTAGTGGTCGATCTCCTTGAGCAAGGCGGTCTGGGCGCTGGAGTCATGGATGAGCCCCGCCACCGCCAGGGTGTGTCGGATGCGTAGCTCAGAGACTGATTTCTGGTACGTCTGGGTGTCACCCTGGGATGCGGTAAGGGCGCCCTGAATAAGCGCGTCGGTGACCCCTCGCATGGCGGATACGACGACCACAATGTGGTCCCACTGTGACATGCCCTGCTGGACGAGGTCCGCAGCTTGTGTGATGGCCGCGGCGTCACCCACCGACGTGCCACCAAACTTCATCACGACTGTCCGCATGGCCCCCCCTCTTTGGCCGGTTTGACGCGCTATTATAGCTGTTTTGCCTGCTTGTGGAAGCGAATTTTGGCCGCCGTTGGGGGGAGAATCGAGAAAGGGTGGGTCAGCTTAGCGTGCCGGCAGATTGGAAACAGTCACGGGGTTGTTTTGCGGTTGACACCCATTATAATTGGAATTCACATTGGATGGAGG
>CAZHBB010000141.1:0-6959 GCA_964530185.1 uncultured Anaerolineales bacterium
CTTCAACAGACCACGCCGCGAACTCTGATCGTTCTTGTGCACCTTCAGATGCTCTGTCAGCATATTGATGCGGTGCGTCAATAGCGCGACCTGCACCTCTGGAGAGCCCGTGTCACCTGGCAACGTCGCATACTCCTGGATAATTCGCTGCTTCTCTTCCTTGGATAGCACGACTCCTCACTCCTTTTGGAACCGACCAATCGTTCCTACCGTGTTGGTCAGTGGTCAACTGCACGCAAGTATACCACGGAGCACTATTTTGACAACCAGAGGTCGCAAACGAGTGCATTCCAGGATGGGCACGCGGCAGAAGGGGACTAACGGCAGGGAGCGCTGGGGGAGACCCTTCTTCCTCCAACCCTCTCCCACCCTATCTCGCAGGATGCGCTATAATCACAGTCCAAGAGAATGGAGCACAACAAAATCATGAACAGACCATCGGAAGGGCCCCAGATCACGTTGACCCTGGATGCAATGGCGCACGGCGGAGCCGCCATCGGACACTATGAGGACCGTGCGATCTTCGTCCCCTACGCCATCCCCGGCGAGCGGGTGCGGGTCGAGATCATCGACGACCGCGGACGCTACGCCCACGCCCGCCTGCTGGAGGTGATCGAGCCCGCACCGGTGCGCGTGGAGCCAGCCTGCCCCTTCTTTGGCGAGGGAAAGTGTGGCGGCTGTCAGTGGCAGCATATCGCCACCTCGGTCCAACCCCAGCTCAAGGGCATGGTGACCCTGGATCAGATGCGCCGCATCGGGAAGTTCCAGGATCCGCCGGTGTTCGAGCCCATCGCCGACCCCCATGGATGGGAGTATCGCAACCACGCCCTCTTCCGGGTGAATGAGGAGGGACGTCTGGGGTTCCTCTCATCCCGCAGCCACGCCGTCTACCCCGTCGATACCTGCCTGATCCTCCATCCCCTGCTCAACGGCGTGCTGGAAGCGCTCGACATGAACTACCCGGAGTTGGAGTGGCTGGAGATGCGCGCTGGGACCGCCACCGGCGACATCATGCTCCTCCTCCAGTCCCGTGAGGAAGAGCCCCCCAGCCTGGCGGTGGATCTCCCCATCTCCATCGTCCAGGTCCGCCATGACGACGCGGTCGCCCCCCTCATCGGCCTCGACTACATCCTGGAGCGCGTCCACGACCGGCCCTTCCGCATCTCCGCGACCAGCTTCTTCCAGGTGAACACGACCCAGGCCGAGACGCTGGTCAACGTCGTGCTGGGCGCCCTGGAGCTGCAGGGGCACGAACACGTGCTGGACGCCTACTGTGGCGTGGGCCTCTTCTCCGCCTTTATCGCCTCGGAGGCGCGCCGGGTGACCGGCATCGAGATCAACCCCTCGGCCGTCGCCGATGCGCGGCACAACCTGGCTGACGCCAGCAACGTCACGGTGTTGGAGGGGACAGTCGAGGCGATGATTACGACCCTGGAGGAGGCGCCAGACGCCGTGGTGGTGGATCCACCGCGGGCCGGGCTGGACCGCTCGGTCATCGACGCCCTGGTGGCGCTCGCCCCGTCCAGGATCGTCTACGTCTCCTGCGACCCGGCCACCCTGGCCCGCGACTGCCGGAGGTTGGCGCGCCATGGCTACCGGCTGGCCTGGGTCCAGCCGGTGGATCTCTTCCCACAGACCTACCACATCGAGAACGTGGCTTTGCTCACCTATGAGCCAGGAGGTGTCAAGCGATGAGTTCGCCGCCTACCATCGACGATTACCGCTTTGGGAGGATTGAGATCGATCGTCGCCCCTACACCCAGGATGTGATCATCCTGCCCTCAGGCGTCCTGCCCCACTGGTGGCGACAGGAGGGGCATGTCCTCCACGCCGCCGATCTGGAGGCGATCCTGGAAGCCCCGACGAAACCGCGCACCCTCATCGTGGGACTGGGGGCTTACAGCCGCATGCGCGTGGCAACCGATGCCCGCCGGGCGCTGGAGGAGGCCGGCATCGAGCTGATAACCCTCTCCACCGAGAGGGCCGTCGAGGAGTACAACGCGCTGCGCCAGCGAGGGGACGTGGCCGCCGCGCTGCATCTCACCTGCTGAGCGGCTAAATCACCTCGACCTGGGAGCCGCTCTCGGTCTTCACCACCCGGATCTGCGTGGGGAAGACATCACGCAGTTCCTCGATGTGCGTGATGATCAGGATCAGATCGAAGTCGTCCTGGACGGCCTTGATGGCCTCGACCAACCGCTGACGCCCATCGGCATCCAGGGTGCCAAACCCCTCATCGACAAACAGTGAACGCAGCCGGACCCCTGACCGCTGGGCCAGCAAGTAGGAGAGGGCGACCCGGATAGCGAAGTTCACCCGGAATTTCTCCCCACCCGAAAACGCCTCGTAGGGCCGCGTGCCCTTCTCATCACTGATGATGATGTCCAGCGTCTCCTGGACGGTGCCGCTCTTGGTCTCGCGCTGAGTGTCGAAGCGCACATGCAGCCTGCCGGCCGTGAGCTTCTGCAGGACCCGATTGGCCTCCCGCTCCAACTCCGGCAACATGTGCTCGATGAGCATCGCCGGGATGCCGTTGACGCCGAAGGCCTCGCGCAGCTCATTGAGCACCGCCACCTCCTGCGCCAGCGTCTGGTACTCCTCCCGCGTCCTCTTGTGCCGCTCCTCCAGGGCATCCAGGGCTGCCAGGTTCTGGCGTGCCGCGCCCACCTGCTGGCGCAGGGCGACCGCCCGCTGTCGGGCATCCTCCAGGGCCTGGCGGACAGCGGGCTCCTGCTCAAGCCTGGGCCGCAGGTCGGCCAGGTGCGCACGGACCTCCTGTATGCGTTCGTGGAGTCCATCGGCCCGCTCCTGAAGCATCACCAGTTGATCCTGGCGACTGCGCAGCAGCTCCTTCTCATTGGCCACGCTGAGCTGAGCGCGTTCCAACTCGCGGTACTCGCTCTCGGCCTCCCTCAACTCCTCCACACGGGCCCGCAGGGTGTCATGGACGGTACGGTCGTACCCCAGCGCTGCCTCACGGTCCGCCAGCGCCGCCAACGCCGTCCGCGCCTCCTGGGCATAGGCCCCGCTCACAAGCCGCTGCTGCAACGCCTGCAGATCGCTCAACACCCCGGCCAGCGCAGCCCGGGCCTCGGTCGCATACGCCTCCCGCTCCAGCCGATGGGCGATCTCCTCGACCTGCCCCTCCAACTCCGCGATACGCCCCTGGGCCTGCTCCCCCTCCTCCAGTCGCTGGCGTAGGCGAGCGAGCTGCCGCTGCCTCTCCGGGCGCGCCTCGAGTTGCTCCTTCAGCGCCTTGACCTGCGCCTCCAGCGCCCGCTTCTGGCCCTTCAGCTCTTCCCACCGCTGGATGTTCGTCTGGATCTCCGATTCCAGGGCACTGCGTTCGGCCTCCACCTCGCCCAACACCTCCGTCCGATGCTCAGGGGAGAGCGGCTGACCACACAGGGGACATTCGGCCTCCGCAGCCCCCAGGGCCTCGGCGCGCTCTGTGAGCGCCTCCCGCCGCTCGCGCAGTTGCCGGTTGCGCTCTGCCAGGCCGTGCATGGAGAGCTCGACCTGGCGGAGCTCAGCCTGCGCTCGCTCCAGCCGACGGGCCGTCTCGTCCAGCGCCCGGACCTGGTCCTCCAGCTCCTGCAGCGCCTGGCGCGCCTGAGAGTCGGGGAGCCGTTCCTTCAATAGGCCAATCTGAGACTGCAGTGTGGCGCGGTCCTGTTCCAGCGCCACACGCGCCCCCTCGATCTCTCGACGCAGGCGCTCCGTCTCCCTCTCGCGCGTGCGCACCTGTTCCTGCAACGCCTCGCGCGCCCTGACGACCTCCGCCTCCCGCGCGGCGCGCTCCCGCTGCAACGTCATAGCCTGTTCGAGCTTCTGAGCGTAGGCCCGTTCTTCGGCGACAGCGGCCTCATACGCATGGTAGCGGGCTTCAACGGTCTCGGCACGTGCCAGGAGGGCCTCCAGCCGTCCCAGGTCGGCGCGATAGCGCTCGACCTCCTCCTGGGCCCGACGGAGCGCCGCTTCGTTCTCCTCATATTGGCGTGTCAGTTCCTCCAGATCACGCTCCAGCCCCGCGACCTGCTCCCGCACCCGGTGGAGCCCATCCATCTCAAGCTGCGCCAGTTGGAGCTGGGCCTCGGCGGCCGCCGCCTGGGCCTCCGTCGTCTCCAATAGCTGCTCGAACTCCGGACGCCGCTTCAGCTCCGCCACCATCTCCTGCAGCCGCCGGTCCAACTCCTTGAGCCGGCCCTGCATGCGGGACTGCCTGGTGCGCACCCGCTCCTGGTAGACCGCCCAGATATCCAGCCCCAGAATGGCGCTGAGGACCTGCTTGCGCTGGGCGGGGGATTGGACGGTGAACTCATCGGCATGGCCTTGCCGCAGGTAGGCAGAGTTGATGAAGGTCTCATAGTCCAGCTTGAGGGTCTCGATGATCTTCTGCTGGGTCTGCCGGATAGTATCGGCTGTGAGGCTCTGCCAGCCCTCAGGGGCCTCCACCTGAAAATCGAGTATCGACTTCACGGTGCGGCGCCCGCGCTGTTCGCGCCGCCGCAGAATGCGATAGCGGTAATCGCCCGTCTGTTGGTAGGGCATGCGGAACTGGAATTCCACTTCCACCATGGACTCGCCGTGATAGATCAGTTGATCGTCCCGGCCGTGGGGGGCACGGGATCGCCCCCACACAGCCCACGTCATCGCATCCAACAGGGCGGACTTGCCGGCACCGTTGTCGCCCACCAGGCTCGCCAGGTGCACACCCCGCAGGTCAAGCTCGGTCTCGCGATGAGAGAGGAAATTCCGCAGACGCAAGATCTCTGGGATCATAGCCCGTGGACCGCCTCCAAATAAGATGAAGTCCCATACCCGCGGGACTTAGTACATGCTCAGGATCCTCTCGGTAAAGCCGACTCCCGTAGGGGAATTACGATCCCCTCTTCCCCTTGAAGCCCCGCGCCACGATGAACGACTCCCAGCTCTCGTTGCGCGTGGCGGCAGGCGTATACACCTTAACCGGATGGAAAGCACGCTTGACGTCGCGCACCAGCGGCGGCAGATCCTCCCCCTCAAAGACCTTGGCGACGAAGCTGCCACCGGGCACCAACAGACGCTGGGCGACCACAAAAGCCGCCCGCGCCAGCTCCACGGAGAGCACATGGTCTCGCAGCTTGATGCCGGTGGTCGAGGGGGCCGCGTCGCTCACCACCACGTTGGCCCGCCCGCCCGCCATCTCGATGACCCGCTGCTGGACGTCCGGATCCAGCATATCGCCCTGCAGGGTGATAACCCCCGGGATCGGCTCGATGGGGTTCAGGTCCAGGGCGATCACGCGGCCCTGGGGACCCACCAGGCGTCGCAGCACCTGGGACCAGGAACCCGGCGCCGCGCCCAGGTCCACCACCACATGGCCTCTGCGGACGATGTGGAACTTCTCCTGGATCTGCAACAGCTTGTAGGCCGAGCGGGCCCGATACCCCTCGGCCTTGGCAAGCCGAAAATAGGGGTCCAAGTGCTGCTTCTTGCGCCAGTGAGCCATGGGGTGCCCTACCGCCGTGGCGACGAGGTACGATATGTGGACAGTTGGGCCTCCAGATAGCCAGGCACCTGCCCCACGATACGGGTTCCGCCGTGCTCGTAGCTCTCCTCTTCGATCAACCCCCGCTCGTGGATCATACTGACCAGGTCACCGCGTTCAAAGGGGAGCAGCACCGAGATGGGCTGCATCTCCGACTCCAACGCCGCCTCCACCGCAGCCAGGAGGTCGGGAAGTCCCTGCCCAGTCAGCGCGGAGATCGCCACACTATCCGGTAGACTGCGTAACGCCTCCTGAGCTGCCTGAGGATCCTGCAACTGGTCGATCTTGTTGAGCGCGTTCAGAATCGGTATGTCGCTGGCGCCGATCTCCTTCAGGGTATTCAGCACAGCCTTGGCCTGCTCCATGGCGTGCGGATGGCTGATGTCGACCACGTGGACCAGGAGATCCGCCTCCAATACCTCCTCCAGCGTGGCACGGAAAGCAGCCACGAGATCCGCCGGCAACTTCTGGATGAACCCGACCGTATCCGTGAAGAGGACGACTGCGCCACCCGGGAGCATCACGCGGCGCGTGGTGGGGTCCAACGTGGCAAAGAGCTGATCGGCGACATAGACCTGGGCACCGGTCAGGGTGTTGAGCAGCGTGGACTTGCCAGCATTGGTATAGCCCACCAGGGCCACCGTCGGGAGCCCCTCACGGCGGCGATGACGCCGTTGACGGGCACGGGCCAGCCGCACCTTCTCCAGCTCACGCTTGATCTGAGCAATGCGCTGCCGGATCACGAAGCGGTCCATGGCCAACCGTGTCTCACCGGGACCCCGCAGGCCCACGCCGCCGGTGCTCCCGCCGGCGCGCCCACCAGCCTGGCGCGTCAGCTCACGCTTCGACCACGCCTGCGTCAGACGGGGCAGGCGATACTCGTATTGCGCCAGCTCCACCTGCAGCGCACCCTCTCGGGTATGGGCGTGCTGAGCGAAGATGTCCAGGATCAGACCAGATCGGTCCATCACCTTGACGTCCTCCCCAAAGACACGCTCCAGCTCACGCTGATGGCGCGGCGCCAGCTCATCATCGAAGATCACCACATCGACGTCCAACTCCTGGACCTCGTCGGCGATCTCCGCGGCCTTACCCGCTCCTATGAAGGTCGTAGGATTCGGGCGCTCCATCTTCTGAACCGTCTGCCCCACAACCTCTAGCCCCGCCGTGTCCGCCAGCCGGGCCAGCTCCCGCAACGACTCCTCAGCCGGCCAATCATCCGGCGCGTACTTGCCATGCGGGATCTCCTTCCACTCTACCCCCACCAGATAGGCACGCTCGGGGGGCGCCAATGTCTCCTTTATCGACTCTCGTGAACGCATAGACCTCCCTGACACTCAACCTCGTTCTGTTCCTGCAAACCCTACGTCCTTCCGTGCTGATTTATTCAAATCATAGCGCGAAAACGACGGACGAGCAAGGCCCGATC
>CAZHBB010000142.1:0-6887 GCA_964530185.1 uncultured Anaerolineales bacterium
ATGAGAAGTTTCTCCAAGATACTTTGTTTGAACTAAAGCATTATTCGACAGGTCATCCTGGGATGGAAGGGAATAGTTTTATCTGGTACTCAAACTATATGTGGCAAACGGCAGGGATTATTTACATTTTAGCTACATTGGAAATAATACGCGGCATTTACTTGCGATCTAAAAAGGTGATACTGCTATCAGTTTTTCCTCTATTATACTTCAGCTTCATCAGCAGTTTCACAGTGAGAAATGATAGAACATTTCTTCCGATGACACCGCTCATGTTCTTATTGGCCGCCTGGTTTCTCGTGCGTCTACTGAACAGAACCAACTTATTGCATTCAAAAGCTTTGCGTCAACTCTCTACCCTGGCCGTCGCTTGCATTTTGATCGCTGCTCTAATCTTACCAACCTCAAAGACGATTATGGACACTATTCGACTAACAACAGTGGATAGCCGCGAAACCGCAAGGATATGGATACATAATAACTTGCCACCGGGCTCCAAAATTGCCATCGAGTCGTATTCCCCCTTTGTAGATCCAACCCGGTTTTCCGTCCAAGGCTTTGGGCGAATGATAGACCATGAGCCGGAGTGGTATATTGAGCAAGGCTTCGATTACCTGGTCTTCAGCCAAGGTATGTACGGGCGATTTTATCGCGAGCCCGAAAAATACAGAACCGAAACATCACAATACAACAACCTGTTCAGAAGATTCCATCTTATAATGCTGTTTACTGATGGCGGCTATGAAGTACGCATCTACAAGGTTAAGTAAGCCACCCAACAACACCGCGTTGCGGAGTAACATCGGCTGCAACGTGGTGTTAGGCGGAACGAACTTACCTCGGCCATGCACTAGACCAGCGCCGCGCCGGTTGCCAATCCGTCGATTTGGGTGGACCATAGAGCCACAACACAAAGCCTTTTAACAGAAAGGAGCGCGATGCGAACCGGCGTATCATATATGGGACACCACAATCCACAACACCTGGAGACGGACCTGCGGGAGATGCAGGCGCTGCATCTCGATGACGTCCTGCTGGCAGCGCAGGAAAACGACTTCGTGCACTTCACCGGCAAGCTGACCTTCACACCCAAGATCGCCAAGGACTACGGGCTGCGCCCCATCGCCATCTTCTGGGGAGCCCTGAACCTCTTCGGCGGTGGCCGCTCCAGCCAGTTCCTGCTAGAGCACCCAGAGGGATTCCAGGTCGCCCGAGATGGATCCCACCGCCCCCAGGGCTGTTACGTGAACCCCATCAACGTGGCGCGTATCAAGGAGATGATCGATATCATCGCCGAGCACAGGTTCGAGGGCTACTTCGTGGACGAGCCCACGCCCCTGCGCGAGTGCTACTGTCCCTCTTGCCGCGCGAAGTACGAGGAGTGGTACGGAGGCGACCTGCTCACGGCACCCGATGCACAGCGTGAGGAGTTCCGCCAACGCTGTGTGATCGACTACGTGCAGACCATCTCCGACTACTGCAAAGCCACCCACCCCGACCTGGAGACGATGTGCTGCGTGATGCCCCACGATAGTGCACTGTGGCAACAAGTGGCGCAGATCCCCACGCTCGACAACCTGGGTACCGATATCTACTGGGTCAACAACGACCGCGACGTGAGGGAAATGATCCCGCCCATCGAGACATTGACGTCGCTCTGCACCCAGCACGGGAAAGTCCATCACGAGTGGCTCCAGGCCTGGGGCGTGCGGCGGGGCAAGGAGCACCGCATCCTGAAGCAGGGCAAGATCCTGGTGCAGCAGAACCCCGATGCCCTCTACGTGTGGGCCTGGAAAGGACAGATTGGGACGACGGAGACGTGCGATGACCCCGAGACCGCATGGGCCAAGGCGGCCGAGATCCTGAGAATGGCCAAGGAGGCATGAGATGACACGACCCCTGAGCAAGGTTGCCCCGGATTGGTGGGACTATACCACCCTCGACAGAGAGATATTGGACGATGCGGCTCGACTCAGCGCCGATGACCTGTTGCAGCTCTCACGCCCGGGCTTCAAGGTCGTCTTCTACGACACCCTGGAGGACTTCTACCTGGCCGAGGCGCTGGAGTACATCACCGCCTGGATGCAGGCGACCGAGGAGCAGCCCGCCGGCATCTGCGGCCCCATCGGCCCCACCGAGCAACTGCCATTGGTGGCGCGGCTCGTCAACGAGCTGGAGCTCGACCTGCGCTATGCCCATTTCTGGGCCATGGACGAATGGGTGGTAGATGGCCAGGCCGTGCCCATCACCCACCCGCTGAGCTTCGAGCGCGCCGACCGCACGCTATGCTTCGACCGCATCCGGCCCAAGCTGCGCATGCCGGAGGCAAACCTACACTTTCCCACGACCGATCTGGAGCCGTACAAGGCCAGTTGGAATCAGGCCCGCTGCGTCGTGATGCAGGGCGGGCAAGGCGAGGTAAAGCACTGGGCCTTCAACGATCCGGTGCGCCGGGAAGGACGCTATAAGGACGCGCCCCCTACTCCGGAGGAGTATCGTCGCCTGAGCACGCGGGTGGTGGACCTGCACCCTATCACGCTGATCCAGAACGCGCGCACATCGGGCGGCGGTGTGGTGCAGAACGTCCCCAGCCAGGCGCTGACGGTGGGACCGGTGGAGACGTGGAAGGCCGAGAAGGTCTCCATTTGGCACGCTGGGACTCACGACAACCCCTTCGGCATGCGGCTGACGACGCTCATGATCTCCAAGCGGGTGCCCGATAGCGCCGTGCCCATGTCGCTGCTGGCCGACCATCCCAATGTACAGTTCAACTTCTACCGCCCCGGCATTGGCGAGTGCACGGTGGAAATGCACTGAGCGGCCACGCACGGAGGAGACAGAACCATGCCCAAGCGAGCCTTTGCCATCGCCGCACATCCCGACGACATTGAGTTCCAGATGGCCGGCACGCTCATCCTGCTCCAGCGCGCTGGCTACGAGATTCACTATATGAATATCGCCAACGGCTGTTGTGGCACCGCCGAGCACAGCAAGGAGGAGATCATTGCCATCCGGCGGGAGGAGGCCCAGTCGGCCGCCGCCAGCATCGGCGCGGTCTACCACGAGAGCCTGGTCGATGACATCGCCATCTTCTACGAGCCCAAGCTGCTGGCCCGCGTGGCCGCCGTCGTGCGCGAGGTCGCGCCCGAGATCCTGCTGGTGCAGTCGCCGCAGGGATACATGGAGGACCATCAAAACGCCGCCCGCCTGGCCGTGACGGCGGCCTTCACCCGTGGGATGCCCAACTTCATCACCGATCCCCCGCGTGCGCCGGTCTCGCAGCCCGTCACCGTCTACCACGCCCAGCCCCACGGCAATCGCGACCCGCTGCGGCACCTCGTCCGGCCCGACATCTTCGTGGACATCTCAGGCGTCATCGCGCTGAAGCGCGCCATGCTGGCGCACCACCAGAGCCAGAAGGTGTGGCTAGATCGGACACAAGGTATGGACGCTTACCTCGATGCCATGCAGGATCAGAGCCGAGAGGTCGGCACGATGTCGGGGTGCTTCACCTACGCTGAGGGCTGGCGCCGTCGCCTGCACCTGGGCTTCTGCGATGCAGCCGCAGACCCGCTGGTCGCAGCCCTGCCGGACCATTGCCTAGAGCGCTCTTAGACGCTGGTACGCTAAGAGAGCACCCTTCACCGCTGTGGTGAGGGGTGCTCTCATGTCGGCTGCATCCCTTGAGCGTGGACGTGCCAAAGAGCGTTTGCGCATGTAGTGCCGTCTTCTGCCAGATACAGAACTATGGAGCAACGACCGCACCAGCAACGTCAAATCACACTGCCAAGCTCGCTCCCATGAGCGCACCGCTGTAAGGATCACCTTCTTAGGACGCGCGCGGAGATTCTGGAGAGGACAATTCCACGTCGAGCACCTCTGCTTGTGCCGCAAAACGCGCAGCTTCGTCAAGATTGCCCATCTCGGTATAAAGCCGCGCCAGACGCTTCTGACAAGTTATCGCGGCCCGACGCTGTCCAACCTCTGACAAAAGAGCAAGGCTCTCCCGATAGGCATGTTCTGCCTCGATGAGGTCTCCTCGTTGGTGAGCGATATCACCGAGGCGGAGGCGCGAAACAGCCATCCCCCAACGGTGGCCTATCTCGCCGCAACGAATGTAGCTTTCCTCTAGTATCGCCCGCGCCGCTTCATAGTCTTCCATCTGCACCAGAAGTGTACCGAGATTGATACTAACAATGATCCGCCCCATGTCGTGACCGATATAGCGGAAAATCTCCAGTCCTCGTCGCAGAAAAGCCCGTGCCTCTTCCAGTCTCCCCTCTGCTAATGCAACGAGCCCCAAACCATTAAGACAGAAACCCTCTCCCGCACGGTTGCCGATCTGTCGATGCTCATCTCGGCTGCGGGTGAAGAATGCGCGCGCCTCCGTCATCTTGCCGGTGAAGCGGGCGATCTCCCCCAGATAGAAGCGACAGTAGGCAGTCTCGGTACGCAGTCCGTGCGCCTCAAAGCGGAGGAGGCATTGCTCCAAGTTGAGCCGTGCTGTTGAGAGACGTCCCAGGTAGAGCAAGAAAGCGGCGTAGATGCTGAGCAGTTTCCAGCGTAGTAGATCATCGTCACCGTCTCCCTCCTCCTGGGGCCAACCAATCGTATCTAAGGCCTGTGAGAAGAGACGTACACCATCGAGATAAGAAGCACGAAGGTGGTAGAAGCCTGCCATTCCCAGATACATCTGCTCCAACAGGGGGAGGTCGCGTTGCTCCAACGCCCACTTCCACGCGGCGAAGAAATTGTCCATCTCGTGAAGCGGGAGTCCCTGTGAAGAGGCCGTCGGACCCTGAGCGGCAATGTCCTGCTGACGAGCGAGGAGGTCGGCATAGGTACGGGCGTGGGCTTCCCAGACTGTCCCAGCCGCGGCCCCCTCTTCCTGTAGATGCTCCAGTGCGTATTGCCGCAACAGTGGATGGAGACGATAGTGACCGGTCGGCATACGCTGGAGAAGCGATTTATCCACCAACGCGAGGAGGAGGGAGGGACGGGCGCCTGTCACACGCGCGGCTTCCTGCGCGCGGAAAGCGGCGGGGAAAACAGCGAGACGACGGAAGACCGTGCGTTCCTCAGTGGAGAGTAACTGCCACGAATGATCGAAGACGGCCCGAATGCTTCCGTGACGCGGCCGGGCAGCACGGCGCGAAGTGTCGAGGAGATTCAACTGCTGAAAGATCCCACTGGCGATCTCCTTCAGCGGGAGAAGTCGCACCCAGGCGGCAGCCATTTCGACCGCCAGTGGTAACCCCTCTACCAGGCGACAGATGCGCTCCAGGTGCGGTTGTTCCTCCGCTGCGACCTGGAAGCCCAACGCCAGCCGGCGCGCCGTCTGGACGAAGAGACGGACGGCGTCTGCGAGTTCCAGGCCGCCAAGGGGATACACCCACTCGCCTGACAGGTTGAGCCGCTCCCGTGAGGCAACGATGACCTTCACCTGCGGCGCGGCCTGCAGGATACGGTCGAGGAACGGCGCACCAGGGAGAAGATGTTCAAAGCCATCAAGGACGAGGAGCATTTGCTTGGTGCGGAGGTAAGCGCGTAGTGTCTCCTCCGGCTCCATCTCACCCGTCAAGGGCAGTTCCAGTGACTGTACCAACGTTGCCGGGAGGCGTTCTGGCTGGTTCAACGCCTCCAGATCAACGTAATGGACGCCATGGGCAAAATCCGCCTGCCGTTGCCGTGCAACCTCCAGGGCAAGGCGGCTCTTACCCACACCGCCAAGACCGGTAATGGTCAGCAGGCGGCATTCGGGAAGAGCAAGAAGTGTGGCCAGTTCCTGCAGTTCGTGCTCCCGTCCTACGAAGGGCGTGGTAGGCGCGGGAAGGTTGGCGCGACGTGGTTCGAAAACGCCTATCCTGATCTGTTCATAGAGCAGCTTTGTCTCACGCCCTGGTTCCACGCCCAGTCCCTCGGCAAGCAGGCGACGACAAGTCTCGTACTGCGTTAGCGCCGCCTCACGTTGTCCAGAGCGCGCCAGAAGGCGCATCACCCAGCGATGCGCTGCCTCGTCCCAGGGCTCCAGCGCCAGCAGACGTCGCGCGCAGCTAAGAGCAGTCTCATCCTCACCACGGGCGGCGTACAGCTCCACCAACCGGTGGAAGGCGGTGAGGGCACGCATCCGTAACTCCTCCCGTCGTGCCAGTGCCCATTCCTCAAATGCAGGGGCATCCCCAACATAGAAGGAGGCGAGGAAGCCCTCGCTATGAAGCTCAACTGCTCGACGCAGCGTGTCCAGCTCATCTGTGGGAAGCGGCCTGGCAGAGGACGACGTCAGCCTTTCCAACGTATCGCACGCCGAGGAGAAGATCTCCACATCCAGCCAATGGGGGAATGCACGATTGAAGGAGACCATCTCGCGGTCGGCGATGATAGGCGATGCGAAGCCGGGCAGGACGATCTGATGGCGCAGGTTCCAGAGAGCGCGTCGTAGATTGCGGCGGGCGCTGGCCTCCGGCATGTCACCCCACAGGAGGCCCATTAACCTGTGACGTGACTGAGGCGCGGGAGTAAGCAGGAGATATACAAGCAAGGCACGGGTCTTCGCCGTTTCCAGATGGACGGGCACACCGTTCAGACGCACGTCATACCCGTCGAGAAAACGGAGGCACAGTTGGGGTTCATTCGCCGCTACCTCGTCCACGTCATCGACTCCCGTGTCCCCAACCCTCCTTCAACGTTTCATCAACGCCTGGCACCTACAATGATAGCACATCGCCGATGACGGGAAAAATGGAAAGAGAACGCCGGTTGTACTCAGTCTACGTGTTGCGCTCTTGGGTGGAAAGGCATGCCTCATCCGGTGAAGCGGTGCGACGCTTCAGTCTTGAGGACCCGCGCACGGGGGAGCGCCGTGGCTTTGCCGATCTGGACGCCCTGTT
>CAZHBB010000143.1:0-6758 GCA_964530185.1 uncultured Anaerolineales bacterium
CGTTGCAGCGGAACCCCCTAGCCTTCGTAGAGCCGCTTCAATCTGCAACTTGAACGGCTGGCTTGAAGGCAGAAAGTCTGTATCCTAGACCCGCAATGCCATCCAACTGGAGGTGAAAGATTCATGAGCAAGTCTGTCAAATTGGCCATGATCGGCTGCGGCGGGATGGCCCGCCACCATCTGCGGACAATCCTGCAACAGAGAGACACAACAGAGGTCACTGTGTTATGTGAGCCCTCACCGGCCGCCTTGGCAGAGACGGCGAAAGTCTTTGAAGGAGCCGGGGTCACACCGCCCCCTAACGAACCGGACCTGGGCAAGCTTTTGGCCACATATGACGTAGACGCGGCCTTCATCGTCACCCCACATGTCTATCACCACGACCAGGCCAAACAATGTATGGAAGCCGGACTCGACGTCCTGCTCGAAAAACCCATGGTCATGAACGCCGAGGAGGCCCGCAGTCTCATCAACGTCCGTGATCGCACAGGCCGGCTGCTGGTCGTCGCGTTCAACGGTAGTCTATCGCCGGAGATCCGTGAGGCTGTACGACTGCTGAGATCGGGGAAACTGGGGCAGTTACTGAGCATCAGTGCCACCATCTGGCAGAGTTGGGGGCCCAACACAGCAGGTAAATGGCGCCAGGATCCGGCGATCTCGGGAGGCGGTTTCATGTTTGACACCGGAGCCCACATGCTCAACACTGTCGCCGATCTGGCAGGAGAGGACTTCGTGGAGGTGGCAGCCTGGACCGACAACTTCGGGAGGCCTGTAGAGACGATGGCAGTGGTGATCGCGAGGCTGGCCTCTGGCGCATTGGTGACGCTCCACGGATGTGGCGAAACAGTGCGTAGCTGCAGTTCAGACATCCGCGTCTTCTGCAGCGATGGGATCCTGAGGACAGGAGCCTGGGGCGGCTCCCTAGAGATCCAGTGGCAGGGCGAGACCGACTTCACACCGGTGACCGTGCCCCCATCATTGGGTGCCTGGGAACAATTCCTGGCAGTACGCCGGGGTTTCTTCCCCAACCCCTGTCCCCCCGAAGTGGGGCTCCGCATGGCCCGTCTCTATGACGCCATCAAAGAGTCAGCAGCTTTGGGCGGCAAACCGGTTGCATGCCAGTAAGCATCCAATCTTTCATCCAGGAGGAAAATCATGGCAGAGAGCAGTGGACACAAGCAGGCCCTCATCGTGTGGGGAGGGTGGATGGGACATGAGCCAGACAGATGCGCCGCAATCTTCGCTCCTTACCTGGAATCCCAGGGATACCAGGTGACCGTGGCTACCACACTGGACGTCTATCTTGACCACGACTTCATGCATACGCTGGACTTAATCGTGCCCATCTGGACCATGGGGACGATCACTAACGAACAGGAAAGCGGCCTGCTCAGCGCCGTGGAGAGTGGTGTGGGCATCGCTGGCTGGCATGGAGGCATGGGAGATGCCTTCCGCAACAATGTCAACTATCAGTTCATGGTAGGTGGGCAATGGGTAGCCCACCCGGGCGGCATCATTGATTATGAGGTCAACATCACGCGCCCCGACGACCCTATCGTCGCCGGGCTCAGTGACTTCCATATGCATTCCGAACAATACTACATGCATGTGGACCCCTCCAATGAGGTGCTGGCAACCACCACATTTGGCGGTGAGTACTGTCCGTGGATTGAGGGCGTGATCATGCCCGTGGTGTGGAAACGCATGTATGGCAAAGGTCGGGTCTTCTACACATCGCTTGGTCACGTAGCCAGCGACTTCGACGTACCAGAGGCCCGCACCATCGTAGAACGCGGCATGTTGTGGGCCAGTAAGTGAAAGCGCCAAAATCATGGAGGAAAGCATGGAAAAGACAAAGATTGGGATCGTGGGCTGCGGCAACATCAGCAGCATTTACCTGAAGAACTGCCAACAGATGTTCGACATCCTGCAGGTCGTAGCCTGCGCTGACCTCATCCCAGAGCGCGCACAGGCTCAGGCTGAAACATACGGCGTTCCCCGCGCCTGCAGTGTGGAAGAGCTACTGGCTGACCCAGAGATCCAGATTGTCGTCAACCTCACCATTCCCCAGGCCCACTTCGATGTAGCCATGCAGGCTATTGAAGCTGGCAAATCCGTGCACAACGAGAAACCCCTTGCCCTCACCCGGGAGCAGGGGCAGGCGTTGCTCCGGGCCGCCGAACAGCGGGGAGTACGTGTCGGATGTGCCCCAGACACTTTCCTGGGCGGAGGGCATCAGACCTGCCGCAAGCTGATCGACGATGGGTGGATAGGGGAACCCATCGCAGCCACAGCATTCATGCTCTGCCACGGCCACGAGAGTTGGCACCCAAGCCCAGCCTTTTACTATCAGGTAGGGGGAGGCCCCATGTTCGACATGGGACCCTATTACCTGACCGCCCTCACCAACCTGATGGGTCCAATCGAGCGAGTCAGTGGAGAGGCACGTGCTACATTCCCAGAGCGCACGATCACCAGCCAGCCCCTCTACGGAACCGTGGTCGAGGTGGAGACACCGACCCATATCGCGAGCACGTTGCGCTTCGCCAGCGGTGCCATTGGAACCATAATCACCAGCTTCGATGTATGGTACCATGAGTTGCCCCGCATTGAGGTCTATGGCACCGAAGGGACATTGCTCGTACCCGATCCCAATGGGTTTGGCGGCCCTGTACGCATTCGTCGCGCCGGGGATACTGAATGGCATCTCGTGCCGCTGAGCCACGGATATGTTGAGAACAGCCGGGGAATCGGCGTCGCTGACATGGCCTATGCCCTGCGATCTGGCCGCCCCCACCGCACCAGCGGCGAGCTCGCCTATCACGTTCTCGACGTCATGCAGGCGACACTTGATGCCCCCTTCTCGGGGACCTACGTGCACACGCAGAGCACGTGTAAACGACCAGCCCCCCTTCCCATGGGCCTGCGGCCTGGGACACTCGATCCATAATCAACAGGAGGAAGTCGGGAGATAATCCGCCTCAAGAGGCTCTTTTACCCCCAGTAGGCCCAAGGATAGGTGCAGATCATGTCTACGGCGGCGCAGCGATGCTGTGCCGCCGTAGACATTCCCAGACGCCGAAGGTTCCGCTCGGGTTATCGCCCGTAGCCCGCCTCTATCACGGCGTCGGGGTCAGCGTAGCTGTATAGGTAGGTGTGGGTGTCAGAGACGGGGTCGGCGCCATCGTAGCTGACGGCGTCACCGTAGCTGTTGGCGTTGGCGTGGCTGTTGCAGTTGGAGTCACCGTCGGGGACGGCGTGGCAGTCAATGTCGGCGTGAGCGTTGGCGTAGGCGTAAGCGTGGGAGTCAAGGTCGGCGTCGCCGTCCAGGTGGGGGAGGCCGTTGGTGTAGGCGAAGGCGTGGCAGTCGGCAGATCGCCTACCCGGTCTAGTGTGACACGCACCCTCGCGTAGCCCGAGGCTTCGAAGTACAACACGGTCACCTCATGTGTGCCATGTCGCAAGAGGACATCAACGGTGTGCACCTTGTCACCGGGGCTGATATACCAGGCGTCGATGACCGTATGCCCGTCGATGAGCACCCTGACTCCATCATCAGCCTGGGCGGCAATGCGATAGATGCCATCCTCTAGCGTGAAGGTCCGCTCCCAGCGGACCGAGAACTCGTCATGCGGCAGCCCTACAGCTGGCGATGCCTCGCCCCAGTCGAAGTCGATAACTGGATCATCCCGCACCATCCGTGGGTCCCCCGAAAGATCGCGTCCCATGAAGTAGGAGCCCTTCCAGTGGGAAAAGACTTCTGGTAGCCTTTCCCAGGTAAGATGAATCAGAGCTTCTCCCGACTGCTCATAGTACTCCAAGCGGAGGTCATGCGAGCCTGCCGCCAACGTCACATCAGCCGTGAGTTCGCGTGCTGCACCACTCTGCCAGGCGTCCAGCACCAACAGATCATCGACCCACAGTCTCACACCATCGTCGACCACCACGCGGAAGCGATAGGTGCCTGCCTCGAAAGTCAGTTGACGAGTCCAACGCGCAGAGAACCCATCCGCCGGGAGGTCAGGAGCAGGTGCCCCGTTGCCCCAATCAAACGCGATCTCGGAGTCATCGCGAATCACCAGCGGTAACCCCGTCAGAGTCCGGTTAGGCCAATAAGCCCCTTTCCACCCGCGATATATACCGAGAGCCTCCCAGGCCAATTCAATGGTGGCATCCCCCCCTGCATCGTAATAGTCAAGTTGAAGCGTATGCCACCCTGCAGGCAAGCCAATGTCTCCGCTGATCACCCGAGCCGCACCGTTCTCCCAGGCATCGATCACGATCTGACCGTCCACATACAGACGCGCACCGTCATCGACCAACACAGAGAACCGATAACGACCCGCCTCAAAACGGACCGTTCGGGACCAACGGACCGAGAACTTGTCCGCTGGCAGGCCCGAGGCCGGCGCGCTTTTCCCCCACAGGAAGATGATGCGAGGATCGTTGCGGACGAGTGCCGGCTCCCCCTGAAGATGCAAGTTGGCGAAATATTCACCCCGCCACTGCAGGCCAGCCTCAACACGTTCCCACCAGACCTTCACATGCGCATCCCCTGCCGCCTCATAATAGGTGACAGTCACCGTGTGCTCCCCTTCAGAGACAGTCCAGTCGGCCACATAGGTCACCTGTTGGGCCGGATGCCAGGCGTCAATGAGCAGTTTATCGTCCAGTCGCACCTGGACCCCATCGTCGGCCACTGCAAAGAAACGGTAGGCCCCACCCTCAAATACAATCGTGCGCGTCCAGCGGACAGAGAACCCATCGTTCAACAGGCCCGGCGCAGGTGCGCCTTTTCCCCAATCGAAAGCGATCTCAACATCGTCACGCTCAAACGCAGGGCGGCCGGTGAGGGCCAGATTATTGAAGTACTCACCGTGCCACGCGTCAGGTATAGAGGTAGGCGTCGGTATAGGAGTGAGCGTCGGTGTTGGGGGCACCAGTGTGGAACTCGGCGATGGCACGGGGGTAGGCGCGGCAGACATGAGTGCGTAGCGTCCCACAGCAACGGCTTGACTGGTCTCCCCCACCGCCTCAACCCGCACTTCAGGATACGTCGTCCACGGCCTCACGACCGGCACGCTGAGTGTGTGTGAGAAATGCCCCGCGCTGTCTGCGGTGACGGTCCCCACTCTCACTCGCATGTTGCTGTCGTCAACGGGGGGCTTGAGGTAGAGCTCGATTGACTCACCCGGCGCCCATCCATCCCCTATCACCTGGAAAGGCTCTCCCACTCTCCCCTGCTGGGGTTGCACCGCGATCACAGGCACTGGGGACAAGGGCGTCGGGGACAGCGTCCCAAACCCGCGCAACACCACCCGCGTCAGAGCGATGCCGGCCAGCACAGCACCGATAGCCACGGTGAGCAGGAATACCACGGCAATGCCACGCGCCACAAGCGACCATGACAACCGATATAGGAACCTGCCCAGCATGGTTTCCCTCCTTGCTCTGCCCTCTACAAAGAGGACGTTAGCCCTCGACCACTGGTTCCAGGATACGGCTTGGGTTTCACCAGAACCTCTTTGGCCAAAAGCCCCTGTCCGAAGGTAAGGGGAGTAGTCAGCTCAGCGCAATGACCGCGGCCAAGAAGATTTGAGCCAGATGATAGGTCACGATCACCGCCACGTGAAGCGCATGAGAGCGCTGTACGAAACGGTCCCAGGCCAACATCAGATCGGAGGAGAAGAAGAGAGTAACTCCAACTGAAGCCGCCAAGCGAGCTGGAAGAGTCCAGTCGGCGCGCCACCAACTTGCCCAACCGCTGAACAGGGTCAGGCTCAGGACTACACCATAGATCAACACCGGCCCCTCCAGCTCCCGAGATCCAGACGCCCTGACACCCAACAGCACACGCCGTAGGGCCCAGACAGCGATCACGGCGATGGGGATCCCTAGCCATCCGCTCGAGGCAGGCGGCAGATGTGGAATGTTGAACCCCGCCACGTAACAGAGATGAGCAAGGAGAAAAGCACCCAGGCCCGGCACGAACCAACGGTACCCTGGCAACATCAGGAAGATATCACCCAGCAGCGATAATGCCAGCGCAGCCAGGAACCACCCGGCGAAGGGCCAGTTGCCAGCAGACCTGGCAAAGCCGATTGCCCCCATGAGGATCAGGACCATGGTCGTGGGTTTCAGCAGATACTCGAGGCGTTTCCTCCGTCCCGCCACTGCGAACCAGTCCATGACCGCAGCCCCCAGCGCCATCGCCAGCCAGATCATCGTTGCCTCCTCAGAGACTCATAGCATCGCACTCGCCTTCACCTACGCCGGACATCGTCCTCATCCGATGATAGCCGTGCCGGTGTCGGTGACAAGCCAGGACGCACGGGCCTCGCAGCCCATGCCAGGCAGGGTACTTCCCATAACTCCTCTTCTCCTGCCCAAGACCGGGAGAGCGACTCTGACTACTCCCCACGCCTGAAGGCGTGGGCTTCCGGGCCGGGGTATCCGGTGAACCGTGGTACCAGTGCGGCCTTTGACGCCTTCGAGATTTCCGGTTACCATTGAGATGAGAGCGCTCAGAAACCACCCAAGCGACTCATATAATGGGGGAGGTCTTATGTTGCCACTACAGGACACCATACGTTCCCGTTCATTTCCGGTCGTGAATTGGCTGCTGATCAGCGCCAACGTGCTGATCTTTCTCCTGCTGTTGACCACAGGTCAATGGGCAGAAGAGTTGGTGAATGCGCTAGGCGTAGTGCCTGCTCGCCTGCTCAATCATCCCACTCCTTACCAGTTGCTCACCGTTC
>CAZHBB010000144.1:0-1410 GCA_964530185.1 uncultured Anaerolineales bacterium
CCCTCCAGGGCGGCCACCTTGCGTTCTAGTACCTGGGTGGTGGGGTTGCCCCAGCGGGTGTAAATCGGTCGGTCCTCGGCCTCGAATGCCTGGGCTGCGGCCTCAGCGCTGTCGAACAGATAGGTGCTGGCCATGTGGATAGGTGGGGAGACGTCTCCCTCAACTAACTCCATGCCGGCATGAATCGCTATCGTCTGCCAATGTCGATGTGGTGGTTGATCGTCCATGGATCTCCTTTCTCTTCGTGACATCTGATGTGGTGGATTGCTCTGAGGTGTCGCGTTAGGTGCCAGGCTCTATGATTAGTTCAGTTTAGCAAAGGCCCACAGGATTCCAATCTCAGGGGAGAGTTTACTCACTTTGATGGTGAACGCTGGAGAAAGTGATTGTGCATGTGGACTGTTGTGGCCCGTGAGGTGCGGTTGCGATGGAGACGTGGAACGGTAAAATCCGACCTGCAACGCAATAGTAGACCTGAGATCGGCTTGGCATAGAAGTGTCTGAACGAGCGATGGATGAGGGATCAGGCATGCAGGGAAGAGAGAATCGCATCTGGCGTGTCCTGTTTGTGGTGTTACTGGTGTTGGCCGTAGCCACCCGATTGACCGATCTCGGGGCGCGGACCGTCAGCCACGACGAGACCACCCATGCCAAGTATTCGTGGAACCTCTACACCGGGCGAGGGTTCCGTGCTGATCCCCTGATGCACGGTCCCCTGTTGTTTGAAGTGACCGCGCTGTTTTACGCCCTCTTCGGTGTCAGCGATTTCACCGCGCGCCTGTATGCGGCTTTGGCCGGTATCGCTCTGGTCATGAGCCCCTGGCTTTTCCGTCGTTGGATTGGACAGCGCGGGGCTGCTGCGACCTCAATCCTTCTACTGATCTCCCCCTCGATCACGTTCTATTCCCGTTACACACGCCACGACGTGCCGATGCTCCTCTACGTGATGCTGCTTCTTTGGGCCATCATGTGGTACTTGGAGACAGGGAAGGCGCGCTGGTTGACCGCGTTGGGGGCTTTCTTCGCCCTCATGTATGTGACCAAGGAGAACGCTTACATATACACCGCTATCTTCTTTCTCCTGTTGGGACTTCCCCTGATATGGCGTATGGTATCAGCCCCCTGGCAGCGAAGGGAGCTCCGGCCCTGGATTGCGATATCCCTGGCGTTCGCGATAGTGATGATGATGCTCTCCGTGCAGGCACTCCGGGTAGCCGAGACGATCCCGGAGGGGGAGAGCAACGATGCACTGGCTGGGATCCGGTTGCCTTTCTGGGGGCATATAGCGGTGGGCGGAACCCTGGTGGGGCTGTGTGTTGCCGTTGTATTGGCAGTTTTGGGGGTCGGCGAGACACGCTTGCGGCAAGATCGCCTGTTTGACGTGTTGGCGTTGCTGGCCAGCTTCACTAT
>CAZHBB010000144.1:1510-6722 GCA_964530185.1 uncultured Anaerolineales bacterium
TGGATTCCCTGTGTTCCTCTCAGCATGGGCTTTGCTTTCCTGGTGCGCCTACGCAGTAGCAGGGGAGAAAATGCCCTGGCTCTTCGTACACATCGCGCTCCCGCACATTCTGCTGGCTGGCTGGCTACTTGGACGAGCAGACTGGCGGGCACTGTGGATGGATCTTGTCTCTCGAGGCTGGCTTGTCCCTATAGGCCTGGTGGGCTTAGGGTTTGCCTGGAGGGCCTTCCAGGCTGGTTCTGAGTCGTTGGGGATTTTCCTGCAGCAGGCTGGAGTGGAGAGCGGTCTTGCCAACGTCATTGAGCAACTCCAACCGCTGGCTGGCGCATTGGGCGGTTCGCTGGGCCTGCTGATGGCAGCCTGGTTGTTGTGGTGGACCATTGATGCGTTGGGGATAAGGCGCTGGTTTAGATTGGCCCTGTTGACTGTTGTAGCAGTATTGATGTTGTTCACTGTGCGCACGATGGTCATGTTGAACTACATCTATGATGAGTTTGCGACCGAGTATATGGTCTACGCCCACAGCACTCCCGATGTCAAGGCCGCGTTGCGACGCATTGAGGCCATCTCGCTGCGGCTCACTGGGACGACGGATCAGGTTCGGGTAGCCTACAGTCGCGAAGTTGCCTGGCCGTTCTATTGGTACATGGATACCCAATACCCTCATGCTATCTACTTCGAGACACCGGATAATGAAACTCTGCACGATGTGCCGGTCGTCCTGGCGGCACGCTCTGAGTGGAGTGCCGTGGAAGCGATCCTGGGCGATTCGTATACCTATACGACGTACAAGCATATTTGGTGGCCTCTAGAGGACTACAAGGACTTGAGTTGGTCGCGGATTCGGCATGCATTGACCGACCCTGAGCTCCGGCGGGCTCTGTGGGATATCCTGTGGCGGCGTGACTACACGCGCTATGCTCGTCTCCGTGATCCAGAACAGCCCTTCACGCTGCAGACATGGCCCCATCGGCTGGAGTTCCGCCTCTATGAGCGACGTGATGTCGGCCTGCGGGCATGGCGATCCACTGCCTCTGGTGGCACAGTTGTTGAGAGTGCGGGAGGAAGGAGTGTAACTGGGGAGGATGATCCTTATGCTGAGATCGTCCAGCAGGTCAAGGCTACGCCCCTGGTTCTGCTCCCTGAGAGCCTCCTGGCTGATGTGGTGATGGCGCCGGACGGAACGCTTTTCGCGGTCGATACTACAGGACATTCCCTGTGGCACCTGAGCCCTTCCGGGGAGATTCTTGCCGCATGGGGTTCATTGGGCTCAGATGTGGGGCTCTTTCACTCTCCCTCAGGTGTGGCTCTGGCTCCATCTGGCGATCTCTACGTGGCAGATACGTGGAACCATCGCGTGCAACGGTTAGCGTCAGACGGTACTCCGTTGGCGAGTTGGGGGAGATTCGCCGTTGTCGCTCCGTTCGATCTGACGGGATATGGTGCGTTCTTTGGCCCTCGTGGCATTGCCGTAGATCCTTCGGGAACTGTCTATGTGGCGGACACAGGTAACGATCGGATTCAGGTCTTCTCGGGAGACGGGAAGTTCATGTGGGCTATCGGTGGAGAGGGGGAGGCCCCAGGGCTCCTTCGCCAACCCTGTGATGTCGACATAGCCCCTGACGGCGAGCTCTATGTGGTGGACTTCGGCAACCGGCGGGTCCAGGTCTACGATCAGGGTGGGATTTACCTGCGTGAATGGAATGTACCGACGTGGGCGGATTGTCCATCGGCGCTCTTCCCTCGAATCGAAGTCACCGATAGCGTTGTTGTCGTGACCGATCCCGGGTGGGGGCGCATCCTGGTGTACGATCGAGTTGGACGCCTTCTGGCGGCCCTCGAAAGTGAGGAGGAGCGAATCGCCCCAAGCGCGGTCGCTGTGTCCCCCACCGGGATTTTGGTCGCGGACGCCCAGTCTGGCTGGATATCATTCTTTCCTATGGCGCCTCTCTTCCTGGAGGAACGGTAAGGGGCTCTCTCTGCTGTGGCACCATTTTGGAGCGAGGATGCCAAAATAGTGGGTGTTGGGTCCTCTGATGCATGAGAAGAGGCGGCAGCAGAGAATATCGCCTGTGCTGCCGCCTCGAAGAGTGAGGTCGAAGTCGTGTCTCGGGTGCTGTGGTGCGCCGGGCCTGGCTCATTTCACGTGGTTCGGATCTGTGATGCGCTGATCTCGCACATGTTTCTCTCTAGAGGTGGCTTGCTTCTCGGCGATGAAGGCATCGTAGACCGTACGGTCCACAGGGATCGAGATTGGCTGTCCCTGATGGCCCGAGAGCAAGATGGCGTTGGCAAGTTCCAGGCTACGGATCGCCTCCTCCCCAGGGGAGATCAAAGGCTCTTGGTATAGGATAGCGCGAGCCACATTGCGCACGATGGCAGCATGCCCTGTCTCGCGCTCGGGTAGTTCCACAGGGACTTCTTCTGCATCGGGATGGCCCCACATGGCCTCAGCGGCGTCGGAATACGCACGGACACCGGGGCGTACCTGCCAGAACCGCAGGGTCCCATTCTCGATCACCAGTTTGCCCAACTCGCCGCATAGTTCTATGCGTTGACCAGTGGGATATTCATTGACGCTTGCCAGGACATAGCCGGTGGCTCCGTTTTCATAATCAAGAAGCGCGGTAGCCTCATCCTCAACTTCAATATCGTGCTGCCGTGTCCTGACCTGGGCTGTTACCCGCGCAGGGATACCACCCAGCCAGGTGAAGAGGTCCAGGCCATGGGGCGATTGGTTCAGGAGGACGCCACCGCCTTCACCCTTCCATGTCGCCCGCCAACTGGCTGAGTTGTAGTATGCCTGACTGCGGAAATGGGTGTCAACGAGCAAAGTGCGGTATAGGGGGCCCAATCTCCCCTCATCGATGAGCTGTTTAGCCGCCTGGAAGACGGGAAGCGTGCGCTGCTGGAACATGACGGCAAACACCACACCGGTCTTTCGTGCCGTCTCGATCATCGAGTCCGCCGCCGCGACTGTGACGGCCATGGGTTTCTCGCTGATCACATGAATGCCACGTTCCATTGCGTCGACGGCAATAGGAGGATGAAAGTAGTGGGGTGTGGCGATGAGGACGGCATCTACCAGCCCGCTCTCAAGGAGTTCAATGTGGTTTGTAAATCCAGGCACGTCGTAAGCGGCAGTGGCTGCGTCTAGTGCCTCTGGTGCAATGTCGCACACGGCGGTGAGTTCCGCCTCGGGGATTTGCGGCATGTTGCGGGCATGTCCGTTCCCCATACCCCCCATGCCAATGATGCCAAATCGGACGATATCCATGTTGCCCTCCTGCCTGATGATAGATCCAACCAGCACAAGTATACAGCCGAACGGCGATTCATGGGAGGTGATGGTCGTGGGGGGGCCAGACATGGCGTGCACTCGATGTTGACGGGGTTACCCGTTTGCGGTAGGCTGGGGCCTCAGATGAAGTTGTGCGCTCGCGGTGCCTGTCGGATAGACACGGTCTCCAGCTCAATCCTATGGATCAGGTAAAGGTGATGTCATAGTGGGTCTCTATGCTGTGGCTGTATTTGTGGCGGCTTTTATGCTCTTTCTGGTTCAGCCGCATATAGGCAAAGTCCTCTTACCTCAGTTTGGGGGGGCGGCGGCGGTTTGGTCCGTCTCCATGCTCTTCTTTCAGGTCCTATTGCTGTTTGGGTATGCTTACGCCCACCTTCTCACACGGAGGCTATCTCGACGGTGGCAGGTTCGCATCCATATGGGATGGCTCGCGCTGTCCCTGGTTCTGCTTGGGTGGCATCTGCTGCGATGGCCAACACCGATTATGCCGCCTCAGCTACAAGCCCCTGGGCACGGGAACCCGTCGGTGTCAGTGATGACGGCGTTGTCTGTCAGCATTGGTCTGCCCTACTTTGTGCTTTCGGCGACCAGTCCTTTGTTGCAGTCCTGGTATGCTTTGCGTGCCTCCCGGCGTGCCCCGTACGTCCTGTTTGCGGTCTCCAATGCGGCTTCGCTGCTGGCTTTGCTGGGATATCCCTTGCTGATCGAGCCGGCCTTGTCGCTTCGCATGCAGGGGTGGCTCTGGACTGCTCTCTACGTGTTGTGGGCTATGCTGCTGATGGGCCTGATGGTGGGTGTGTCGAAGGTGCGGGATGAGAGGGCAGAAACACCCCCCGAGGAAGAGTCACCAACATCTGCACATGGTACGGTCCGCTGGTGGCAGCCCGCCCTATGGCTAGGGCTTTCGGCATGTGGCACGACACTTCTGCTGGGGGCTACCAACCAATTGTCACAGAACGTGGCTGCTGTCCCACTGCTGTGGGTGGTGCCGCTTGCACTCTATTTGCTCACTTTTGTGTTGGTGTTCAGCGGTCGTTACGGGTATGTCCGTGTCTCTCTCCTGGCTTTCCTCATCGCCACTCAAGGTGTGATCGTAGTCCTTACCCGCGGCAATGCCATTCCGCTCCCTCTCCAACTCCTGTCCCTCATGCTCATGGTGTTTTTGGGCTGTTGGGCCTGTCACGGGGAGTTGGCGCGGCTTCGGCCTGGGCCGCATGCACTCACGGCCTTCTACCTCTTTCAGGCTCTAGGTGGGGCTCTGGGGGGACTCTTTGTGAACTTCGTTGCTCCGTATGCGTTCAAAGCGACTCTGGAGTTCCCTATAGGGATCCTCGGTGCATGGATTCTGGTGGGGGTTGCGATCACCCAGGATCGCCGGGCCCGTCGGGGGCGCCCGGGTTGGATTGGGTTTGCCCTGGGCGTGTTGGTGGTCTTCGGTAGCTTGCGTGCGGGCATCGCCATCCAACTTGCCAAGGAGGCGTTCTATCACCGGACGTTGGCGGCTGCCCGCGATTTCTACGGCGTCCTGCGGGTTCAGGAGATGACCCTTGGGGAGACTCACCAGCGCGCGTACCGGTTGGTGCACGGGACAACGATCCATGGCGTACAGGCGGTCAGCGGGCCGTTGCGTCGTCAGCCTACTAGCTATTTCGGACCGTCCAGTGGGGTGGGGCTGGCGTTGAGCGGCCTGACGCCTGGAGACGACCTCCGGCGCGTGGGCGTGCTGGGTCTGGGCATCGGGACGGTGGCCGCTTACGGTCGACCAGGGGATGTCTTTCGGTTCTATGAAATCGACCCGGCGGTCATCCGGTTTGCGCTGGGGGAAGGGGGATATTTCGATTATTTGTCGGGGTCTTTGGCGACCACGGAGGTGATTACCGGTGACGCCCGACTGGCGCTTCAGGAGGAGCT
>CAZHBB010000145.1:0-4262 GCA_964530185.1 uncultured Anaerolineales bacterium
ACCGGCGGGGTGTCAAAGGGTCTAGGAGGAAGGCAGGGGCATCCGCAGCATACGCCAGAGTACCTTTGGCCGCTTGGTAGTTTGATTTTTGACCTTGCGGGGGGCACGGCGCGCTGCACCCCTGCCATGTCACCCCATAGATGAGGACGCGCTGGGCGGGCCTGCAGCCAGGTGACAGTCACCTTTTACTGAGCGCACCCTGAGCCTGTCGAAGGGTGCGCAAGGGGCGCATTGAGACAGGCCAGAAAGCCTGTCCTACTGCCAGGGGATCCGGAATGAATTCCGGGATACATATCCCCAGCCAAGTGAGTCACCTTTCGCGGTCCCGCAGAGCCTCCTGGACACGGGCGGCGTCGGCCTCACTGGCCTCCACATCCGCATGGGTCACCGGGTGTGCGCTGTAGCGGGCATGTACGAAGGCCTCCGTCAGCCGCTGCCAGGCGTCCTGGGCGGCGGACACATAGGCCCCCAGCACCGATCGATACTCGTAGGGCGTCTGGTTGCGGCGCCGCGGGGCGCCGGCCTGCTGGGCCACGGACAGCGTCTGCAGATAGAGGGCCCGTACTCTCTCCCTCAGGGTCAACGTCCGTGCCCTGGGCCGCTCCTTGTCAGCCCGCGCGGAGCGGGAACGGGCCCGGCGCAACTGTCTCACCAGCCCGGGCAGGGCAACCCGCGTGCGGCGCAGGAGGGCGCGCCACCACCGTCTCACGGCCTGCCATGCCTGTCTCAGCCAGGCGAGGGGATGGACCCTCTTGAGGGAGGACCCCAGGCGCCGGCGGTCCTTGAGGTAGGTGCGGATCAGATAGCCGATACTCCCCACAAAGACCAGCCAGAAGAGCAAGGACCGCAGGAAGGGCCACCAGGAGAAGGCGCCGCCGCCCTGCCCCCCGGGCGCTATCTCGGAGAGCGACGGGGGGATCTGGGGCCGAGGCGCGGGGGGCTTGCCCATCAGCCACGTCATCAACATGGCGAAAGGCCACACCAGGATGGTGTAGAGCACCGTTGCCACGAAGCTCAGGATAAAGAAGGCCGTCGCCACCACGTCCAGCAGGCCCACGGTGTAGTCCGTCGGCAGCACCAGGGCGACCACCGCCGCGATCCCCACCAGCAGGAGCGTGTAGCGCAACCAGGCCGCCTCCAGCCCCTTGCCGATGACCACCCGCTGTCTCTGCCACTGGTTGACGAGATGGGTGAACTGGATGCCCCCCAGCGCAAACAGCCCGACGATGAAGTAGAGGAGCACGTGCCCAAGGGCCGATGAAGGCCGTACCTGCCGGATCCGAAAGACATCGGGGAGCCGGACCCGCGTGACGGCGGAGAAGACCAGCAACAGGCCAGCGCCCATGTAATAGCGTTGGAGGAGCCGAACCGTGGCCGGGGTCTCACCGACATAGGCCTGGGGGTCGGTGAGGGCCTCGAGGTCGCGGGCCGTGGCGCCTCCCGCCATCCACCCCGCCACGCCCATGAGGTAGGCCGTCAGCGTGCGTGCGTCGAAGAAGCTCAGGGGATGATAGAACCAGGCGGAGAGGGCCTGGCGCAGCTCTGACAGGGTGCTGCCCCAATGGCTGAGGAGCTTCACCAGCAGGAAGAGCAGGGTCAGCTCGACGATGCGGAACCTGAGCATGTCGCTGCCGCTGAGAAGCCGTCGCTGAACGACCCGTTGGGTGCGGAACCCGATCCAGGCCATCGCCGGGGGGACGATCAGGTATAGGAGTCGGGGTTCGCCGGGCACCCAGGAGGTGATGAGCTCGGCCGCCGACCAGGCCACACACCCCACCAGGAAGGCGGTGACCATCGGCTGCAGCCACGTGCGGGTCCACGAGGTCGCGGAAGGCGGGCCGGGTTCCTGCGGGCCCGTGTCCAGGTAGGCGTCCGTCTCGCGCACCACCACCCGTGGGCGGCGAAATCGGCTCTCGAAGTCGTCGTGGCTCATAGTGCCTCCGCGTCCTCCTCGCGCCATATCCGGAAGATCCGCACCCCGATCTCCTGGGCTGCGCTGGCGTGTTTCGTCTCCGGTGGCGGCATGACCAGGAGGAGGACCACGGGGAACCCCCGACGGCGGAGGAAGACCAGCGTATCGTACAGCGCCGGCACATCGCGCCCTGTCACCAAGAGGATGGTGCTCCCCCAGGGGAAGGAGACGCTGGCGCGTCGTACATATTCATCGAAGAGGGGTGTGTCCCCCGCCTGAGCCGCGTCGTAGAGCTGCGCGCGTGCCAGTACCTCCAGAATCTCCATCAACTGACCGCGCTCATGCCGAGGCGGCAGGGAGAAGGCGACCACGTCGTCCTGCAGTGGATCATAGGCCTGGGTGAAGAGCCCCGCACCGAGCCGCTCCTGAACGATGATGTGGTGGGCCAGGGAGGCGGCGGTCACGATAGCCAGCTCTGAGGCGACATAGGTCCGCTGCATCGCATAGTCGTCCCGGTGGAGGTCCAGGCAGATCACGGTATCCCTGGCGATGGCCGGCTGGTAGCGCTTCACCAACAGTTCACCGGTCCTGGCCGTCGCCCGCCAGTGGATACGCCGGGGCGAGTCTCCGCGCTCGTAACGCCGTACTCCAATAACCCGACTCGGGTCCTCGAAAAGAGGTATAGGTGCCGGGAGCAACGCCAGAGGAGAGTGCGTGGGCAACCCCAGATGGCTCAGGGGAAGCACTCGCGGATAGACGATGATCGTCTCCGGCGGTTGCTGGCTTGACAGGACGGGTGTCATCCCCAGCAGATCCCCCGTCCGCCAGATCATCGGCCCGATCAGGTAATACCCCCGCTGGCGACAGGTGAGCGTGTACTGGAAGCGGTGCTCGGCGTGCGGGGCCAGGGAGAGCACCCGGCGATAGAAGGGCGGGGATGCCATCTCCACTGGCAGGGAATCGTGCATTTCCACCCACGGGACGGGCAACCACCCCTGATTGCGCACCCGCAGCTCCACCTGGATGGTCTCGCCGGGGAACGCCCGATTGACGAGACGCCGCTCCGTTCTCAACTGTCGCATAGCGCGTTTGGTCCACAGTTGCCCCAACGCATAGACGGCTGCCAGCAGGTACAGCAGGTAGAAGAACTTGTCCATGCGCAGCAGCGAAGCGATCACGAAGAGCGCAATGAGCAACGGCACGATGTTCGTCATGGTCAGTCCACCGCCGCCGGTTGCCTCATACCCGGCGGATCACGCAGAGCACCGGGGCTGTAATGGTTCGCCATTCTCTCCCGTAGTCCCACCCTCCACTTATGGGATCTCCTCTCCCAGCGCCAGGGGGGTCTGATCCAGGATCTCACGGATGATCGCCTGGGCCGTCCGGCCGCGCAACTGACTGTCGGGCTTCAGGATCAGCCGATGGCTCAGCGTGAGCGGCGCCAACATCTTGACGTCGTCGGGGAGCACGAAGTCGCGTCCCTGGAGGGCGGCCCAGGCCTGGGAGGTCTTGTACAGGGCGAGCGACCCACGGGGGCTGGCCCCCAGGGCCAGGTCGGGGTGCTCCCGTGTGGCCTGCACGATGCTCAGGATGTAGCGCTCGATCGTCTCGTCCACGTGGACATCGGTGACCACATCGTGCAGCGCCAACAACTGGCTGCCGTCCACCACCGGTTCGATGACGTCGATGGGATGGCGTTTGCGTTGGTTCCTCAGGATCTGGATTTCGTCCTGCGTCTCTGGATAGCCCAGGGAGAGGCGCATCAGGAAGCGATCCAGTTGAGCCTCGGGGAGTGGGAAGGTGCCCTCGTACTCGATGGGGTTCTGGGTAGCCAGCACCAGAAAGGGCGCTGGCAGGGGGTGTGTGACGTTGCCGACGGTGACCTGGCGCTCCTGCATGGCCTCCAGCAGGGCCGATTGGGTGCGGGGCGTGGCGCGGTTGATCTCATCGGCGAGCAGGATGTTGACGAACACCGGCCCGGGCTGGAACTCGAAGCGTGCCGCACCTTGATCGAACACCTCCACCCCGGTGATATCGTTGGGCAGCAGGTCGGGCGTGCACTGCAGTCGCTTGAAGCTGAGCCCCATGCTGGTGGCCATCGCCCTGGCCAGCATGGTCTTCCCAGTGCCGGGGACGTCCTCGATCAGCACGTGGCCCTGGCAGAGCATGGCGACCATCAAGAGCTCCACCTGCTGGTGTTTACCCACGATGACGCGCTCGATGTTGGCGATGACCTCACGGGTGAAGGTTGCCAGACTCGTTAGATCCCCTGTATTCTCCGTAGACATACCTGTCCTCTCCCGGTCATTTTCGTCTGCCGACGCGCAGCATCATTGTAGCCGCGGCGCGG
>CAZHBB010000145.1:4362-6653 GCA_964530185.1 uncultured Anaerolineales bacterium
TGGGCTACAGGCTGTACACGACGCGTGCTGGGGATCGGGTCCTGCGCGGCGGAGCCCTTCGAACCCCGCCAGGTCCGGAAGGAAGCAACGGTAAGGAGGTCTCTCCGGGTGCCGCAGGGGTGCCTGATCTCCAGTACGCTTCGGGGACAGGCTGACCAGCCCCAGCAAGGTGACATACAGGAGAAGGGGCGATGAGGGTTGTCGCCCCTTCCGCGCTTACATCGGAGGCGCATCTGATAGAGAGGCAAAAGCGGACGGCGCAGATTCAACAGCTATGGGCGTTGCTCATCGCTGTGGTGGCGGTGGTTGGCCTGACCGCCGGCTATCGGGCGACGCGCATCCCGATCCGACTGACCATAGACGGGGAGACCACCACGGTGCAGACCCACCAGCCGACGGTGGGCATGCTCCTGACGGACCTGAACCTGAGCCTGCGCCCCGAGGACCACGTCACCCCGCCGCTGGACACGCCCCTGGTCCCCGACCTGGAGATCCGCATCGAGCATGCCTATCCCGTGGTGATCGTGGCCGACGGGCGGGATCGCCTGGTGTACACCCACGAGGAAATGCCCCTGGATATCCTCTCCGAGGCTGGGGTCCACGTCGATGCGCGTGACGCTGTCTCCGTGCATCCTCCCCTGGTGACCGACCCGGTCGACACGCGCTTCCGGATTGAGGTCAGGCGCGCCACCGCCGTGACCCTGGAGTTGGGAGGGACGGAGAGCGTGTTCTACTCCCATGCCAACACCGTGGGGGAGGCGCTGCTGGAGGCAGGGCTCTTCCTCTATCGCGCGGACCGCATCTCTCCAGATCCGGCGACGCCGCTGGAGCCGGGGATGCACATCCGGGTGGAACGTTCGGTCCCAGTGGAGATCCACGTGGATGGACATGTGCTGCGCACCCGGACTCACCGCAGTTACGTGGGTGAGGTGCTGGCCGACCTGGGCGTCACCCTGACGGGGCTGGACTACACGGTGCCAGCGATTGATGAGCCGTTGGGCCCCGACGCCTTCATCCGCGTCACCCGCGTGGCGGAGAGCGTGATCGTGGAGCAGAGCCCGATCCCCTTCGAGTCTGAGTGGCGGCCGGACCCGGACTCCGAGATCGACACGCAGCGCCTTCTCCAGGAAGGGGAACCGGGTGTGCTGGAACGCCGCATCCGGCTGCGCTATGAGAACGGCGAGTTGGTCTCCCGGCGGATTGAGGGGGAGAGCGTTGTCCTGCCTCCAAAGAATCGGGTGATGGGCTACGGCACGAAGATCGTGGTGCGCACCCTGCAGACCGAAAGCGGGCCTGTGGAGTACTGGCGGGTGCTCCGGATGCTCGCTACCTCCTACAGTGCCAGCACGGCAGGCGTCCCCGCGACGGCCTCGTACTACGGCCGGACGGCCCTGGGGCTGCAGATGCGCCACGGCATCGTGGCGGTAGATCCCCGCATCATCCCGCTGGGCAGCCAGGTGTATGTGCCCGGCTACGGGATCGGCCTGGCGGGTGACACGGGGGGCGCGATCAAGGGTAAACGCATCGATCTCGGCTTCGACGATGACAACCTCGAACTCTGGTATAGTTGGGTCGATGTTTACCTGCTGACCCCGGTGCCCGACCACATCAACTATCTGGGGCCGTGAGCACGCCATGGATGATGCGCGCACGCTGCTCCGTCGGTATGGCCTGCGCCCCCGCAAGTCCCTGGGACAGAATTTCCTCGTCGATCCCGCAGCCCTCAAGAGGATCATCGGGTGTGCTTCCGTCGCGGATGAGGACACGGTCCTTGAGATCGGCGCTGGCCTGGGGACATTGACGGCGGCACTGGCTGAGCGGGCTGCCCGGGTGGTCGCGGTGGAGACCGATCCGCACCTGGTCCAGGTGCTGCGGCAGGAACTGGGCGGCGTTGCCAACGTGCAGCTCATCCACGGCGACATCCTCGAACTCGACCCCGCGGCGCTACTGGGGGTGGATCTGCAGCGGATGTCCCCCGCGCCCGCCCTGTGGGGCCCTCGGCTCCCTCACTACCTGGTGGTGGCCAACCTCCCCTACTACATCACCAATGCCGTGGTGCGCCATCTGCTGGAAGCCAGGGTGCGCCCTGAGCGGTTGGTGCTCACGGTACAGCGGGAGGTGGCCCAGCGCATGGTCGCCGGGCCAGGGGCGATGAGTCTTCTGAGCGTCAGCGTCCAGTTCTATGGCAGACCCACGCTGTGCGCCAGGATAGGCCGTGGGGCGTTCTTCCCGGCCCCGAAAGTGGAATCGGCGGTGGTGAGGATCGATTCTTATGAACAGCCGCCGGTGGC
>CAZHBB010000146.1:0-6509 GCA_964530185.1 uncultured Anaerolineales bacterium
GCGCGCATCTTTTCCCCTGGCGCTTCCTCGTGGTATACTGATTGAAAGAGAATGTGCCCATGTGGGGGCCTGGCTCAACGATATCCCTTCCATCCAGGAGGTAGGTATGATCAAGCATTTCCTCACGCTCGCCGACCTGACGCCTGACACGATGCGCTCCATTCTGGACCTCGCAGTCGAGATCAAGGGGGCCTGGCGCTCTGGCGAAGCCCGACCGTTCCTCAAGGGAAAGGTCCTGGGCATGATCTTCCAGAAGCCCAGCCTGCGCACACGGGTTTCCTTCGACGTAGCCATGCTGCAGCTCGGGGGCCATGCCCTTTATCTCTCCCCCAATGAGATCCAACTGGGCAAAAGGGAGAGCGTAGCCGATGTCGCCCGGGTCGTCTCGCGGTATGTCAACGTGGTGATGGCACGGGTGTTCAGCCACTATGACGTTGTCGAGCTGGCGCGCTATGCCACTGTGCCAGTCATCAACGGCCTTTCGGACTACTCCCACCCCTGCCAGGGCATCGCCGACTTCCTGACCATCTTGGAGCACAAAGGAGGATTCCGAGGCAGGAAACTCGCCTATCTGGGTGATGGCAACAACGTGGCGACCTCCTTGCTCTTCGGGGCGGCTCAACTGGGGATGGAGTTCGCCATCGCGACGCCACGAGGCTATGAGCTACACCCGGCCGTGTGGAGCCTGGGCCAGCACATCGCGGCTCAGACCGGCGCCAAATTGACCGCCACGTACGATCCTCTCGAAGCGGTCGCTGAGGCGGACATCATCTACACCGATACATGGACCTCCATGGGACAGGAGGAGGAAGCTCAGCAACGCCGTGCCATCTTCCCGCCCTACCGCGTCGACGAGGAAAAGCTCACCTATGCCAAGCCGGATGTCATCGTCATGCACTGTCTGCCGGCCCACCGGGGTGAGGAAATCACGGACGAGGTAGCAGATGGCCCTCACTCTGTGCTCTTCGATCAGGCCGAGAACCGCTTACACGGCCAGAAAGCCATCCTGGTCTGGCTGCTGAACGCTTACCAGGGATCTTGAGGGCACCCACGGCCCGTGGACCGGATCCATGGCCTGTGCCTTTGGTCAGCACCAGGGATTACAGAGTGGTTAGAACATAACGAGGTGACCCTATGGCAGGGAACCGCCTGCGCTTTGAGGAAGCATTACAGAGAGCGAACGATGCGATCTGGGCCGAACAATGGCATGACGCCGTAGATGCCTACGAGCAAGCGTTGGCAGAGTTCCCTGATGACACCTCCGCTCTCATAGGCTACGCATGGTCCCTCCTCAATGCAGGCCGGCTAGCCCAAGCATTGAAAGCCTATCGCCGTCTCACCAAACTTATACCTTCAGATCCTGGTCCCTTCGAGCGCATCGCGGAGATCCTCGAAAAGCAGGGGAAACAACGCGACGCCGCGGAATGGTACCTGCAGGCAGCAGAGCGCTACGGCAAGCAGGGTCTGCCATCCAAGCGGATCGCCGCCCTGGAAGCCGTGGTCCGACTGCGACCTCGCACTCCAGAGGTATGGCTGCAGCTTCTCCGGTTGTACCAGGAAGAGGGGCAACTTCGACAGGCTGTGCATGCTGCCCTGTGGCTGGCTTATCTTTACCAGGAGAGCGACCCGGCAAAGGCTATCGCGCTCTGCCGTGAGGTACAGCGACTCACCCCCCACGACCCTCGCCTTGGGCAGACGGTCATCCTCCTGCAGGGCCATTATCCCGTGCCACAGCCACCTCCCCTCGGTGCCGACACGGCGTCCGCATCGGGTGACCAGGCCGCAACCGAGGCTCCCGTCATTGAAATGCCTCCCCAAACGCCCATGGAGATCGCCCGGCAGCGCGCACTCACCCGCCTTGCGGAGAGCATTTTCTCAGAGGAGAAGCCGACCCCCCAGGGAATGTCCCAGGCCGAGGTCGATCTCCTCATCGGTAAAGCCGTGGATGCACAGACCCGGGGAGAAGTCGACACTGCGATCCAATACTACCGTTCCCTGCTGGATGCCGGGGTGTCCCTGCCATCCATCCACTTCAACCTTGGGCTTCTCTACAAGGAGAAGATGTTACTCGAGAGAGCTATCACAGAATTCAAAGCCTCCCTCGAGGATCCTGAGTATCTGGTGGCGAGCCACTTTGCCCTGGGAGAATGTTACCAAGCACAGGGGGCGTTTGGAGAAGCACTAAGCCACTTCCTGGAGGCCGTCAAGGCCATCGACATTGCAACCATCCAGCGCGAACATGTGGACGACCTGATCCGAGTCTATGAAGGTTTGGCCCAGAGCCTCGTGACCGCCGGTGACTCAGAACACATCGAACGGATCACCCAGACGTTGGTGGATTTCCTGAACAGACGGGGATGGGCTGATGCCGCGCGGGAGGCGCGGAGTCGCCTCGACGAGTTGGCCCGGACTGGAACCGTACTGAGTCTGGCGGAATTGCTCAGTCAGCCCAGGGCCGACGAGCTTCTGCGGTCGATTGGCCTGGTGCAGACATATCAACGCCGTCAGCGGCTCTATGCGGCATTGGAGGAACTCTTCCATGCTCTCAGCATCGCGCCAGATTACCTCCCCATCCACCATTTCATGGGGATGATGCTCAAGAACCATGGGCGCCTCGAGACAGCTTTAGAGAAATTCCGCTTTCTCGCCCGCACTTATGAGATCAGAGGCCAGGTCTCCCAGGCGCTGACGACATACAAGCTAATCCTGGACAACTCCCCTCTCGACATCCAGACACACCGCCACGTGGCCGAACTTCTGATAGAACACGGTCGCATCGATGAGGCGCTTGCGCAGTACCTGCAGACAGCGGACGCCTACTATCAGCTAGCCCAACCAGAACAGGCGTTGGAGGTGTACCGCGAAGCGCTCCGGCTGGCCCCTCGGGGCTCCGCGGAGAAGCACTGGGAGATCCGCATCCTGCACCATATCGCCGACCTCGACACCCAACGGCTGGACTGGCAGGCCGCCATCGAGGACTATCACGAGATCCTACGGCTCGAGCCCGACGATGAGCGTGCCCATCTGAGCCTGTTTCGGCTCTACACCAGGACCGGGCGTCCGGGCCAGGGTATCGAGATCCTCGATCGACTGATCAAGCGTTATCTTGGACAACGCAAGGTCACCAGGGTGATCACGATCCTCGAGGACCTGGTGGAGACCCAACCCGAGAACATCCCACTGCGCGCCAGGCTCGCCCAACTGTATCTCAACCTGGGAGAACGTGACAAGGCTTTAACGCACCTTGACATACTGGGTGACCTGCAGCTCGAGGCCGGGCACACCGGGGCTGCCATCAAGACACTGGAGGCCATCCTGGCCCTTAAGCCGCCGAACCGCGAGGCATATGCAGAACTCTATCAGCAACTCACCCAGCAGTAAACCCGGAACAATGGAGCAGAAGACGGCGCTCCAGTGCGAAGCTGGCGGCCGAACTGAGTATTGATGATGTGGAATCTAGAGTGGTTGCTGCAACGGATATCCTGGACCGATGTCTTGGATATCTTCATGGTGGCTTTCCTCTTCTTCTGGATCTTCTACGCCCTCCGCGGTACCCGGGCGGTTCCACTCATCCGCGGCATCACTGCCCTGCTGGTCACCCTCACGCTGCTCACGCGGCTGGTGGAGCTACGGGCATTCTCCTGGCTGATCAGCCAACTGTTGCCCGCCCTCCTGTTGGGCATTCCTGTCCTCTTCCAGCCTGAACTGAGGCGTGCCCTAGAGCAGCTTGGACGCGGGCGTCTGCTGGTGCTCACCCAGCGAGACCCGGAGAGGCTCCTCGCGGCTATCGAGAACGTCGTCAAAGCTGTGGCCTACATGGCTGAGCATCGGGTCGGCGCGCTCATCGTCTTCGAGCGCCAGACCGGCCTACAGGAATACATCGAGACCGGCGTCTGGATCGATGGAGAGGTATCGCCAGAACTGCTCATGACCATCTTCGACCATCACACCATCCTGCATGATGGCGCCGTCATCATCCGGGAAGGGCGCGTGGCCGCCGCCGCCTGTGTACTCCCCCTGACGTCCGCATTCTTGGCCGACCGGGAACTGGGATTGCGACACCGGGCAGCCTTGGGTGTGACCGAGGACGCCGATGCCGTGGCCGTGGTGGTCTCAGAAGAGCGGGGGACCATCTCGGTTACCCACAGCGGACGGATCATTCGGGACCTTGACACCAAGCGCCTGGAATCAGTCCTGAGAGCTTTTATCGTCCCCAAGCGCCGCACACAGCGCGGGCCCGCATCCCTGTGGAGAAGGTCCTCGTCATGACAGCGACCTCAAGCGTTCAACCTAAACCCATCCGAGGGATGAGATGAGCCGCTGGATTCGTGAGAACCTCGGCATCTTCTTCCTCTCTCTGATCCTGGCCTTCTTTTTCTGGGCTGTGGCCACGGAGGCGGAGGATCCAACCCACGTGGCCGTCTACGACACGCCAATTCCGGTTGAGATCCACGGGCTGCCTGAGGACATGGTCGCTTATAAACTCAAGGATCCGCAGGTGCTTGTGGAGGTGAAGGCTCCCCAGAGTATCTGGCAGATACTGCAACGCGACGACTTCGTCGCCTATATTGACCTTTCCACCGCCACCACGGGGACCGTGACGGTGCCTGTCCAGGTCGAGTTGCGGGTCAAGCCTGCGATCGTCACCAAAGTGTCCCCCGAGGCGCTTACCCTGGTGGTCGAACCTCTGCAGGAGAAGGAGGTCCCAGTCAGGCTCCGCATCCAGGGCACGCCCGCCATGGGGTTCAAGATCGATGGCATGGAGGTGACCCCGGAAACCGTCCGTGTGCGGGGTCCAGCCTCGCTGGTGGATGAGGTCACCGAAGCCGTGGTGAACGTCTCGATCCAGAACCAACAGACCAGCCTCCAAAGCAACTACCAGGCTGTTGCCGTGGATGCCGAGGAGCGCCCTGTCCAGGAGATCGAGGTCGTGCCAAGGACTGTGACGGTCCACATCGCGATCTCGCAACTGGGCTACATCCGGGACATGCCGGTCACCGTGGGCCCCCTGGAGGGGCAGCCTGCACCGGGCTATCGTATCGCCAACCTGGAGTTCGAACCGCCGGTGGTCAAAGTCTTTGGCCGGCCAGAGGTCGTTCAATCGGTGGCCTTCCTGCAAACTGAGCCCATCAACCTGGAGGGCATCACTCAAAGCCTAACGACACAGGTACGCCTGCAGATGCCTGAGGGGCTGTCCGTTGTTCAGCCGACGCGCCCCGTGGTCACGGTCACGCTGACCGTCGAGGTCATCCGAAGTGGACTGACGCTTGAGGTGACCCCCACGGTGCACGGATTGAGCAACGGCCTTCGTGCCATCATTGGGCCTGAATCCGTCGTGGTCATTCTCAGTGGTCCTCTGGTTGTCATGGAGGACCTGAAGCCCTCCGACGTCTCGGTGACGCTCGACGTCACAGGATTGCCACCCGGCGACTATGTCCTGACTCCCCAGGTGACCGTCCCCAATCAGGTCGATATCGAGAACATCATCCCTGAGGCTGTGCCCATAAAGATCGAGGCCCACCCCGAGGGAAGCGGGCCTCAATTCCAATGATCTGTGAACCTGTCCACGATGCCCCTGATGCGGCGGATCTACAGCGGTGCGCGTTGTGCCCCAATCCTGGTAAAGTAACACAACAAAAGAGACATGGAGTAGAGCGTGCTGGCTATGGCAGATAGTCGATCGCCCAGCCGACGTCAAGCTCCTGCAGCGTCTCGGGTGTCGGTATGCCGCTCTCCCGATCCCAACCCAACATGGCGTAATAGGTGTGAAGGGCCTGTCCCAGGGCCTCAGGATCGATGCCACCCTTGGCCAGCGGGCCGCTGGTGGTCGGCTCGTAGCTCCGTGGCGCCAGCCGATCGTCAGCCGCGCTCAGGCCCTGCCGCAGGTTGAACAATCGGGCAAGCGTCCAGGCCCGCTCACCCACACGCATAAGCTCGAAGGCTGTAACGTCCCACCCAGTAGCAGCACGCACCAGATCGACAAGCTCCGCTGTCGACCAGGGGACGAAAAGGCACATGCACAGGCAGTTGTTGGTGACCTGCCGCAGCGTCTGATAGATGGCCGCGCGGACCTTCTCGGGCCCCAAACTCTCCAGCGGCACGGGCTTCAGGACCCCCAAAGAACGCAGATGGGCGTCCTGCACGAACCCCTGGTCATCTGAGTGCACCAGTCCTGTGTCATGGAGAGCGTGACAATGGTCCGCGCCGGTGGGGGAGACAGCGTAGCCAATGGCCAGCGCACGTTTCAGCCGAGGCTCGTGCATGGGATACTCCTGACCCTTCACCTGTACAGCAAACCTCTCAGCACCCTGACCGATCCTGGCGGCTGCGTACCGGGTGCCGTGGGCCAGGAGATCGCCGAGGCCCTCCCGGTGGGCGATCCTATGGACCATCTGGACTACGGCGTCTCCGTTGCCGAAGCGCAAGTCGATCCCATCGGTATCCTCCAATGTGAGCAACCCGCGCTCGAAACACTCCATAGCGAAGGCTATCGTGACCCCAGTGCTGAT
>CAZHBB010000147.1:0-6392 GCA_964530185.1 uncultured Anaerolineales bacterium
AGGACGAGTCGGTGATTCCACCGACCAGCCACATCCGGGAGTTCATCGGCGGCTCTGCCTATAAGCTGCATTAGGGGGCGGGCGTATCGACCGCAGAGGACGCAGAGGGAGGAGGTAGGAAAAGGTACTGCCTGGCATCGTGATGCCAGCATCGTGATGCCAGCATTTAGAGACTTGTTGTGGGGACACGGAGGTGAACTGGAAAATCTCTGCGGCCTCCGCGCTCTCCGCGGTTGAACACTCAGCGCAGGGGCGGGGTGTTTGACAAACCACTTCGCCGTGTTACCATTGCCACACGCCCACCGCACGCCGCGGTGGGCGTATCAGGGTGAGGCGATTGTCTGGGGAAAAAGGGGAAGCCATGGGGCGTGAGACGATACCGGTGATTATCCTCTGCGGGGGAAAGGGCACGCGGATGGGTGAGCGTGTGATCCCCAAGCCGCTGGTGGAGATCGGCGGCCGTCCCATCCTGTGGCACGTGATGAAGATCTTCGCGACCCAGGGGTTTCAGGACTTCATCCTGGCGCTGGGTTACGGCGGTCAGCAGATCAAGCGTTACTTCCTGGAGTATGAGTGGATGAACCGCGACTTCACCCTGCAGTTGGGAGACGGCGGCATCACCTACCTGACCCCCAACGACAGCGTGGGGTGGCGGTTGACCTGCGCGGACACGGGCCTGGAGACGATGACCGGCGCCCGGGTGCGTAAGGCCGCGGCGTATGTGCGGGGGGATCGGTTCTTTGTCACTTACGCCGACGGCGTCGCTGACATTGACCTGCATGCACTGGTGCGTTTCCACCGGCAGCGGGGGCTGTTGGGGACCGTGACCGGCGTGCGGGCCTTCTCGCGCTTCGGCGTCATGGAGACCGACGATCAGGGGCGGGTACGCGGGTTCCAGGAGAAGCCGCTGGTCGAGTCCCTTATCAACGGCGGTTTCATGCTCTTCGAGCGCGGCGCGCTGCCCTATCTCGCGGGGGGGGATGACGTGGTGCTGGAGCAGGAGCCGCTGCGCACCATGGCGGCCGATGGTCAGTTGGCCGTCTATCTCCATAAGGGCTTCTGGCGCGCGATGGATACCTTCAAAGAGGCTCAGGAATTGAACACACTCTGGGAGACCTCGGCTCCCTGGAAGATATGGTAGATACGGTGGATCCAGCAAATCAGTCGCATACAGGCGGAGGGGCCTTCTGGCGCGAGCGTTCGGTGCTGGTCACTGGCTGCACGGGATTGCTGGGCTCCTGGCTTACCGAGGCTCTGGTGAGGGCCGGAGCACAGGTGGTGGGTCTGATCCGTGATGAGGTCCCACAGTCCCATCTCGTCCGCTCTGGCACGATCCGTCACATTCGCGTCGTGCACGGCGACGTGACGGACTATGCCACGCTGGAGCGGACGCTGAACGAGTACGAGGTGGAGACGGTCTTCCACCTGGCTGCGCAGACTATCGTGGGGATCGCCAACCGCGCGCCGCTCTCCACCTTCGAGGCCAATATCAAGGGCACATGGGTCGTCCTGGAGGCCGCGCGCCGTTCGCCGACCGTACGCCGCGTGGTGGTGGCCTCCAGCGACAAGGCCTACGGCACGCAGCCGCGACTGCCCTACACGGAGGACATGCCGTTGCAGGGACGACATCCCTACGACGTCTCCAAGAGCGCGGCGGACCTGTTGGCGCAGGCCTATGCCGCCACCTATGAGCTGCCAGTGGCCATCACGCGCTGTGCGAATCTGTATGGTGGGGGCGATCTGAACTGGAATCGTCTGGTCCCCGGCACAATTCGCAGCGCGTTACAGGGGGAGGCGCCGATCATCCGTTCGGATGGCACCTTCATCCGCGATTATCTGTACGTCAGGGACGCTGTGCAGGCCTACCTGATGCTGGCCGAGGCGTTGGATGACCGCGCTCTTTTCGGGCAGGCGTTCAACTGTGGCACCGATGAGCCCCTGAGCGTGTTGGAGATGACGCGGCTGATCCTCGACCTCTCCCCCTATCCGGAGCTGGAGCCTGTCATTTTGGACGCGGTCAGCCACGAGATCCGCGATCAGTACCTGGACAGCGCCAAGATCAGGCGCGTGATTGGATGGCGGCCGCGCTACTCCCGCGTTGAAGCGTTGCGTGAGACTATGGCATGGTATGCTGCCTATTTGGGCCTGACCCAGGATAAGTCCGGCGCTACCTCGGACCGTGAGGGGTGACGCTGTGAGCCTGAGCACCTGGCCCACCTCTGTGCTGGTCACCGGCGCGACTGGTTTCATCGGTCGCCCTCTGGTGCGTGCTCTGGTTGCGGAGGGCTGCGAGGTGGGCGTGCTGGTGCTGCCAGAGGATCCGGTGACGGGGTTGGACGGAGTCCGGCGCTTCGAGGGCGATCTCACCGTCGCCGGGAGCGTCCGAGCGGCTGTGATGGCCTTCAGGCCGCGGGCTGTGATGCACCTGGCCGCGGTGGGGATGGCCTCGGCCCGCAGTTCTCCGGTCGAACTCTGCCAGGTCAACGTGATGGGGACTCTGCACCTGCTCGAGGCGGTCCGGGAGGCCGCGTCGGTGGAGCGGCTCGTCTGCGTGGGGAGTTCGTACGAATATGGCGCCCGGCGCGCCGACGATGGGCTGGATCCTTTCAGTCCTTACAGTGCATCCAAAGTGGCGGCCTGGGCTTTCGCGCGTGCAGCGTTCAACGCCTGGGGCGCACCAGTGGTGTGGGCCCGCCCGTTCCAGGTCTACGGGCCTGGACAGCACCCCGCGGCCCTGGTTCCGGCGGCCATGCGGGCGGCCTGTGCGGGGGAGGATTTCCCCATGACCCGCGGGGAGCAGCAGCGCGATTTCATCTACATCGATGACGTGGTGGGCGGCCTGATGGCGGCCCTCAGGGCCCCGGACCTCGAGGGGCGGGTGCTGGACCTGGGCACAGGGACCCTGCACCGTCTTTACGATGTGGTGGCCCAGATCTGGGAGTTGGTCCAGGCCTCAGGGCAGATACGGGCCGGGGCGTTGCCCTATCGACCGGGGGAGGTCACCGCCATCCCGGCGGATGTGCAGCGGACGCGGCTGCTCACCGGTTGGACGGCGCAGGTCCCCCTTCGCCAGGGGTTGGTGCGCACGCTGCGGGCGCTGTGCCCTGCGGCGTGGTCCGGCGAGGGTGAGGGGGCAGCGGAAATGTCCGCGGACATTTCCACGGAGTTTCCCAAGGAGGTAGAGGATGTCGGATGATGCGGATCTCCTGCGTTTGCGCCAGGAGATCCTGGACAAGGTGGCGGAGTATTACCGGCTGGCCCATGCGCCGCGTCCCTTCGACCCGGGGGAGACGTTCGTCAACTATGGGGGACGGGTCTTCGATGAGCGGGAGATGCAGGCAGCAGTGGGGGCCGTGCTGGACTTCTGGCTGACCGATGGGCCGTCGGCCCAGGCGTTTGCCGAGGGGTTGGGGGCTTTCCTGGGGCTTAAACGGGTGCTCCCCGTCAACTCCGGGTCCTCGGCGAACCTGGTCGCCATGACCACCTTGTGTTCACGGCAGCTTGAGCGCCCGCTGCTGCCCGGCGACGAGGTGATCACGCCAGCGGCGACTTTCCCCACCACGGTGGCGCCCATCGTGCAGAACAACCTGGTGCCGGTCTTCGTGGATTGCCGGGTGGGGACTTACAACATTGACGTGGCGCTCCTGGAGGCCGCCCTGTCGGAGCGGACGCGGGCGGTGTTCGTGCCGCACATCCTGGGTAACCCGGTCGAGATGGATGTGGTGATGGACTTTGCCAAGGCGCATGACCTTTACGTCATCGAGGACACCTGTGACGCGCTGGGGAGCCGCTACGCGGGTCGGCCCTGTGGCAGCTTTGGGCATCTCTCTACCTACAGCTTCTATCCCGCCCACCACATCACCACCGGCGAGGGTGGGGCTGTGGGGACCAACGACGCGAAGCTCTACCACATCGCGCACAGCGTGCGCGACTGGGGACGGGACTGCTGGTGCACTTTCTCCAGCAGGCCGGAGGGTGAATGCGGGCAGCGCTTTGAGTGGGAGATCCCCGGCCTCAGCGAGCCCTATGACCATCGCTATTATTTCACCGAGATCGGCTACAATCTCAAAATGACGGACCTTCAGGCTGCCATTGGCGTGCCTCAGTTGGAGAAGCTGCCGGACTTCATCCGCGCCCGCAAGCGGAACTTCGCCACGCTCTATGAGGCGCTGAAGCCCTACGAGGAATACCTGGTGCTGCCGGAGTGGAGTCCCAAGGCCGACCCGGCCTGGTTCGCCTTTCCCATGGCTGTGCGCGAGACGGCCCCTTTCACACGGAGGGAGCTCAACACGTTCCTGCGTGAGCGCAAGGTGGAGACGCGTTACCTCTTTGCGGGCAACATCCTGCAACAGCCGGGGTACCGTCACATCCGCCATCGCGTCGCTACGTCGCTCAAGGAGACGCAGCGCGTGCTCGCCACGGCCTTCTTCGTCGGCGTATATCCGGGGATGGACGAGGCGCGCCTGAGCTACATGGTGCAGGTCTTCGAGGATTTTATGCGTGAGGCGCTTGCATGAAGCTCTCCATCGTCATCTGTGCCTACAACGAGCGGGAGACGATCCTGCCAGTGCTGGCGCGGGTCCATGAGGCACCCCTGCGGCCTGGCTGGGAGCGTGAGATCATCGTGGTGGACAACGCCTCGACGGACGGCACGCGTGAGCTGCTGCAGGCCGTGACCTATGAGGACACCCGCGTGATCTTCCAGCCGCGCAACATGGGTAAGGGGACCTCGATCCGCACCGCCATCCCCCATTGCACAGGGGACTACATGCTGATCCAGGATGCGGACTTCGAATACGACCCCAACGATTACCCGATCTTCCTGGAGCGGGCGGAGCAGGACGACAGGCCAGTGGCGATCTTCGGCTCGCGCACCCTGGGCGGGCGTGCGGTCTACAGGTACATCACCAACTACTGGGGGGTGCGCTTCCTGACCTGGCTGACCAATGTGCTCTATGGTGCGCACCTCACCGATGTGGCGACAGCCTCCAAGATGATCCGCCTGGATGTTCTCCGACGGCTCAAGTTGACCGGTCGAGGCTTTGATCTGGATTTCGAACTGCCGGACAAACTGTTGCGGGCCGGCTATGAGATCGTCGAGGTTCCCATTCACTACTCCCCACGCACGGTGGAGGAGGGCAAGAAGATCCGACCCTGGGATGGCCTGTGGGCCCTACGGGTCATCCTACGGGACAGGTTTTTGCCGCGCGATGCGGTGATCGCGGCGATCCGGTGATCGCGGCGATGCAGTATCGCGGCGATGCAGTATCGCTTAGAGGAGGGCAGGATGCATATCGTCGTGACAGGATCAATCGCCTATGACTATCTGATGCGTTTCCCGGGTAATTTCCTGGACCACGTGAAACCTGATCGCCTTCAGAAGCTGAGCCTCAGCTTCCTGGTGGACGACATGGTCAAGCAGCGCGGTGGGTGCGCGCCCAACATCGCCTATACTCTGGCCCTGTTGGGTGAGCGGCCACAGGTGATGGGCACGGCGGGCAAGGACTTCGAGGAGTATCGGGCCTGGCTCGAGGCCCACGGCGTGGACACCTCTGCCATCAAGATCATCCCCGATGTGTTCACTGCCTCTTTCTTCGCCACCACCGACCAGGCCCTGAACCAGATCGCCAGTTTCTACACCGGCGCGATGGCCTATGCGCGCACGCTCTCGTTCTACGATCTGGAGGGGCCGGTCGATTTGACGATCATCTCGCCCAACGACCCGGAGGCGATGGTGAAGTATCCCCGCGAGTGTCGCGAGTTGGGCATCCCCTATATCTATGACCCCAGTCAGCAGGTGGTACGCTCGGACCCTGAGGACCTGCGCGATGGGTTGACCGGGGCCGATATTCTGGTGGTCAACGACTACGAGTTCGAGCTGCTCAAGGATCGCACCGGCATGAGCGAGGACGAGATCCAGGCGGTGGTGCGGCGTGCGGTGGTAGTCACACTGGGGGCGGAGGGCGCGCGCATCAGGCCCACCGAGGACCCGGCGGCCGAGGTCCATGTGCCGGCGGCCCCACCCAGGGAGATCGTCGACCCTACCGGGGTGGGGGATGCCTTCCGCGCTGGACTGATCAAGGGATTGGCGCTTGGCCTCTCCTGGGGGGCCTGCGGGCGCCTGGGGAGCCTGGCAGCGGCCTATGTGTTGGAGACCCGCGGTCCACAGGCGCACAGCTTCACGCTGGAGGCGTTTGTGGAGCGTTATCGTTCGGTCTTTGGAGAGGACGAGGCGACGCAGGCCCTGACCGGTCAGGCTCTGGCTGGTGAGTAGCGGCGTGGCCCATGAAAAACTATCAGTAGAGGAATGCAAGGAGTTTATGCGATGAAGTACCATGTGCAAGATCTTGATCTGGCCCCCTCGGGCCCCCTGCGGATGGAGTGGGCTGAGC
>CAZHBB010000148.1:0-6288 GCA_964530185.1 uncultured Anaerolineales bacterium
TTCTCGGACTACAGATCGCGCGCAATGCCGTCTACGGCAACTCAGACACGAAGGCAATCTACATCTGCTACGAACACGACCGCACGCACCTCCTGTCGCGCCTGGTCTGCCTCGAGAGTGCCGAACAAGGAGGCGGGGACGAGGAGCAATCACTGACCCTGCGCAAGTTGTCTCAACTGGCTTTCAGTCCTGCAGAGGCCAGCAGCTTGATCCATACGCTGCGATCTGAAGCGCGCTATGGCGCGCTGTTAAGAGCGCTGGACAGTTATGCGGATCGTCTCGTATTGGCGCGTGCCAGCGGTGCGTATACAACACTTTACGAGATCCAGCGCTGGGTAGAGAACCTGCAGTCACCGGACGCCAGACGGATCCTGGTGGTCGTCGACTATCTGCAGAAGATCCCGGTCAACCGCGACGTACTGCGCACCGAGGAGGAGGTGACCACTTTCCTCACCCATGGCCTTAAGGAGATGGCCCTTTCCCACAGCGTGCCGGTGATCGCCATTGCGGCTGCCGACCGCCCTGGCCTCCGCGGCCGCCGGATGCGTTTCTCTGACCTGCGGGGCAGTTCAGCTTTGCAGTACGAGACGGACGTGGGCCTCATGCTCAACAATAAGCACGATATCATCAGCCGAGAACACTTGGCGTACAACCTGGCGGAAGCTCAGGCCATGCGGAGCTGGGTAGTGCTTAGTGTGGAGAAAAACCGCGCCGGACGGCATGCAGTAGACATCGAATATCCCTTAGATCCCCCTCACTTCCGTGTCGTCCCCCATGGGAGGTTCGTGCGTGAGCGCCTGATTAACGGCAAAACCGTGCTGGAATAGGAGAGTCATGCCCAATAGCAGAGAGCGAATTGGCAGCCACAGTCTCGTCAAGCGCAGGCGGCTGTGTGGCCTCGCCCGGGAGCGAGGCTCCAACGTCGTCGAGATGGCCCTGGTGCTCTTCGTGATCGTCCTGTTGCTGATCGCGGTCGCCGACATCGGCCGGGCTTTTCACAGCTATGTGGTGGTGACCAACGCAGCGCGCGAGGCAGCGCGCTTAGCTTCCAGGCTACCTGACAAGGGCGACCAAATCCGTGCAGCGGCTATTCAGGAGGCAACCAATAGCGGCGTCGACTTGAGCCAGGATAACGCCCACATCGCGATTGGTCGCCCCGAACCCTGGCACAGCGGTGACCCCATCTCGGTCGCCGTAGCCTATACGCTCACCACCTTTATCGGCAAACTGGTCGGATTGCCCGAGCTGCCAATGCGCAGCACAACCGAGATGGTGATTTTCGGTTACTAAGCAAGTCCGAAAGGGAGGAAACTGATGGATAGACACCGAGGTGGCCAGATCCTGGTATTGGTGGCTCTGGCCCTGTTCGTCCTGGTAGCTTTTGTGGCACTGGCGGTCGATGTAGGCAACGCCTATCGGGAGCGGAGACACATGCAGAACGCCGCCGATGCTGGCGCGCTGGCGGGTGCGCGCGAGATCTGCTTCGGCGACCCGAGCCAGGCGGAGGCTCGGGCTCGCGAATACGCCGTGGACCGCAATGGCGCCCAAGGAGCCGAGGTTACAATATCCGGCGGCGTCACCGTGACCGTCGTCGCTACCGAGACCGTACAGACCTTTTTCGCCGGCTTGATGGGCTTCAACGAAATCCCAGTAGCCGCCGACGCCACGGCGATCTGTGGAAAGGCGGCAGCGGCCGGAGGCTTGTGGCCAGTGGGATTTGATAAGCGCCGTTGGCTCTACGCCGAGGATAGCGGCGCTATCGACTGTGGCAAAAAGATCATCATCTGGCAGGAATTTGGGCGTGCAGATTGCGAGACCTACAATTGCTGCGTCCTCTTCGACAAACACGGCGCGATCCAGGAGTTCCTGCCCTGCGGCGAGGACTGGCAACCGGACGCCTATCCGCTTGACTGGCAGACCCGGGCGGATTTCTCGGCCGGCATCAGTGGCAACGATCCGTGCGACAGTAGTGGATGTGGCGCCAACGAGGCCAAGGAGCGCATTCGGGGCGAGACCAACCAGCATGAGCCCTGTGAGTCCTTCGTGGCCTTGCCCGATTGCTTTGCGGTCCCGCAGGGCAGCAAGATCGCCGCATGGCAGGCCGCCGAGGAGGCCGCGGGGAGGATTGTGAAGATCCCTCTGTATGATGTCTGCCGGTCAGGCAAGGGGGATGGTTCAACCGATATTTTGGATCCAGAGGCCTGCATCTCCGACGACCCCAACGCCCCCGAACCCAGGGTATGCACTATGGAGAAGGACCCGGGCACCCACTGCACCAACGAGCGCTACTGGGTAGACACACTGGCATGCGTCCGAATCGGTTGGCAGGATGACGACGGCGAGTGGCACGCTTCCGCCTATCTGGCACCTTTTGACGACGACCATGTGGCCCCCGGTGATCTTGTCAAGGTCATGGTTGCGACCATCCCTTGTGTCTACGATGCCGAGGGAAACCCACACCCACTCCCAGAATGTGGCACACAACCCGGTTGGACGACAGGGGAGGTGCCGGGACCCGGCGACGTCAAGGCAGTAAGTCTCATCAAGTAGCTGGCCAAGTAGCTTGCACAGATGCCTGTGTAAGTGGGAGCACAATAAGGCACAGGCTAGAGCTATCAACTGCCCGAAAGAGGGGCCTGGGGAGGAACCCAGGCCCTCTCTTCGTATCAGATCATATGATGGAGGAAGCCAGAGGAAACGAGGGGTCACAATATCCCCCGGTATGACTGACGCACCGAAGCCGGATTGACAACCGTGCAGCCCGTATGAGAATAGGAGTGCCATGAGGCATATCATCCACTGGAAGAGGCAGAGGAGGTAGACACGATGTCCCAGGTCAGTGTGAACCACGAGCCGCGTCGGATCGCGACCATCGAACATGGCGAGGTCTGTAGCCGCCCAGGTGACTTCCTGGGGTATTTCGGTTGGCCCAGTATCACCCGTCTGAGCGACGGAGAGTTGATCGTGGTGGCTTCTGGGTTCCGCAACGCGCATGTCGACCCGTTCGGTCGCACGGTCCTGCTTCGCAGCCATGATGACGGGCATACCTGGACGGAGCCCACCGTCGTCAACGATCTTCCTATTGACGACCGCGATGCTGGTATCGTCAACCTGGGTGGGGGACGCCTTCTGCTCACCTGGTTCACCTCCGACACACGTCAGTACCAAATCGCCCAGACCTATCCAGACCTGCCAGATCCCGATGCCGTGGCACGGTACGCGGCCGCCTTCCGCCGCTACACGGATGACACAGTCAGCCACTGGCTCGGCTCATGGGCAAGGCTGAGCGAGGACAGCGGCGACACCTGGACCGAACCCCTGCATGTGCCTGTCACTTCACCCCACGGACCCATCGTGGTTGAGGATGACGCGTTGCTCTATCTCGGCAAGATCTTCACACACGCACGCACAGAGGGAATTGCAGCCTTCCGCAGTGAGGACCGCGGTCACACCTGGCATCCTCTCGGCACGGTGCCTCTCTATCCAGGCACTGTGGCGGAGCACTACCACGAGCCCCACGTCGTCGACCTCGGCGGCGGGCGGCTCTTGGGCCTCATCCGCATCCAGGATCACGGCGAAGCACCACCTCTGAGTCAGGCTGGCATCCCTTCCTTCTCGCTGATGCAGACCATCTCCCTGGATAATGGATACTCCTGGTCCACAGCCCAACCCCTGGGTTTTCATGGGTCGCCTCCTCACCTCATTCGCCACTCCAGCGGCACGTTGGTCGCCGTCTATGGCTACCGGCAGGCACCCTACGGGCAGCGTGCCATGCTGAGCCATGACAATGGCGCCAGTTGGGATGCTGGATACATCCTTCGCGATGATGGCCCTGACAGTGACCTCGGCTACCCTGCCAGCGTAGAGCTAGACGACGGCACGATCCTGACGATCTACTATCAGCGGCGGCGCCTTGGCGAGCCCTGCAGCCTGCTGTGGACACGCTGGGCTCTGCCTGAGATGTAGCTGCCTTGCAGGTGCCTGGGACACGCGCACCATGCGCTATAGGACACTGACCTTCAGCGCTTCCGATGGGCTGGCTCTCTTCGCCCAGTGCTGGCTACCCGAGCGCCCGTCGACTGCAGTCCTGGCCCTCGTGCACGGCATCGGAGAGCACAGTGGACGTTACAGCAGCCTTCTCCAGGCCCTGCTACCCGCTGCCTACGCTGTTTGGGGCTTCGATCAGCGAGGACATGGACGCTCTCCGGGCCAACGGGGACATATTCGGACTTGGTCCGAATACCGATCAGATCTCGCCTGTTTCCTGGATACAATCGTTGCTCATCACCCAGATACCCCAATCTTCCTTTTCGGTTACAGCATGGGCGCGATGGTCGTCTTTGACTACGCGATGCGTCCACCATCCCCGTCCTCTCAGAGGCCACACGGACTCATCGTCGTAGGCACCCCATTAGACCCCGAGACCAAAGGGAGAGGCCTTTTGCTGACCTTGGCCCGCCTGTTGTCAAGGATCTGGCCCCGCCTGCCAGTGCCATTGGGGGTTCCTGCCGAAGCCATAAGCCATGACCCAACGGTGATCGAGGCGCTATAAGCTGACCCGTTGACACACGGCCAGGCTACGGTGCGCTGGGCCACTGAGTTCCTAGACACCGTAGCCTGGGTAAACGCCCACCCCGAGACTCTTACGATCCCCCTCTTGATGCTCCATGGCGGCAAGGACCCACTTTGTCATGTCGAGGGCGTCCAATCATGGTTCGATCGCCTACCGCTGGTGGACAAAACCCTCCACACTTATCCTGGCAGCCGCCACGAGGTCCAGAACGATACTGATCGTGCGCAAATGGAAGAGGACCTGTTGGCCTGGCTGGCCCAGCACCTGTGAATCAGGAGGACCAAGGGCTGAGCAACGCAGAAGCATTGCCAGCACGAAAGCGTTGCCCAACCCGGTCAACGCCGCTCTGCCCGGAATCTCTCAGTGCATGTCTTGGCAATCCGGAGGGCACCCATCGCCGGTTCCGGCACCGGCGTGATGGGCGCCAACTGCAAACCCAACGAGCGAACTTGCTCCACGAAGGCACGCTGCAGTGCCACACCCTTCACGATAGCGCCTCCGGCCAAGGCGCAAGGGATAGGTGGCGTGAGTGCAAGCTGCTCAATGACAGCCTTCACTGCCACCACAAGCTCGGACGCAGCCTCTGCCACAATACGCTGCGCCACAGCGTCGCCGTCCAAGGCGCACTGCTGCACCACCGCACTAAGTTCAGCGATCTGCAACCGCCCATGGGCTGGGTCGTAAACACGTTGCACCAGCTCGCCCAGATCCCCTAGACCCCAATGCGCCAGGATCGCCTGCGTCAGCATGGTCGGCGGATCACGTCGATCGACGGCACGTACCACCGCCCGCAGCCCCGCCAAGCCGATAGCATATCCGCTGCCCTCGTCACCCAGGATGTATCCCCATCCGCCAGCGCGCGCTGTGTGACCTTCGGGATCTTGCCCGTAGATATGCGAGCCCGTACCCGCCACCACGGCGATCCCCCAACCCTCTGGTGTGCCCGCAGTCAGGACCAGTTGAGTATCATTGACGACGCATGAGGGTATCCCTTGAAAATGTGCGTCCACCCAACGCTCAATCAGAGCGCGGTCTTCTGGACGGCCGATCCCTGCCAACCCCAGGCATACTCCCCCCACCTCAGTGGGTGTCGTCTCAGCGGCTAAGAGAGCTTCTCCAATCGCCTTCTCAAGCGAGGCATAGGCCACTGCCTTCCCGGCAGCGTAGATATTCGAGGGTCCGCCCTCTCCGCGTCCCAACACACGTTCCTCCCAGTCGGCAACCAGCGCTACAGTCTTGGTTCCGCCACCATCCACCCCTAACAATAGATCTGCCATACCCGTTTCTCTCCTTAGATCAACCCTCGATGGCATGACGAACTACGCCCCCTGCCGCTTTCAACCGCTTGCGCGCCTCCTCTGGGCTGACCCCAGCCAGTAGCGACACGATCGCCGTCTTAACCTCTCCGTCACACTGCGTCAGGGTCCGAGTGATATCCTCCTCAGGCAGCGGAGGGGCCTCCGGTCGCACCATGGCATAGGCTCGGGCTATAACGCGACGGGCACGAGCGACCAGTTTTGCATTGGTCGCTTGCATATCCACCATCAGGTTACCAAAGGTCTTGCCGAGCTTCACCATGACACCCGTCGAGAGCATGTTGAGCACCATCTTCTGCGCTGTACCGGCCTTGAGACGTGTGGAGCCAGCGATGACCTCGGGCCCCACCAAAGGAGCAATGGCGATGTCAGCCAGCGATTCCATTGGGGCCGGGTGAT
>CAZHBB010000149.1:0-1854 GCA_964530185.1 uncultured Anaerolineales bacterium
CGGGGGGCGAACGCGGTGGTGGTATGGGTCGTCGGTCTCCATCTGCGAGTGGTAGATCTCCATCAAGCGGAGCAGCGCAGCTTCTGCCGGCGCCGTCTCCAATCCGCCGTGGACGAAGCGCTCGCGGTCCAGCAGCGCCCGTAGATACAGGATCTCCCAGCGCCAGTTCTGCCTTGCCCAGTCGGGCAGACGACCGTTCACAGCTTCCGCCAGCCGGTAGGCACGCTGCACATCCCGCGCGTCCACGGGTTGCTTTAGGAAGGAGCGGCTCGCCACGGCTTCGAGGGTGGCGATGATGGTCAGCACGTCCTGGGTGACCTCCGGGCTGAATTCGTAGGCGATGTACTCCTCCAGTGTCTCCCAGGCGGAGCGGTCGCGGTCCCAGTAGAACTGGACGACGACGGCTTTGTTCAGGTCTTCGTAGATACCCTCACTATAGGGGAAGCCGCCCTCCACCACGTGCTTGACCTGGTTCCACAGGCGTTGCAGGCGGGTAGGGAGAGGATGAGCGCCGACGCCACCCCATGGCCAGTTGCCCCACATGCTGATCTCCGGGAAGTTGAGCAGAGGCAGCCCACCGGGCACGCCGACATCCAGTGGGTAGCGGGGGAAGTCCTCGTGCGAGTCGGCGAGGACGTAATCCACCCATCCGCGCTCCTTGCTCAGGGCGTCGCTCAGCCCTTGCCACTCGCCCGCGGGGGGCGTATCGAACAGCCAGGTGCTCACGATGGTCCTCAGGTTCGGGAAGACTTCCCGGCCAAGTTGCGTCAGATCGCGGGCCAGCCTCAAGAAGCCATTGCAGCCCCAGGGACGGCACTTCTCGCAAGCGCACCCGCCCTCGTCGTAGGGCCAGTACATCACCAGGTCCAGGCCGATGTCCGTCAGTTGTTCGAAGAGATGGCGGATGTTCCCGGTGATATACGCATGTCCTTCTGGGGTGCTGGGGCAGATGGGGTTCCCGCTGTTCCCACGGCGGCCGGTGGGGTCAGGCAGGGGTGTCGCCCGCAGGTGTTCCGGGGCCCCACTGAACAGGGCGTTGTTCGCGCCGATGCAGAACAGCAGCCCTAGCTCCTTGGCGATGCGGGCATATTTGCGTACCATTGCCAGGGCCTGCGCGGCCTGTGGGTCGTCCCAGTCCTGCAGGTTGATGAACGGGAAGGTGACCTTGATGGCGTTCACGCCCCAGAGCGCCAGATCCTCCACATAGCGGGTGATCTCCGACGTCGGGGCCACATGATACCAGTTGTGGAAGTGTGAGGCGAAGTACATGCCGCGCAACCCGCACTGCGGCACCGACGTACCGCGCCAGGGGGAAGGTGCAAACGCTCCCTCGTAGCGGCTGGTGCGGAGAAACTTGCCGACGCCGTACAGCAATCCCAGAGGTGAGCCTCCGGCTATCTGCACCGTGGCCCCGACTTGATCGATGCGGAAGGCCTCAGGCGGCAGGTCCCCGGCGAAGGTCAGGACGAGCTGAGCGTCGGGGCCGCCCGCGACCACTCTTGTTGGACAGCGCCGTTGAATGCGGTCCTGCAGGATCGCGAACGTCCTGGAGACCAGCGGGTCGGCAGGCGCTTTAACTCTCACCGTGAGGGTGGATGTGGCGTGCCTGTCTGTATCCATATATCTCTCCAGTGAGGAGTGTAAGGAAGCGCTATTTCATTGTCAAGTGAAGTGGCCTGGGCGAAAATTGTTGTCAATTTGCGGGGGTAAAAGGTATGGCATTCTTTTGTGACTTGCAGCGCCTGCCGCTGGTCGCTGGGGAGGCGGCAGGGAGTGCCCAAGACCGCAATCGGGCGGGGATAGACCTATTATGGCCCAGCCTGTAGATCGCAGCGCATGATCGCCACTTTGGCA
>CAZHBB010000149.1:1954-6256 GCA_964530185.1 uncultured Anaerolineales bacterium
TGTCTCGAGGGACGCCCTCCGCGTCACGGCCCGGTTGCCCCATAGTTATTTCGTACTATCCTGCTGCTGTTCCCATCTCAGCGTTTGAGGGTTGTCTGAATGGAGATCAAGTACCGCGCTATCGGCGTGATCCACAGTCCTTTCACGGAGATCGAGGGGATGCCTATTCAACCTCCGGGGGCGGTGGGTGTGCGCGGCTCGGTGGAGCTTCTGCCTGAGTTGGAGGAAGGGCTGAGGGATCTGGAGGGTTTCTCACACCTCATCCTGCTCTACCATTTTCACCGCGTGCGCGAGGCCAGGTTGACCGTCGTCCCCTTCATGGACCTCCAGCCCCATGGAGTGTTCGCCACGCGGGCGCCCAAACGGCCCAACCCTATCGGCCTGTCGGTGGTGCGGTTGATCGGGATCGAGGGGCCTGTCTTGACCATCGAGGGTGTGGATGTGCTGGATGGCACACCCTTGTTGGATCTTAAGCCCTATGTGCCGGCGTTCGATCAGCCGGGCGACGTCCGTGTGGGATGGTTGGAGCGCGCCGGCGGGCGCGTGCGGCATACCCGGTCCGACGATCGGTTCCGGTGAGGACTCAGATTCAACCGCAAAGAGCGCAGAGAGCACAGGGGAACCTGAGAGCCTCTGCGTTGACATCCCCCGCTGTCTGCCCTAGACTGTCACGTGCGCTTCGAGCGCGGGGATGGATGAGTGTCTGACTCACGCGCAAGGCAGCGGCGTAAGCTTGTCTGTGTACAATGCTGCCCGGGGATCGGCGTGTGTGCTACGTATGAAGCAAAGGAGGCTGCAATGGCTGTCGCAAATATCAACCGTTATCTGGACCATGCCGTGCTCAAACCGGAGCTGACGCGGCAGGAGGCGATTGCCGCGATCCAGCTCGGCATTGACTACAAGGTGCGCACGGTCTGTGTGCGGCCTTGCGACATCGAGTTGGCCGTTGATATGTGCCGCGGCACCGACTCGGAGGTCTCATGCGTGCTGGCTTTCCCGCATGGCTGCACCTCAAGCGCCGTCAAGGCCGATGAGGCCCGGCGCTATATCGCGGCCGGCACTCGGGAGATCGACATGGTGGCCAACTACGGCTTCATCCGCTCCGGCATGTGGGATGAGGTCGTGGCGGATATCCGCGCCGTGACCGACGTCGCCCGCCCCGCTGGCGTGTTGGTGAAAGTGATCCTGGAGACCGCCTATCTGACGCTAGACGAGATTAAGCGTGCCGTTGCGTGTGCCATCGAGGCGCAAGCCGACTTCGTCAAAACTTCCACTGGTTTTGCGCCTGAGGGAGCCACCGAGGAGAAGGTAAAGGCCATGCTCGAAGCGGCCCAGGGCCAGATCAAGGTCAAAGCTGCCGGCGGCATCCGCGATCGGGCGCGAGCCGAGAGGTTCATCGAGATGGGAGTGGCGCGCATCGGCAATGGTTACACCTCCACCAAGGCCATCTGTGAGGGTGTGGGGCGCTCCGACGCCGACTACTGATGTCGGCCTGACCCGTTATAGTCTTTCCAGGGGGATCCCATGGCCAAACCCATTGTCGTGATTGGAAGCTCCAATGTCGATTTCATCATGAAGATGGAGCGCTTGCCGGCGCGGGACGAGACGGTCACCGATGCCACCTTCATGCAGGCCTTTGGGGGTAAAGGAGCCAACCAGGCGGTGGCCGCCGGACGTGCCGGAGGTGATGTGATCTTCGTGAGCTGTATGGGTGATGACCCCTATGCTGAACGTATGGTGGCAAACCTCCGGGAGAGTGGGGTACACACGGGGCACATCTATCGAGAAACAGGGGTGTCAAGCGGCGCTGCGCTGATCATGGTCGGTGAGGGGGGACACAACTACATCGCGGTGGCTCCCGGTGCCAATCGGCGGCTGACGCCGAAGCGGATCGAGGGGCTGCGGGAGGTGATTGCGGGGGCTGCGTACGTGCTGATGCAATTTGAGATCCCGTCTGAGACCGTCGCACGGGCCATCGAGGTCGCTGACGAGGCAGGTGTACCTGTCGTCTGGAATTATGCTCCTGCCCGACCGTTCGATGTGTCGCTGCTTAAAAAGGTGGAGATCGTGGTGGCCAATGAGCCTGAGAGCACGCTGCTGACGGGTGTGACGGTGACAGAGCTGGCGTCGGCCCGGGAGGCGGCTCAGAGGATGCGCGCGCTAGGGACAGATACGGCAATCGTGACCCTGGGAGAGGCGGGATCAATGGTCGTCGCGCCTGAGATGCCGGAGGGGGGCCACATCCCGGCCTTTCCCGTCCAGGCGGTGGATAGCACGGCGGCAGGCGATACCTACTGCGGCTGTCTGCTGGTGGCCCTGGCGGAGGGCAAGCCGTTGGCCGATGCGGTGCGCTTTGCCAGCGCGGCCGCGGCGCTCTGTGTGCAGCGCATGGGGGCGCAGCCTTCCATCCCTTGGCGGGAGGAGATCGAGGCCTTTCTGGCCGGGCGGGAGGAGTAGGGCGGCCTGGCCTGTGGATTGCAAAAGCGGCGACGTGTCGCCGCACGCCAAACGTAATAGTCCCAATGGGGTACATGGAAGGGAGCCGCTATGAAGGCCAAGGCGTTGATCTGTGACGAGCATCAGCGTTTCTCCCTCGAGGATGTGATCCTCAAGGACCATGCCCCGGACGAGGTTCTTGTGCGCACGCACTACTCCGGGGTGAGTATCGGGACGGAGTTCGCCCTGATCCGCAATAAACTGTCGTGGGGCCCTTATCCCCTATGCACGGGCTATATGGGCACTGGGGTGGTGGAGGCGGTGGGTGCTGAGGTCAGCGACTTCAAGATCGGCGATCCAGTCTACTTCCGAGGTAACGCTTCGATGACACTGACGGACGGCACCGCCGTAAGCAGCGTCTCTGGTACCCACTGCAGTCACATCGTGGCGAAGCCGCACACCTCACACGGTGTGGACCATCTGGTGCCCGGTGTGGCGATGGATGTCGCGGCGATGTTCGTGATGCCCGCGGTGGGGCTATATGGGGTGGACATGGCAAATCCACGCATGGGGGAGACCGTGGTGGTCTACGGCGTGGGGCAGATTGGGTTGGGGGTGGTGGCGGCCTGCGCCCTTCGCGGTTGTACGGTGGTCGCGGTGGATCTCGAGGAGCAACGGCTGGGCACCGCTCGCCTGCTGGGAGCTGACCATGTGATCAATGCCAGCGCTCACGATGTCGCACAGGGGCTCAAGCGTCTAGCTCCAGAAGGTGCCGATGTGGTTTTCGAGTGTACGGGAAACCCCGCGTGTCTTGACCCGGCGATCGCGCTCTGCCGCCCGTTCGGTCGTTTCGTCTGGCAGGGGAACTACGGCAGCGCGCCGGTGTCCATGCATTTCCTGTCGCCCCATGGACGCCGCCTGACGATGTTCTTCCCCTGCGATGACGGTGGCCCGGCCTGTCGACGAGCCGTGCTGAAGAACATGGCGATGGGCGCACTGAAGTGGGAGCATTGTATCACCCATCGGATCCCCTTCACAGAGGCACCCGAGATGTTCCAGCACATCAATGACGGCACGGCTGAGGGCGTGCTCGGCGTCGTCATCAACTGGCAGGACTAGGGTCGGCCGGATATGTGTGGTGGGAGGGACCTATGAGCACAGTATTGATCACCGGAGCGAGCGGCTTCATCGGTCGCGCCCTGGCTCCTGCCATAGCAGCGCACCACCAGGTGCTCTGCATGAGCCGCCGGGACCCAGGCCTGGACCTCCCCTGGATCCGGGGAGACTTTGGTGCGTTCGAGGACTTGCGACAGCTCGACGGATACGCGATCGACGGGGTTGTCCATCTGGCCGCCGTGACGGGGGGCTGCCTGGAACGTGAGGGCATGCTTGTCAATGTGGAGGGAACGCGCTGCCTGATGCGTTATCTGATGGACCGGGGATGCAGGAAGTTCGTGATGGCCAGCTCCATCGCTGCGGTTGGCATGCAGAGCGTACACTTCCGCCCCCTGCAGGTTCCCATCCCCGATGAACACCCGTGTCTGGACCGCGATGGCTATGGCTTCTCCAAGTATCTGATGGAGGAGGTCACGAAGTACTACCAACGGCAGAACCAGGCCATTGATGTGATCAACCTGCGGCTTTCTGTGGTGTTGGCGGATGATAGGCTGCCGCCCCCCAGGGGGATAGAGCCGCTGCGGCCGTGGGCTCTCGGTAGCATCACGATCATGGCGCTGAGTGACGCTGTGCGGGCCTTCATCATGGCGCTCGAGGCGCCCTACAAGCCGGGCGTACGCATCATGAACGCCGCCGGTCCCAGGGCCTGGGTGGCGGTGCCGGTGGCCCAGCTCCTGCGCCACTGGTGGG
>CAZHBB010000150.1:0-6160 GCA_964530185.1 uncultured Anaerolineales bacterium
TGTGGAGCGTTATCGTTCGGTCTTTGGAGAGGACGAGGCGACGCAGGCCCTGACTGGTCAGGCTCTGGCCAGTGAGTAGCGGCGTGGCCCATAAGAAACTATCAATACAGGAATGCAAGGAGCTTATACGATGAAGTACCATGTGAAAGATCTTGATCTGGCCCCCTCTGGTCGCCTGCGGATGGAATGGGCTGAGCGTGAGATGCCGGTGTTGCGTCAGATCCGCGAGCGCTTCGAGAAGGAGCAACCCCTGAAGGGGGTCCGCCTCTCGGCGTGCCTGCATGTGACCACCGAGACGGGTAATCTGGCGCGCACGCTGGTCGCCGGAGGGGCCGATCTGGTGCTGGTGGCCAGCAATCCCCTCAGTACGCAGGACGATGTGGCCGCCGCACTGGTGGCCTACGATGAGATCCCGGTGTTCGCGATCAAGGGCGAGGACAATGAGACCTATTACGAGCACATCTATGCGGCCCTGGACCACAAGCCCCATGTGACCATGGACGATGGGGCCGACCTGGTGAGCACGCTCCACAAGGAGCGCCGTGAGGTCCTGGGCAACGTCATCGGGGGGACGGAGGAGACAACGACCGGTGTGATCCGTCTGCGCGCCATGGCCAAGGAGGGGGCGCTGGAGTATCCTATCATCGCGGTGAACGACGCCATGACCAAACACTTGTTCGACAACCGCTATGGCACGGGACAGTCCACGATTGACGGCATCATCCGGGCCACCAACGTGCTGCTGGCCGGCAAGACCCTGGTGGTGGGGGGCTATGGGTGGTGCAGCCGTGGGATCGCGATGCGTGGCAAGGGAATGGGGGCCAACATCATCATCACTGAGGTGGATCCCCTGAAGGCCCTGGAGGCCGTGATGGATGGTTTCCGCGTGATGCCGATGGTCGAGGCAGCACCCATTGGGGACATCTTCGTGACCTCGACGGGAGACATCAACGTGATCGACCGTCGTCACTTCGAGGTCATGAAGGACGGGGCCATCGTCTGCAACTCGGGACACTTCAACGTGGAGATCAACATCCCGGCCCTGGCTGAGATGGCCGTCGCCCCGCCGCGGGTGATCCGCCCCTTCGTGAAGGAATATCAGTTGGCCGATGGGCGCCGCATCTATGTGCTGGCCGATGGACGTCTGGTGAACCTGGGGGCGGCCGAAGGGCACCCCAGCGCCGTGATGGACATGTCCTTCGCCAACCAGGCGCTGAGCGCCGAGTACATCCTGGCCCACGGCAAAGAGCTCGAACACCGCGTCTACTCCGTGCCGGAACCCATCGATCAGGCGATCGCCGAGATCAAGCTGCGGGCCATGGGGATCCGCATCGACGAGTTGACGGAGGAACAGAAAGCCTACCTCGCCTCCTGGCGGGAGGGGACGTAGACTAAGGGCCGTCGCACTGGGGAGCTGTGACCCATGTGTGGGCCGTGGCCTTAGCGCTATGGGCAGGGATCGTAGAGGAGGTCGTGACGCATGGTTGAGTCCAATGCCACCTGGGGGGATCTCATAGCCCATCGTGGCGGTCCCCGTTTCGTGGGACGCCGGGATGAGCTGGAGCTTTTCCGCCTCAACTTCCTCTACGACGTGCCGGCAGCCCTCCTCTTCGTGGTGCAGGGCCCTCCCGGGAGCGGCAAGACGGCGCTGCTGACGCAGTTCCGGCGCGTGGCTCGGGAGATGGGGGCCGTGGCAGTGGATCTGCGCGCCGTGGGGACCGCCCTGGGTGGCGACGGCGCGGCCCTGGAGGTGATGGCGCGGCTCCAGACGCAGTTGGAGGCGCACAGCATGCCGCTGGCGACCTTCCGCGAGCGTTATCAGGAGTACGTGGGGCTGCTGGAGCGGATCGCCCACGACCCGATGGCCCCTGGACCGCCGTGGGCCCTCTTGGGAGGGTTGCAGGATCCCGACCCCTGGGCTCAACAGGCATGGGATACCTATCTCGATCAAGGTTTCTCCCCACGACTGGTGCGGCTGTTGCGCGATCCTCTGGGGATGCTGACCGACCGCTTCGTGTCCGACCTCAACGCCTGGGCCGCGGTGCGCAGGATCGTGCTCACGGTGGATGACTGGGATCTGGTGGATCCTGCCCAGGGCAGGACCGTCGTGAGCGGCAGCGGCCTGGGCGAGTGGCTGGTGGGCCTCCTGACATCGGGCGTGCTCAGCAACAATGTCAGTGTCGTCCTCGCTACCCGCACCCATGTGAGCCCCCAGTTGGAGGCTTTGCAGTCGGTGATGGCCCTGATCCAACTGAATCCCCTGACCCCCATGGAGGCGGCGCACCTGAGCCCCGGGGAAGTGGGGGAGGGCGCCTATCCCCTGCATCTGCTTCTGGCCGGCGGGGTGTCATCAGTCGGGGCTGAGGGCAAGGCCGCGAGGGAGGGGGAGCCGCTGGATGCGTTGGCGGCGCGTTACCTGGCAGGACTGGAGCCGGAGCAGCGGGCGGCGTTGCTGTACAGCGCCGTGCCCCGGGCGTGGACGTGGGAGCAACTCTCCGCCTTGGGGCAGGGGATCGATGTCACGTCGTTCCAGGTGTGGCTGGCCGGTGTCCCCCTGGCCGAGCATAGAGGTGAGACATGGCGTCTGCAGCGGGCGTTCCGTGAGCAGGTGCTCTCCTACAGTTGGCAGCACAGCCCCGATCTGTGGCGACAGGCCCATGAGGCCTGGTACGGCCTCCTGCGGGGCGAGGCCGAGGAGACGGTGGGCGATGCGCTGTGCCTGCAGGCCCTGAAGGAGCTGGACAGACGGAGGCAGGCCATCGCCTGTGGGCTGGCTACCTGCGGGCCGGACGCTGTGGAGCTGGCCCTGCGGGAGCTGGTGGACGGGTTAGCGCATTGCCTGCCCTGGGCGCTGGCCGTGGGCGATACCTGGCTCGAGGCTGCCCACACCAGCCCAAGCCCGGCCCCCGGGGAGCTGTTGGAGACCCTGACGCCGAGGATCGTGGCGCTGGTCCAGGCCGCCGTGCGGCGCGACTACGAAGCGGCGATCGAGGCACTGGCGGGGCTGCGCAGGTCCGGACATTGGACACCGGAGTTGGTGCAGAGGCTCCACGACCTGGGTCAGCAGTTGCAGGCACGGATCCCGGTCCCGCCAGCGGCGTCGGAGGCGGAGACGGGCCCTGGTGCCCCTCAGTTGTCCCAGGCATCCCCCGAGGAGGTGGAGGAGCCGCCAGCGGTGACCGAGGCGATGCGCGAGGAGGCCGTGGCCCTCTGTCGGCAGGGAGACGAGTATCTGCGTACCAGGGCGTATCAGGCTGCTCTGGAGCGCTATGACCGGGCGCTGGCGCTGGACCCCACCTGCCTCACGGCTTATCTCAACCGGGCGCGGGTGCTACTGCGCCTGGGGGCGCTGGATCAGGCCATCGCCGACCTCGATCGGATGTTGGCGCTCGACGCCACGCATGCCCAGGCCCTCTGGCAGCGCGGGTTGGCGTACGCGCGTAAGGGTGACCTGACACAGGCCATCGCCGATTACTCAGCCGCGCTGGAACAGGACCCGACCCTGATCGCGGCGCGCTTCGACCGTGGAGGGGCCTTCTTCCGGGCGGGGGATTATCGGCGGGCGGTGGAGGACTACACTGCGGTCATCGAGCAGCGCCCCCGGTGGGTCACGGCTTACCTCAACCGTGGCCGGGTCTACGTGGAACAGGCGCGCTTCCCTGAGGCCCTGCGCGATTACGGCAGGGCCATCACCCTGGCTCCCGACCGCGGTGACCTCTACCGCTATCGGGCACTGGCGCTGGCCAGGATGGGGCGCTATTCGGACGCGCTGGTGGACTACGCGCGTGCGCTGGAGAGGAACCCGCAGGATGCGGTCGCCTACAACGGGCGCGGCCTGGCGTATCTGCGGATCAAGGCCTATCCGGAGGCCATCGAGGCTTTCAAGCGGGCGATGGCGCTGAGGCCGGACTGGGCCACGCCCTATTACAATGGTGCCTGTGCGGCGGCGTTACAGGGTGACCAGGAGCAGGCCTGCCTCTGGTTGGGACGGGCCATCGAGCTGCGTCCCGCGTACCGCCGTCAGGCCCTGAGTGACCCGGATTTCACGGCGATCCGTGAGGGGGCGTGTTTCAAGCGCCTGGTCCAGGGCAGCGGTGAGGCGGACGCCGCGGCGGGGGCCGCGGACGTCTGAGACGGGCCCGCTCACTCCAGGGCTGCCGGCAGCGGCAGTGTGATCGTGTCGCCCCCCTGCTGCAGCGGGACGCGCCCCTCCGCCGTGTACAGCCCCACGCGCAGGGTGCACCCCTGGCAGGTGCCCCCTGGCACGGTGAGGAAGAAACGGTCCCGCAGTTGGGTGCCCGGCTGCCACCGGCTGGTGGGGTAGGTATCGGCCCCGGCGATGTGGTCGTGTTGGGCCACCAGGGTGCCCTTCTCGTCGAACAGGTGCACAAATACGTGATAGTCGTCGGGTAGGGTTCCCGTCGCTTCCCACCAGAGATCCACCTCCCACGTCTCACCGCTGCGCATGATGGTGTAGCCCTGTAGCGCGATGGGCACCTGAAAAGGTGCAACATAGGGCCAGGGAGGGGTGGCCCAACGATCGACCGGACGGCAGTCCGTCAGGTCGAAGAGGAGCACCCCCACGTTGGTGAAGTTCCGCGTCACGGGCAGGCGCGTGCAGGCGTCCACCAGGGTGCTCTGCACCAGGTCGGTGGGATCGGCAAGCTGGGCCTGCCACAGGATCAGCCAGAGGCGTTGGCTCGGCCCCAGGCGGGCCTCTAGCCGGGACAGTGACCGCAGGTCCACCACGTGGCGAGTGTCGAGGATGTGCCGCTCATCGGGCAGACCGATCACGCGCGCGGTCCCTGTGTAATAGGTGGTCAGGTTGTGAATGGCGTAGCCCCCGATGACGGCGATGGCGTCGTGCGGCTGCTCGTGGTGGGTGATGTAGCGGGCCACGCTGCGGAAGTCCGGCCTGGGGTGCCATTCGTCGCGGATGGCGATCGCCCATGTGCCCTGGGCCTGCCGCGCCAGCGCCAACAGGACCAGGGCGAGGGTGAGGAGCGCCAGGGCTGCGCCGCCGGCCAGGCGCAGGAACTGAGCGTGCCGGATGAGTGGGCGCTGCTCCCTGTCGCTGGGCATCATAGAGCGTATCAGGGCCTCGATCCCCTGGCCCATCGTCACCACCAACCCAAGGCCCCAGGAGGGGAGCAGATAGCGCTCGTTCCACTTGGCTTTGAACCGCGTCATGCCGTAGAGGGCGACCAGCGGCAGAGTCAGCATGATCAGGGCCCAGAGGAAGCCCGCCCGATCCTCACGCCTGAACAGGGCGCGGAGCCCCAGGAGGAGGAACACCGCCATCGAGAGCGCGAAGAGCATGGCCCAGGGTTGAGCCACATACTGGCCCACGCCGAAGAGCAGGGGGGTCCAGCGCAGGACATCCCTGGGGATAGCCGACACGCCGGTGGCGTCGACGGCGACCCGCCAGCGCGCCCATTGGGCGATGGGCAGGGCGACGAGGAGGAGTCCGCCGTTGGCGAGCCACCAGGCGCGGGTGCCGAGGCGGCGTTGCAGGAGCAATGTGAGCGTGCCCCAGAGCCCGACCGCCAGCCAGGTGAGGGCCGTGTACGGGTGGGCGGCGAGCATCAGCCCCCCCACGATCGTGTAAGCCAGGGCGTGACGGGGGCGATCCAGGAGCCGCCAGCCCAGCAGGATGAAGGTGGCGGCCAGGGCGATGGCCGGCGCGTACATGCGCACCTCCTGGCCATAGTAGACGAAGATGGGGAGCAGGGCATAGGCCAGCGCCGCACCCGCACCAGAGAGAGAGCCGCCCGCCGGGCGGCGCCTGGAGAGGTCGCGTCCCAGACGATAGACGGGGGCTGCAGCAAAGGTCCCCAACAGGACGGAAAGGAAGCGGACGCTGAAGTCCGAGCTGCCCGCCAGGTGGATCCAGAGCGCAAGCAGGACCCCGTGCAGCGGGAGCGCGTTGTCCTCCGCCAGGAGGCCGGTGAGCGCTGCCCACACGCCCTGTCGGGCGTGCCACAGCACGAAGGTCTCATCGTACCATAGCGAGGTCGCGGTCAGTCCCCACAGCCTGATGCCAAAAGCCAACAGCACCAGTGCCGCGCCGGACCAGACCCCCCGCGATCTTGGTGAGGGTGTCGCCTGCATGATGCCCATTATAACGGCTCCGACCACACCTCAAAGGGTAGATCTCCAG
>CAZHBB010000151.1:0-6099 GCA_964530185.1 uncultured Anaerolineales bacterium
CTATAGCGAGGTCCTGGCAGAGAAACTGCAGCGTAAGGAGTTCTCGTTCCCAGAGGGGGATGGTGAGATAGAGACCGTGACCTGGCACGATTCATGTCACATGGGGCGCGTGTCCCATGTGTACGAGGAGCCCCGGCAGCTTATTCAGGCGCTGCCCAATGTCCGGTTTGTTGAGATGCCCTACAACCGTGATGAGGCACACTGTTGTGGCAGTGTGTTGACGCTGATCAAGGACCCCCCGGTCGCTGCTGAGGTGGGTAAGGATCGCCTCGAGGAAGCCATTGAAGTCGGCGCACAAAAGGTCCTTGCCGCTTGTCCGTGCTGCGAGTTCCAGTTCCGTGTATCACGTGACAAGAAGGCGCTCCATGTTGAGGTCGTGGACCTGGCGCGCTTCGCGGCTGAGAAGTTGGGATATGAGCTGCCTGCCCCACACCCTGAGGTGAAGGCTCAGTGGGCTGTATTCGAGGCAATGATTGCCCTTATGACACCGGAGGGTTTTGCGGAGTTGATGGGGACAATGTGGCCGGAGCTCATCGACGCCATGCCATTCGGTATGGGGAGGATGATGCGGATGATGGGAAGGATCCCGGGTACGTTGGAGCTGATGAAGCCGTTGTTCCCGGTTTTATTCCCGAAGCTCCTGCCCAAGATGTTGCCCAAGGTAATGCCAACGATGCTTGAGAGGGTGGCCGAACGGCTCCCCATGCCGGATTACATGCAAGAGCAGATGCCGGAGATGATGCCAGCCGTGATGGACAACTTGATGCCGCACATGATCGGGGATGTGGTGCCTCTGGTCACTGACCCCATGATTGCTTATCTTCGGGGCAGGGCCTGAGCTTGCCCGGGATGATTGCGGTCCGCGGCCAGGTGCTGTGGACCGCATCCCCGTTAATCGAGGCGCTGGCGTAGAATCTCACGGGCATGCATATCGCCCAGTGCCTCGGCGGCGGAGGCAGCGGCTTGCAGCCATGTCCGCTGTTCAGAAGGTGGCAACAGCACGGAGAGCAGTGGATAACCATGCACGCCCAGGTCGCGGATCCATCGCTCCAATCCCGAAAGTGTAGGCCAGCCAGGGGCATTGCCCAAGGCCCGGCGCCACGCGACAGGTAAGTGGTCCCAAAGCAGGTAGCGGTCAACCGGCTCGCTGATGCGCTGCCTTGGGTCAAGGATAGCAATGTCTCGAACGGCTTCTCTCAGGACGTAAATCACGTAGCGTGTGGTGACCTCACGGGCGAAGTCCCCTTGTCCCAGAAGCAAGGTTTCGGCGAAGTGCTGAACGGCTGAATGGAGCTCGTAAAGGGCGGATTCGGGATAATGTTCGATGAGCCCAGCCTGGACCAGGTGATGAAGTCTGGAGATCGCCCTTTCCTGCGGCAGGTCCCAGACGGCGGCAGCAAGTGCGCCGTTGAAGGGGGCAGGCATCACTGCAAGGGCCTCCAGTGCCTTTAGATCCTCGTCGTCCAGGTGTCTATAGGTAAGCTCCAGGGCGATATCCACGGCTGCGACAGGGGACTTTGGATCCAACAGTGCAGCGGCGACTCGCTTAGCTTGGGCCAGTTCGCGGTGCACTCTCCTCAACGCCCTGGCGTCCATTCTCTCCAGCACTGGGGCCAGTAACCGCAACGCCAACGGATTACCCTCCAGGATGGTCACTAGTTTGGAGAGCGTGCGGGATCTGAGGGAAGCCGTGGATGGGCTGAGGTGCCCCAGGAGTTGACGGGCCGTGGAAGGCTCCAGACCACCGACCCTACACAAGGGCAGTTGGGGAAGGTGCGCGCTCAGGTCGACATGCGAGGTCACGATGGCCCGCGAGAGCGCCTCTCTGGGTAACAACTGGTGGACCTGAGTTGTGCTTACCGCATCGTCGAGCAATAGGAGGGCCTGCTTGTTGCTCAGAGTGGCCCGGTAATGCTGGCGCACCGACTTGGGATCCTCAGGGCAATTCAGCTCTGGGGCCAGGAGGCCCATGATCTTCCGTTGAATATCTACCACCGGAACGGGGTGGGGGTGACGGGGATCTCCCCCCAGATTGACTTCGATGAAGCCATCGGGGAATTTGCTGATCTGCTCGGCTGCAAACGCCCGTGCCAGCGACGTGAGCCCAAAGCCCCCACCCAGTCCTGTCGCCTGGATCAGGATATCGTTCCCCTGCAGGGATCGAAGTCGCTGGAGCTCACGTGTTCGTCCGAATAGGCGATGCCCTGGATTTAGAAGGCTCATCAGAAGTCACACCCGCTTCCCTCGCTGATGGCGAGCCGCATTGGCGACGGGCGGCCCGTGTCAGCCTGTATCCTGTTCCCGCCAGCTATTCTAGAACCCTTGCCTTACAGGGCAAGGCCTCGTCCTGTGGCAGCAGTTCACCATTGGAAAAGGGAGGTTGAGGGTTTCCGATAGTGCCTGGTTGCACGCCGCTCCTTGTCGTGTCAGTTTCACTGTCCCATGGCATAAGCATGGTCCCGGCGGTGTCTTCCATTGATCTTGAGCGATGCATAGTGGGATCAGTCTTTTTGACGCAAGTATTCGGTGTGCTATAATTTCCTTCTGGAGATTCACCCGCTTCGGCTGCAGTGTATATATACACAGGTCTTTATCATGAAACTCCCAGGAGGTTTCTATGGCAGAACGCAAGATGGTCACAGTGGATGGTAATACCGCATGTGCCAGCGTAGCCCACAAGATCAATGAGGTCATTGCCATCTACCCGATTACTCCCTCGAGCCCCATGGGGGAGCTGGCTGATGAGCTCTCCGCCAAAGGGGAGACCAATCTGTGGGGGGCGGTCCCGCTGGTGGCGGAGATGCAGGCAGAAGGTGGTGCCGCGGGTGCAGTCCACGGTGCCCTGCAGACCGGCGCCCTGACCACGACCTTTACGGCCTCTCAGGGCCTGCTGTTGATGATCCCCAACATGTACAAGATCGCGGGGGAGCTGACGCCCACGGTCTTCAATGTCTCGGCACGCAGTCTGGCGGCTCAGGCCCTCTCTATCTTCGGGGACCATTCGGACGTCACGGCGACCCGCGCTACCGGGTTCGCGCTCTTCGCAAGTGGCTCGGTGCAGGAGGCCCAGGACTTCACACTCATCGCGCAGGCGGCAACGCTGGAGTCGCGCGTGCCCTTTGTCCACTTCTTCGATGGGTTCCGGACCAGCCATGAGATCAGCAAGATCGAATTGCTCACCGAGGATGTCATGCGGGCAATGATCGATGACGATCTCGTGCGGGCCCACCGGGAGCGGGGGCTGAACCCAGAGCATCCGGTCCTCCGTGGGACCTCGCAAGGTCCGGACGTCTATTTCCAGGCCCGCGAGACGGTCAACCCCTACTACCTGAAGGCTCCAGCCATCGTGCAGAAGGCGATGGACAAGTTCGCGGAGCTCACCGGCCGTCACTATCATCTCTTCGACTACGTAGGTGCACCAGATGCCGAGCGTGTCATCGTGTTGATGGGGTCCTCGGTGGAGGTCGCGCATGAGACGGTCGAGTACCTGGTAGCCCAGGGCGAGAAGGTGGGCGTGGTGAAGGTCCGGCTCTTCCGTCCGTTCAGTGTGGAGGACTTTGTCAAGGCTTTACCGGAGACCGTCAAGGTGGTGGCGGCGCTGGATCGCACGAAGGAGCCTGGGAGCGCCGGTGAGCCGCTGTATCTGGACTGTGTGACCGCTTTAGCCGAAGCGGGACGTGACGTGAAAGTCATCGGCGGTCGCTACGGTCTGTCTAGCAAGGAGTTCACACCGGCGATGGTCAAGGGCGTTTTCGACGAAATGAAGAAAGAGTCGCCCAAGAACCACTTCACGGTGGGCATCTATGACGATGTCACGAATACCAGCATTGACTACGATTCTTCCTTTAGCATCGAGCCTGATGATGTGGTACGGGCCATCTTCTTTGGGCTGGGATCGGATGGGACCGTTGGTGCCAACAAGAACTCCATTAAGATCATCGGTGAGGAGACCGACTTCTACGCGCAGGGATACTTCCAATATGACGCCAAGAAGTCTGGGGGTATCACAGTGTCCCATCTCCGTTTCGGCCCCCGGCCTATCCGTTCTCCCTATCTGGTCACTTCTGCCAACTTCGTGGGCTGCCATCAGTTTGGGTTTGTTGAGCAGTTCGATGTGCTTGGTGCAGCGGAGAAGGGCGCCATTTTCCTGCTCAATAGCCCGTATCCTGCTGAAGAGACCTGGGATCACCTTCCTCGCAAGGTTCAGGAACAGATTATCGAGAAGGAGCTGGAGTTCTACGTGATCGACGCCTATGAGGTTGCACGCAAGGTGGGTCTGGGTGGGCGTATCAACACGATCATGCAGACCTGCTTCTTCGCGCTCTCCGGCGTGCTACCCAAGGATGAGGCGATTGCCAAGATCAAGCAGGCGATCAAGAAGACCTATGGCAAGCGTGGCGCCAAGGTAGTGGAGATGAACTACGCTGCTGTGGACAATGCGTTGGAACATCTCCACAAGGTCGAGGTGCCCGCTGAGCCCACAAGCACCATCGAGATGCGGCCTCCCGTTAAGGGGCGTGAGATCCCTGAGTTCGTGCAGAACACGATCGCCAAGATGATCCTGCGTGACGGTGACTCTTTGCCCGTGTCGGCATTCCCGGCTGATGGTACCTATCCTACTGGCACGACGCAATATGAGAAACGCAATGTTGCACTTGAGGTGCCAGTTTGGGAACCAGATCTTTGTATCCAGTGCGGCAAGTGCTCTATGGCCTGTCCCCATGCGGTGATCCGTATGAAGGTGTACGATCCCGCGCTGTTGGACAAGGCACCGGAGGGCTTCCGGGCGGTCGACGCACGAGGACGGGCGTTCGCCGGGCAGAAGTTCACGGTCCAGGTCAGCGTGGAGGATTGCACGGGTTGTGGCCTGTGCGTGGAGGTCTGCCCCGTCAAGGACCGGCAGAATCCAGACCGCAAGGCTCTCAACATGACGTCGGTCCTTCCGATCCGCGAGCGCGAGAGCGAGTACTGGGATTTCTTCTTCAATGAGATCCCGGACTACGATCGTACCAAGTTGAATCTGAAGACGGTAAAGGATTCGCAGCTTCTGCGCCCGCTCTTTGAGTTCTCAGGCGCCTGCGCTGGCTGTGGTGAGACGCCTTACGTTCGTCTGTTGAGCCAGCTCTTCGGCGACCGGGCGGTTATCGCCAATGCCACGGGTTGTTCGTCCATTTACGGTGGCTATATGCCCACCACGCCTTACACCAAAGACCCGAATGGTCGTGGGCCAGCCTGGAACAACAGCTTGTTTGAGGACAATGCAGAGTTTGGCTTCGGATTCCGCCTGACGCTTGATAAGCAAGAAGCATATGTTCGGAAGTTGGTGGAGCGGTTCCGCAGCAAATTGGGCGATGAGCTCGTCGATGGCCTGCTGAATGCCGAGCAGGTGACCGAGGCGGATTATGTGGCTCAGCGGGAGCGGGTTGCGCGTCTTAAGGCGATCCTGGCAGGCGATGATAGCCCCGCCGCGAAGGATCTTCTGGGGCTGGCGGATGTCCTGGTTCGCCGCTCGGTCTGGATCCTGGGAGGCGATGGCTGGGCCTATGACATCGGCTACGGTGGACTTGATCACGTGCTGGCCCAGGGCCGCAATGTCAATGTGCTGGTCCTGGATACCCAGGTCTACTCCAACACTGGTGGGCAGATGTCCAAGGCGACGCCGCGTGGTGCGGTGGCGAAGTTCGCCTATGCCGGTCGCTCGCTGCCCAAGAAGGACCTGGGGATGATCGCTATGAGCTACGGTAACATCTATGTGGCCCAAGTCGCGATGGGGGCGAACGATACCCAAACGCTGCGGGCGTTCCGTGAGGCGGAGTCCTATGATGGGCCGAGCCTGATCATCGCCTACAGCCATTGTATCGCGCATGGGATCCCGGATATGAAGTATGGGTTCAACCAACAGAAGCTGGCCGTGGATTCCGGCGCCTGGGTGCTGTATCGTTATGACCCACGGCGCATCGCTGAGGGCAAGAACCCGCTTCAGCTCGACTCCCGTGAGCCCAAGATCGACATCAAGGAATACATGTACAATGAGGTTCGCTTCCGGGCGTTGGCTCAGGCCATGCCCGAACGGGCAGAGCAGTTGCTGGAGCTGGCGCG
>CAZHBB010000152.1:0-1672 GCA_964530185.1 uncultured Anaerolineales bacterium
GGCAGTTTCATTATGGCTGTGGGAGAGGATGAAATACAATGAACCTGGTTGAGTCATTAGAACGCCAGATGATCAAGCCCAATCCGAACGTGCCCGAACTGCGCGTTGGGGATACCGTTCGCGTCTATGTTCGCATCGTCGAGGGAGAGCGTGAGCGCGTCCAGCCCTTCCAGGGCACCATCATTCGCAAGCGCGGCGGCGGGGTGAACGCCAACTTCACCGTGCGCCGCATCGCGTCTGGCGGCATCGGTGTAGAGCGGACCTTCCTGCTGCACTCGCCACGCCTCGAGCGCGTCGAGGTGCTGCGTCGCGCCAAAGTCCGCCGCGCCAAGCTCTACTACCTCCGCGAGCGCCGCGGCCGTGCGGCACGCCTCAAGGAACGCCGCGACTAGGCGCTGCCGGCCGGCCATGCCGCGCCATCCTTTGATTGGAATCACCGGGCGGGAGGATACTTCCGCCCGCCTTCATGCTGCCCCCATGCACGCCGTGGGCGTCACCTACATCCGCGCCATCCAGCAGGCCGGCGGGACACCGTGCATCCTACCGCCCACGCTGACAGAGGAGGATTGGCCAGTCCTGATCGCCCGCCTGGATGGACTCCTGCTGAGTGGCGGTGAGGACGTCGCCCCCGCCCTCTACGGGGAGGCTCCCCAACCCTGGCTGGGCCGGGTGGACGACGCGCGCGACCACGCGGAGCTGGGGCTGATCCGCCTGTGGGTGACCACCGGCAAACCCCTGCTGGCCATCTGCCGCGGGCATCAGGTGCTCAACGTGGCGCTGGGCGGGACGTTGACCCAGGACATCCTGGCCGAGATCCCCACCGCGCTTGACCATACCTATGTGCCCGGCCGCCCCATGGGGCACCTCGCCCACCGGGTGACGTTGGCACCAGACAGCCAGCTCGCGGAGATCCTGGGCCAAACGACGCTGGAGGTCAACAGCGCTCACCATCAGGCCGTGAAACAGCCAGGAGACGGGATGCGTGTCGTGGCTCATGCCCCCGATGGGATCAACGAGGCCACCGAACTGACGGGCCACCCCTTCTGCCTCAGCGTGCAGTGGCACCCAGAGGCCATGCTCAGGACCTCGGAGACCATGCGACCGCTGTTTGAGGCCTTTGTGCAGCACGCGCGGGGCGATTGAAGCCCCACCGGAAACAGGAAAGCGCGGGGCAACCCCGACCGGAGTTACTCCCGCGCCCGTCACGTTGAATCCATCCCACCCCAGGCGCTCGCCCCACAACGCCCTGCGGTGAGATAGAGATGTTACGTCAGACCCTAGTCAGTGGTCTCCTCTGTCTGCAAGACGATGGGCCTGCCCTGCTTGAAGGACTCCAACTGCGCCTCAAGCTCCTGACGCCGGGCCTCGGCCGCCATGCGGCCCTCCTCGACCAGGTGCTGGACCCCTTCTCGAATGCGAACCTGGAGCTCAGGACCTGGCGCCGGTGCGAAGAGCAGGGAAAGCATGCCCCCGGCCCAGATGCCAGCCAGGAAACCGGCCAGGAAGACGAAGAACTTTCGCATTGCTGCACCTCCTTTATCGTGGTCACCCTTATACCGGTATCTATTATAGAACACCATGCGCCAGAGGCAACGCACGTGGGATCCAACCGCTGAGGGTCCCTCTCCACGCCCTCTGCGGCGTCCCTCCGCCTGGCGCAGGCCCCAGGGCT
>CAZHBB010000152.1:1772-6036 GCA_964530185.1 uncultured Anaerolineales bacterium
CACAGCCTGCGGTCACCCCCGTCTCCCCTCCCCTCACCCCTGCGTCCTCTGCGGTAAGATCTGAGCAGGGCTGCGGCAGGGTCAGGGCGTGAGGGTCGCGGTCGCCGATCCGCTCAGGATCGCCGTTGCCGTCAGGGTCGCCGATCCCGTCAGGGTCGCCGCCGGCTCTCTGACCTCCTCGATGATCAGGAAGCGGCTGAGCCAGCCGGTCCCCTCTTCGGGCAGGCAGGGTTCGACCTGCACCGTCAACACAGGAAGCCCCACAGCCTCGTCGACATAGAGATTGTAGGTCCGGCCGGGCTCGATATCGAAGTCGGCATAGCCCAGGCCCCGCTCCGGGCGCAGCCCGGTGATGGCGCGGTCCGCCCCCTCATCCCACAGCAGCCAGATGGCCCGCATCGGCTGGCCCACATACTCCCTGTGCTCGTGGCCCGGGCGGGTCTCCACCGTCTCCGAAACCACCAACGAGACGGCGAGTGAAGGCGTGGGTTCACAGCGCAGCGTCTGCGACAGGATACGGAACGGCAGAAAGGGCGGGGGCGTGAGCGTCGGCGTGGGATGCGGGAGCCTGGTGGCGGTGGCCATTGCCGTGGCGGTTGGACGCAGCGTGGGTGAGGCCGCCACCTCGAGTGACCGCTCCCCGGCCGTGGGCGTGACCGGCACCTCGGTCACCCCGGCGTAGATCGCCACCCCGGGGCCCGCGGCGCCGTACGCCATGGCCATGGAGGCCAGACGGCGCAGCATCGCCTCCGGCTTCCCGGCGGCCATAGCCTCGTCCAGCACCTCCAGTGTGACCTCCTGGATCTCCTCCGACGACAGGTCACGCAGGCGCAGTTTGGCCCGCTCCCAGTTCCCATCCTGGGCATAGGCCCACGCCGTCATACGGATCCAGTCCCGACGGAAGGGGGCCTCCAGCAGCGGAGGATAGGTGTCCACGTAGCTCACCGGCTGAATGAACCAGGCATAGATCAGGCCCCCCAGCAGGCCAAGCACCAACCCCACCGCCAACACACCGCCCGGCTTCATCGCTCACTCACCCATGGTCAGATAGGGCCTCATGGGCGGGGTAACGACGCCCAGGTCGGCGGCGAGCTGGACCATGGGCGCCAGGTAGGCGGGGGATCTCCCCGCCTCGATGGCCTGCTCGGTTACCTGGACCAGGGGGGCGCTCCACGGCTCGTCGCCCAGCGCCTCCAGCCTGGCCTGCGCCCGGTCCGGCGCCCCCTCCACCTGATAGGCCAGGGCCACCAGACGCACATACTCCCGGCGATAGTCGGCCCGCAGTGAGGCGGGCGTCGCGGCCTGATGTTGGATAGGTACCAGGACCCACCCCACCAGCAGCGCCAACGCCACGCCGAGCACCATGCCCAGGATCAAAGCCAGGAACTGCCTCATAGCCCAGCATCATACATCGGAGTGTGCGCGGGGCAACCATACATGCCGCATCCGCAACTGTCCCACAACTGTAGTGACAGGTAGGACGGGCAGGCCCCAAAGCCCATACCCCTCAGATACGACGCGCTGCAAGGAGGCCTGGCCCACACCCACAACACGGAGCATCTCCGAAAAATACACTTGTTCTATTGACACGCCCAGATGAGTTCCCTATAATGAAGATAGAGAGTATGGTTGTATGCCTCTCAGGACAGGCGAGAGGGCAGGCGGACGAGGGTACGCTGCCAACCAATCGGGGTAACCGACAGCCGTGGGGGAAAGGTCCTGAGAGGCTTTTTTATGGGTCAGCGCGGGCGCTCACCAGCGGCAGGAAGATCCGCGCCTCCTCCAGCACCACATCCAGCTCCGTGGTCGCCCCCGCCACCGAGCTCACCTGAGCGTTGACCGCCGTGCGGTAGCCCATCAACGTCATGGTAACGGTGACCCCCCCTGGCGGCACCCAAAGCGCGTACTCTCCTTCGCCCTGCGTGACGGTCGTCCACGTACCATCGAGGGCTGTGGCCACCACAGACACCCCCTCCAGAGGCCCTCCGCTGCCCGCGGTGACCCGTCCGGTGATCAGCCCCTGGTTGAGCGCCGTCACCGTCGCCGAATAGACATCGAGCCTCCCCCAGCCGTAGACATGGTTGGGCACGGCCTCGGGCGCGTCGCCGCACTGGGTCGAGGTACGCGGATGAGCGGTGACGGTGAGCAGGGCCTCCAGCGGCACCAGCCGCCCGCGCAGGTCCGGCCGCGCCGACCAGACCAGGGCCGCCGCACCTGCTACGTGGGGCGTGGCCATCGAGGTGCCACTGAGATACCCATAGCTCCCACCCCGTGTGGTGGAAAGCACATCCACCCCCGGCGCCACCAGCTCAGGCTTGAGCGCCCCCCCTACGGCGCCACGACTGCTGAATGAGGCGATCCCATCGGTAGAGCCGGTGGCCCCTACCGTCATCACGCTGTGGAAGGTCGCCGGCGGGTCAGTTACCGTGCCACACGACGGCCCCGCGTTACCCGCCGCGGCCACCACCAGGATGCCCGCCGTCCGCACCGTCTCCACCACCTGCTCCAGCAAAGCCCGGTGGATGGCGTCACACCCCTCTGAGGGCGGGCACGTCCACGAGTTGCTGACGATGTCCGGGGCCAGATCAGGATCTCCGGCGGTCGGGTCACCGTCCACCGGATAGGGTGCCAGGAAGAACTCGAAACACTCGGCATAGGAGGCGGGGGAGCCAACCCCTTGGGCCATGTTGCGGCAGCCGATCCAACGGGCCCCAGGCGCCACCCCCACCTGATGCGTCCCTCCATCGTCGCCCACCACCGTGCCCAGGACGTGGGTGCCGTGCCCCAGGTCATCGCAGGGCACGGGGCTATCAGCGCCGCAGACCACCTCGTCCCCCTCATGGATAGCGTCGTGCCAGTTATAATCGTGGCTGGCCGTGACGCCGTCCCAGCCACGATAGTGCGGCTGCAAAGCCGGATGATCCCAGCGAAACCCCGTATCCTGCACGCCCACCACAACCCCCGCACCATCATAACCCATCGTCCATACCGAGGGGGCCCTAATCTGCGCCACGCCCCAGGGTACCTGAGCCGCCTGCTCATCGACCTCCATCGCCGTGCGCAGATCAGGGGACGGCAAACCCGCCACGTGGGGGTTGATGATCACCGTGCGCACGCCGGGCCATTGGGCCAGTACCCACAGTGTCTCGCGCGACGCATGCACGCGCAGCGCGTTGACGATATAGAGCGGGCGATAGGGAATATCGTGGGCTTCCAGCCAGGACCGCAGGCTCTGCTGCGAAGCCAGCGCCGTGGTCACCAGCGCGTGGTGCAGCAGCCGACGGCGCACCGCCGGCACCCTGGTTTCCGCCCGGATGGCCTCAAGATCCACCTGCGGCGCCAGGATGACCAGCAGATCCGCTACGGCCCCATCCTCGGTCGCCGCCCAGGCAGCCGCGGTTGCCGCCGAGGCAACCGCTGTCACGGGGGATGGGCCGGGAGCGCTGAGGGCCTCTCGCTGCGGCCAGAGGGCGCTGCCCGACAGGACGGCGCAGCCGATGCCGATGAGCAGGAACCGAACCCAGGGCCCGCGTGCTATACCCATGGAGAGAGAAATCCACCGCGCGCGGCCTAACTCCCACCCTTACGAGATTCCAGACGATAGCCTCGGCGTCGCTCGGTCAGGATGGCAAACGGTGCCTCCAGCTCGGCCAGAGCCTTGCGCAGCCAGTGGATGTGCACGTGCAGGGTGCGGGTGTCGCCCAGGTAGTCGGTACCCCACACCTCCTTCATCAGCTCCGCACGTGAGACCGTGGTCTCGGGATGAGCTATCAGATAGTGGGCCAACTCGACCTGCTTGGGTGTCAGGGGAAGATCGCGCTCCTCCCAGATCAGAAACCGGTTCTCGATGTCCAGTGCCAGGCCCTGCCACGACACGATCTGCTGAGGGGCCGTTGGCACCAGGCGACTGAGCCGCCGCAGGAGTTGGGTAGGGGTCACGGGATGGCGCAGGTACCCGTTGGTCCGTGGCATCTGATCCAGCCGCATGCCCTTGCCCAGCAACAGGAAAGTATAGACCTGCTCCAGCAGCTCGTGGAGCGCCGTGAAGAATCGGCCCACATCGAACCTGACAGAGGCAGCATCCACCAACACCACGCGCGGCGCGTCCCGTCTCACGCATTGTAGAGCCTCACGGCGCGTATGGGCGATACACACCTCATAACGCTGCTCCAGCGCGGGGCGCAACTGTCGCTCCACAGACTTGCGTGCTACCACAAACACCACACCCTGTCGGGTCATGGATCCTCGCTTTCGCCACCCCGCC
>CAZHBB010000153.1:0-5827 GCA_964530185.1 uncultured Anaerolineales bacterium
TCCCGATGGTACTGAATGCCCATGACCAACTCATCGCCGATAGGTGCTTTCAGTACCTCTGGGATACGGCTGGCTCCTAGAATCTGACCAATGAAAGCCCCGGCGGTAGCCAGGGTGCAGTCAGTATCGTAACCACAGCGCAGTGCTGCCAGAAGCGTCTCCTGCAGATCGTTACCCCCGTACAGCAGACCGAGAAAGGTGAACGGTACGTTGATCCGCGAATCGCAGGCCTCGGAATTCCCTGCCACCGCCAAGATGCGATCCCGCGCATCCCGTAGGCTGAGCCCCTCATCATAGGACTGGAAGGCCAGCCGCGTGAGGCGCTCGATGGGCGTGCCTTGAGGCAGATAGTGCAAGAACATCGAGGCCAGGCGTCGCACGTCGGGAATGAAGAACGCCATAGAAGCCATCGCAGCGAACATCATCTCGGCACCGACTGACTGCTCCGTGTGATCCAGGGTACCATCCATATAGGCGTACCTGGCGGCCAGGTCGGGCGCTCCGGGGAATACGTACCCCCAGATCTCAGAACGGATGGGACATCCCATGCCTGTCTCCCAGAACTGGTTTGTGAACTTCCCCGACATCGGCGGGTGGATGCCCAACTGCCAGTTGCGGCGGAAGATGCCGTATTCGTTGAAAGGGTACCAGCAGCCCTCAAGCCACGCCTGTGCTAGATCGTCAGAGGTCAGAGCCGCTCCTTTTTCCTCTAGCACCTTGAGCCACAAGACCTGCAGGTCGAGGTCGTCGTTGGGCGGGATCTCCTCCGGGAACATCTCATCTGGCCCAATCTCGATCCAGCCCTTGGTGCCCTCAAAACGTGCACCGATGGCCCCACCCATGGACTTGCCAATCCACCCTCCGAGTACCTGATCCAGATAGCGCGCGTAAGAGATCTTCATTGCCTTGCCTCCCTCTCTTATAATGTCCCGTTCAACAACTTGGTCTTCTGTGCCATATAGTATTGGAAATTCGCCCAACTTACATCTGGAGGGACAGTGTGGTCGACGGCCGGGATGTAACCCCCTTCCTCGATCAGCGGAACGAGCGCGCGCAGGTGGGCGTCGATGGCGGACGGCCCTTGTGCCAGCACCCGTTTGTCGACACCGCCCCACAGCCGAAGGGAACGACCAAACTTCTGGCGCAATCGGACCGGATCCTGCCCCGCCGCACGTTCCAGCGGCCACACAACATCGACCCCAGCATCCATGAGCATGGGGATAAGGGCTTCGGGGTTGCCGTCGGTATCAATGGCGACATAGCGTACCCCGTGGGTTTTGAAGAAGGTCACCACCCGCTTCAGCCGAGGGAAGATGAACTCCCTATACGTCTTAGGACTGAGCAGGGGACCGGTCTTCATAGCCATGTCCTCGCTCAGACAGATATATTCCACGGTCGTCTTCTCAAGTATGGGGCGTGCAGCTTCGATCAGGAAATTTGCGCGATGCTCCATCATATCGTGGACCAAAAGCGGCTGGTCGTACCAGGCATAAGAAAGCCCCTCGGTCCCCATCAATTCCCGGGCAGTCCAGTAGAAACCCAACGTCGAACAGTTAGGGCCGAAGATCAGTGGGTGCTCCCGCACCTGCCACCCCGCCAAGCGCACGACATCCCAGTTGGGCTCATATCGCTGAGGACTGGCGGGATCGAGGCGCCGTTTGACCTCCTTCCAGTCATCCATGTCGTGCACCGGGAAATCCAGATATTGATCCATCGAGGCCCGCATGCCGTGGGCCGTGCCTTCCTTAAGCGCTCGACGGATCCGACCTTTGGAATCACGGAAAGTGATGGTCCGTTCATCCTCCTCAAAGACCTCATACTCGAACGGCGGTAAAGGGTCTCCATAGAAGTAGATAAACTCCCTGGGGTCCATGCCCAACCTGGCCTCACCCGCGAACCAATCCCAATGAAGCGAGAGGGGATCCAACCCCTCCTCCTCCCAGCGGTCGCGGGTCTGGCCCCATACACCGAGCTCCCAGTTGGGCACCCGATCCACAGGCTGGTATTCCATCACTGCCAGAAAACGCTCAAGATGGTTCATCCTTTAGACTCCCGCAGACTCTCAAGATCCAAGGCACTCGTGCCACAGGTGAAACTCCCACGTCATAGGCGCGAGGGGCAACCCTTGAGCCATCACTCATAGACACCGTACGTCTGGACAGCATCGATGAAGGCCTGGACGTTTGCTGGCGAGGTGTCAGCCTGGATGATATGAGCAGGAGCACACATGTAGCCACCCCCCTCACCCAGGACCCGAACTTTCTCGGCGACATCCCGTGCGATCTCCTCCGGTGTCCCCTTGGGCAGGAGATACTGCTGATCGATAGCGCCCCAGAATGAGAGCCGATCCCCTAGTCTCGACTTCAGCACATGAGGTTCATGCCCAGGCACACCTGGCTGCACCGGATTGAAAACGTCCATGCCGATCTCAACTAGATCTTCGAGGATGGGGGCGATCGCACCATCGCTATGGTACATGATCATAACGTTGGGGTTCGCACTTCGGAGCTCGTCAAATATCTCCTTGTAACGCGGCTTGAATATCCGACGCCACATCCGTGGGGAGATCAACATCCCTGTCTGGCTCCCGAAATCATCCCCAGTCCAGATCCCATCCACACCCAATTCCACTAGGCGTTTGCCCACCTCGATGCTGAAGGCTTTCACACGATCGAGCAACACTGAGACGTACGGCTCTCCGGTGGCCATATCGACCATGAACTTCTCCATGCCCACCATGTGCCAGGCCATCTCGAACATGGTCAACTCCACGTCACCAATGATGAAATACTCATCACGATACTGTTCGATCAACCTGGCCGCATCATCAAAACGCCCCTCGGCCAACGGGTCAGGCATGGGGAAAGCTTTGACCTCGTCCACGGAGGTCACGTTGGCCAGTGGCGCTTCAATGACCTCCATGTAGAGCGGCCCCTGACGCATTTTCATCCCAAACTCGTTGATAATACAGCCATCTTCGGTAGTGGGATGCGTGTATCCGCGGGGAAGACTCCCCCCGACGACGACGCAATCGCTCCCCATGGCGACGCGCAACGCGTTGGCCGAGATTCGATAGGTTACATCCTCGTAGTAGGAAACTGTGTAGTCGACCGGGATGCCATAGCGGCGACCGAACTCCTCCAACAGCGACCGACATAGATCAAATTGCAGCGGTACCCTATCAGGCAGCGAGGTGCGCCGCAGCGCGTTCATCACCCGTTCTCTTGAATTCATTTATCTTCCTCCTGACGCACTCCGAAGACCTCACGAATGGCTTTCAGGTATCCCATGCCATAGCGTGTATCCGGCTCCAGGTAGCTCCCTTCGGTCCATTCGTTCCAGGCATTGAGGGTAAGGATCCTCTGCTGAGGAGACCGATGAGCGAGCAGCCGTCCGACCTCCTCCAGAGCGCTGCGAAGGGCCTCTGGCGTGTTTCCCGCGATGATGGGACGGTATCCTGTGCGGTAGAACCGTGGATTATTGTCCCATCCCACAGTGACGTTGGGATAGTAAGGGATGGTAAAACGCTGCATGGCACGCTCAGCGAAAGAGAGATACCGTCGCTTGACACGCTCGTAAGGGGTTTGCGGACTGTCGAGTGGTACATGGTGAATCCACACGTAAGAGGTCACACTGTCGAAACCCAGGGCGGGGATGAGATCCTCAGGCTCCGGCAGTTCTTTCTCCCCGGGAAGTGCCGGATGCCCAAAGAAGACCGCGTTCAAATGCAGGTCCGGGAAACCCGCATGTTTCGTCTTGACGCGAAAACGGGCCAGGGCCTCTCGGCTCGCCTCAAAGGACCCAAAACTCTCTAGAAAAGTGGAAAGTTCATAGATGGAGAAATAGGGGCAGCCACCGACTTTCCAATAAGAGGGATGAGTAAAGTAGGTATTGATCACGTGGTCGGTCAGGGCATCGAAGGTTTCTGGTGTGACGCGGCCCTGATAGAGCAGTGGGGGCTGACCCGGGGCTCGCTGTGGGTGAATATCCAGCCAATCATGGTTGGCCCACATCAAGGCAAAGGCGATCCGCTCATTGTTGGGAGCATGGAGGAACCCCTCCTCTAACCCCCGCTGAAGGTAGGGGCCGTCATCGTACCAGTACCAATCGAAGATGAAGACATCGATCCCGTGATCAGCAGCCGCGGCGATCTTCTGGGCCATAGCGGTAGGATCCGCCTCATCAGTGTAGCCCCAAGCGGGGACCTTCGGTTGTTCGTGGCCCTTAAACATCACCGGAGCATGCTTAACCACCTCCCATTCGCTCCAGCCGGCACCATGCAAAGCTACGTTGCGCTGATCAATATGGTAATTTGGGAAATAGTAGCAGGCTACAGTCGTGTCTTGTCCCATCGTTCTCCTGTCGCTGACATGTGTTATGTCGCTGCAAGAAGCAGCGGTATGACTTCTCCTCTGACTCTATCTGCACTCATCGTGGTACGAGAAACGCCCCACGGCAAGCACTGTCTCCTCACTCGCAACTACCCGAAGCTGGGATCCAGGGGGCGAAGGTGGAGCGTTTGTCTCAGGTGTTTCTCGTCGATGAGGCAAGCTCACGCCGAATTTCAACCCCACTCCCTTGAGTCCGGCACATCCATCCACACGCCCCCATTGGCGATCGAGGCCTGGCTGATAAGGCCAGGCAGCGTCATGTCCATCGCCTCGTGGATACCGATAGGAGTCGGTGTGTTGTCGACAATGCTGTTGATAAAATCCATGACCTCGAAATAGTCTCCGCCGCCATGCCCTGCTTGAAGCGCGGCCTTCGGCGGATGACGCCACATTGCCGGTAGGTATTCGGCTTCCAGGGCCTCGAGCCTCATCCAGGTGTTCATATCTGGACAGAGGTCTTGAAGCCAGATCTTGTCAGATTCCAGCCCGCTGCGTGCCGACTCGTAGCAGCCTTTCGTACCCTGGAGTGCGTAGTTGGTCATCGCATGAGGGCGATTTGAGAGCATGTCGACGCGGATCTTGATAAGCCCACCCTTTGAGGTTTTGGCAAGCATGACGCAGCTATCCTGATTCTCATAGAGATTCCCCCGAGGATCTCGATAATGATGACCACTACCTTCACAGGCGACACGTACGACACGGTCATCCATCCACTGCAAGATAGGCCCCAGGCTATGAGTGGGATAGGTAATACCATCAATACCGGTTTGCCATTTGCGCCGCCAGGGGGTGATCTCATTGAGTTCTTTGAGTTCGTGGAGATACTCTCCCTCCGCGTAATAGACCTCACCGAAGAGACCGCGACGGACTAATTCCTTGATCAAGACGTTTGACTTGATGTAGGTGCTGTTCTCTGCCATCATATAGGTAGCGTTGGAGTGACGCGCCGCTACAACCAAGGCTCGACACTCCTCAATCGTGACGCATGCGGTGACCTCGCTGAGGACGTGGATATCACGCTCCAGTGCCATGATCGCCTGTTGCGCATGTAGATGCATCGGCGTGGCGATCACCACAGCATCGATACCAGCTCTATCGAGCATCTCCTCATAATTAGTGTACATCTGGCTGGCGCCCAGAGCCTTTGCGACTTCGGGGAGGGCAGCTTCCTGAATATCGCAAACGGCATGGATCTGTGCCGCCGGATGCGCCTCAAATGCTGTACCAAAACTCCGACCGCGCCCAACCGCGCCGACGATACCAATCTTGAGTGGAACGCTCATTGCCATGTCAAGTTTTCCCCTCCGACCCAGGTCCTGCCATCACTTTAGTCCATGAGTTGACTGTGGGCAAGCGCCGAAGTCCCCGAAGGGAACGGGCGTTGGGGAGGGGCGGAAAGTAGCGTAAAGGTTTTGGCTATGCTATGATGAGAGCGG
>CAZHBB010000154.1:0-5815 GCA_964530185.1 uncultured Anaerolineales bacterium
AAACTAGAAACAGCCCGGTGGGACAGCTATGCTATACCAGACTGAAATTCTGCGTTTCACAGATGGCATCCGCAGTAACCATCCTTCCCCGGAAGCTTCGATTGCTGCGGCAGAGCCCCATGCACCCTCGAAGTCAAAGGGCCAGATCGCCATCCTGGTGGACCTCACCCCTAAGCTGCCCTATCGCAGCCGTGAGATCCGCACCCTGACCGCCAAAACCTATTGGACCACGCAGGGGAGCGTGGTGACACGACTACGCCGTGCCCTGGTGGCGGCCAATCGTCACGTTGTGACCTTCAATCAGAGCGCGGCGCCTGGCAGCAAGTGCGCCGGGAACCTGACATGTGCGGCTTTGCTGGACGAGGAGATCTTTCTGGGGCAGGTGGGACCTGCCTATGCCTACATTCTGCACCCCAAGACCGCCAGCGACACCCTGGCACACGATCTCCTCTTTGAGATCTTCCCCAAACGAGACCGCCTCCTGATACCGCTCGGTGGGACAACGCCTCCGGTCATCCACATCAGCTACACCTCTGTGGAACCTGGCTGCGTAGCATGCCTGGCGACCACCGAAGTGGCAGAGTCGATCCCCCGAGAGCGATGGCAGGCTCTGTTGGGGGAGGCAAACTTCGAGAAGATTGTCAGGCATCTGAGCAACGAGATGGCAGAACGCCATGTATCGGGCAGCGTCATCCTGATCCGGGCCCTCCCCTCGCTGCTCAAACGCCCTGCAGCCCAATCCACGGTCGAGGCCCTCCCCCCGGAGAGGGCAAAAGGGGAACTCACACTCGTAAAACTACGACCCGCTGCACTCACCCCCCTCCAGAGACCGGCGCGTCATCAGATCGCCGGGGCGAGCGCAGTAGCCACAGAGGCCCCACACAGGGATGAAGCGCTATCCTCTCCCCCGGAGACAAGCTCTGGCCCACCAGAACCCGAAGAGCCGCAGCCCGAGCGCATCGCCGCGCCACCGCCCGAGGCCGAGGCCCCATCGAGACCTGCCAGGGCCTCACTGAAAGACCGGCTCCGGATGGCCGCGGCGAGTTGGCAGGAGAAAGCTCAGATGCGGCAAGCACGGCGCGCAGAACGCCGCGCCCGCCCCACCGTACGCACCACCACCGCGGAGCACGCCAGGCTAAGACAGGCCCTGCGTGCCCTTCTGCCTGGTAGAGTCGCCACACGAACCCGCAGGGAGGTGCCCCCACCACCAAAGGAAAATACCCCCCTGATGAAAGGGCTTGCGTTGGGTCTGCTGGCCTTTGTCCTCCTGATCACCGGAAGCAAGTACTTACAGCTTGGTGGGCCATCAAGAGCTGAGGAGCTTTTGGCCAGAGCCCAAGAGGTTCGCGACCAGGCTTACCTAGAGGATCCTTCACTCTGGCCTCAGGTACTGGAGATGGCCAAGAAGATTGAGCAACTGGACCCAGACAACGAGGAGGCCCAGCGATTATTGGCCGAGGCCCAACAGTCTGTGGATGCTCTGGAACATGCCTCGACCCTGAACCTGGTGCCACTGTTGGAGTTGGGCACTACATCCACTCGCCGACAACTGCTGGTGGCTAGAGGCTCAGTCTACATCCTGGACACAGCCTCAGACCTTGTGCTGACCATTCCCTTAGGCGACGACCGAATCTCGACGGCCGCCGAGGGCTACACTACGATCCTGAGCTCCGGACAAACCATCCAGGGCGCAAACGTCGGAGAGTTGGCCGGTTTTGCCTGGCTTGAACCCAACGAGACTTTCCCGGACGGCGCCGTAGTCTCCTACGGCGAAGGTGGTCTTCTCTTCTTCTACGATCCCCCCCTGGGGCCGATCAACACCACAGTGCAGCGCGTTCAGGGCGAGTTCGCCGCCAGTCAAGTCACCGCCGTTGCAGCCTTCGGCCCCAAACTCTACCTCTTGCACAGACAGATGAACCAGGTATTGGTCTACGAGCCGGTCAATGGCGTGTACGAGAATTACCGTCCTTACTTCGCGGCCGACGCTGCCCCTGACCTGCAGCTTGCACTGGATATGGCGATTGACGGACGCGTCTACCTGCTGTTGGGCAACGGGACCGTGCAAGCCTACTACGCAGGGGCCAGGGACCCCTGGTTTGAGCTCCGTAATCTCCCAGACTTCGACATGCAGCCGCGCTTGATGGCCATCGAGCCCGACCCAGAGGACGGCTTGATCTACCTGGGAGATCCCGATAACGCCCGCATCGTCGCCGTGAACAAGTTAGGGGAATTCGTCCATCAGTATCGGACCACCGGCCCCGAATTACGCCATCTCGAGGCGCTTGCCGTGACAATGGAACCCCACATCCTTTATCTGATCAGCGAGAACAAGCTCTATGCGGCACCAATCCCGGCCCTACCCACGCAATGAGTGACCAGACTACATCGAAGGGTAAGTAGCCATGCCAAAATTGATGACGTTACGGACTTTCATCGCCATCCCCCTGTCGTCAGAGCAGGAGGAGAACCTGGCGGCCATTGAGCGTCACCTGCAACGGAAAGTGCCGGCAGGGACCGTGCGGTGGGTCAAGCCAGCCAATATCCACATCACACTGCACTTCCTGGGCGATGTGCTGCAGGAGCGCATTCCAAGCATCGAGCAGGCCCTGGAAAGCGTGACGCGCCTCATGCCGGCCTTCACCTGCCGATTGGCAGGGATGGGAGCGTTTCCTAATATGCGCCGCCCACGGGTGATCTGGGTGGGCATTCAGGACACAGAGAGCCGCCTGGAGTTGCTCTACACCGCCCTGGGCGAGGCCCTGACCACCATCGGCTTTCGGCCTGAGCGTCGGCCGTTCTCTCCCCACCTCACCCTGGGGCGCGTCTCGCGGCGGGCCACCGCCGCAGAGATTCAAGACCTCTCATCCGTTCTCAGGCAGACGGACATTGGCGACCTGGGCCCCCTGCCTATCCAGGAGGTGATCCTCTTCCGCAGCGACCTCACGCCCTCCGGCCCAATCTATGCGCCCCTGGCCCGCCACACGTTAGCGACTCCCCCGGCCACGTCCGCTCGCTCTCAGGGCGAATCCAGCGCCGCCCGATAGGCTGCGAGGGTCTGTTGCGCGGTATGTTGCCAACTGAAAGTGCGGGCACGTTGTAGCCCGGCTTTGCACAGTCTCTCCCGCAGCGCCCGATCCAGGAGGAGACGCTCACAGGCCTGGGCGATGGCCTGGGGGTCCAACGGATCGATCACCAGCCCTGCTTCACCCACGATCTCTGGCAGGCTGGCACGATCCGAGACGATGACCGGCGTGCCGCTCTGCATCGCCTCCAATACGGGCAGACCGAAGCCCTCATAGAACGAGGGCATCACCAGGGCAGCAGCGCCATTGTACAGCGCCACCAGGTCCTCCACCGGCACCCGCTCGAGGAAATGGACCGCTGAGGCCAGGCCCAGCGCCTCCACCTTGGAGAAGATCTCCTCATACAGCCACCCGGCGCGGCCCACGATGACAAGAGGGACGTCGATACCCTGCCCCCTTAGAAGAGCCAGCGCTTCCAAGAGCCCCGGCAGGTTCTTGCGCGGCTCCCACACCCCGACGAACAGGAGATAGCCACGGCTCAGCCCATAGTGGCGCAGCACGGCATCCACCTCTGCCTCCGACAGCACGCGAAATCGTTCGTCGGCCGCAAGATGCGCCACCGTGATCCTCTGTGGGGCAGCGCCCAGGAGCCGCACCAGGTCCCGCTGGGTGGCATATGAGTCAGCCACGATCGCATCGGCGCGGTGCACGGCCCACGCGATCTGACCGTTGTAGTACCGACGGGCCTCCGGCAACAGGTATTGCGGGTAGAGGAGGAAGTTCAGATCGTGCACCGTGATGACCATATGTCGAGCCCCCCAGGCGGGGGGGATAAAATCCGTGGCGTGGAAGATGTCCAGCCGCAGCGGCAGGAGCTCAGCCCCCAACGTCCACCGTTCCCACCGATGATGGGGCGGGGTCCAGAGCACGTGCCAGCCGACCCCGTCCGCAACCGGAAAGGATTGCCGATCGCGGCGATGGGGCAGCAGGACCAGCTCCTCCTCCGGCCCGCACAGCTCCGCCAGCGCACGCGCCAGGCGCCGCGCATAGCGGGAAATGCCCCCTGGGGCATAGGCATGCAGCCGGAGGTCAAGGCCGATTCTCATGGCACTTCAATCCCCGATCCCTGCGCCACCGCGTTCACCGCACCAATCGACGTCCCCACCAGGGGATCCGGCTGCCATCCCCTCTGTGCCAGATAGGTTAACACGCCGACCTGGTAGGCTCCGCGTCTCCCACCGACTGATAGACTGGTACATCTCACGCCCTTCCCTCAATAGCCTCGGGATCGATCAACGACGTTAAGCAGTGGTTGACCACTCAGATAGCGACGCAGATTCTCCACGAAGAGCCGGGCCTCGCGCTGCTTGAGATGGGGTGTGCTCCAACTGTTATGCGGTGTGATGATCACGTTGGGCAAGTCCCAAAGCGGTGAGTCCGGCGGCAGTGGCTCCTCCTCAAACACATCGAGTGCTGCGCCGCCGATCCACCCCTCCTGCAGGGCCTGTATCAGGGCCTCCTGATCCAGGATAGCCCCGCGGGCCACATTGATCAACCAGGCATCCGGGCGCATCTGGCGCAGCGCATCACGGTCCAACAAGCCACGGGTCTCGGGGGTCAAAGGTGCTGTAATGACCACAAAGTCGGCCCCCGATAGGATCTCAGAGAGCCGATCAGGCCCCACCACGAGATCCGCGAAATCACCCCCGCGGTCAGGGTGGCGGCGCGTGGCTATGACACGCAATCCCATGCCCTGGCATCGACGTGCGACCTCCGTGCCGATACGGCCCAGCCCTATGATCCCCACAGTGCACCCCGCCACTTCGCGCAGGCGCAGCAGATGCCACTGATGGCGCTGTTGCTGCTGCAAGAAGAGGGGGATGCGCTTGGCTATCGCCAGGATATAGGCCATCACCATCTCGGCGATAGGGCCATCAAAGAGCCCTGCCGCATTCGTGATCACTGCCTGACAGGCGTCGGGTACGACACGCAGGGCGTGATCCACACCGGCACTTACTGAGTGGATCCAGCGAAGCGTGGGGAGATCGAGCAACGCAGCCACTGTCTCAGTGGGCAGGCCCCACGGGAGCACGACCACCTCAGCGCCGGTGGGGTCTCCCAGGATCCTTCCCTGGGAGTCCACCGGAATGAACTCACACTGTGCCAAAACCCCCTCGCCTGCGCTATCCTGACGGATCTCGTCAAGCACAGGCTGGAACAAAAACGCCGGCAGGACGATCTTCATAGGCATTTTTACCCGGTGTCTCACCCGTGGGGACCTCGCACCCAGCATACCCATTTCACCTTGCTGGGCAAGCCTCACCGCCTCTATGGCCGATATTGTATCCTTCGCTCATGAAATATGATGGGCGGAGGCGAGGGCACGCGCCAGGTCAAGCGGCCGGTCAGCGAGGACGCCAGGCTCTGAGGACTGAATAGCGCTCCAACGGGTGACGGCCTGATGGACCAGGGCCTGAGCCCCGGTAGTGGAGGGGAGCGCCAGTGCCTGGTGTACTTGCCGCCGCACCCTCCGGAACATGCGTCCCAGGTAGCTGGTGGTGCGGAGCGTTGTAGCGGGCTACTCCAGTCAGTATGACAACATCCTGTCGGATGGACAAGCCCAGCGGCTAAGGCGCCGGCCCCTCGGAGAGGGAGCTGCCCCATAACTACAACGGCATGTAGGACAGGCTTTCCAGCCTGTCCGGACAGCCTAGAAAGGCTGTCCCACAACTACGATAGCATAGTGGACGCACTCTTACAGCTCCGAAGCCACGCCTTGGAAGGCGTGCCTG
>CAZHBB010000155.1:0-5786 GCA_964530185.1 uncultured Anaerolineales bacterium
AAACTAGGCCCGGACCGCCGCACCAATGAGCTAGTCAGATCAGGCGGTTGGGCCCTGCCCAGCATGGCTCAGATCAGCAGCCTCAGTAACGCTCGTATCCGGCGGGTGCTGGCCCTCATGCGTAGCACCCGCCGTCGCATGCGAGAAGGCTTGATGGTGATCGAAGGGGCGCGTCTCCTCGCAGAAGCACTACGAAGCTCCATCAGACCCCTCGAAGTCTTCCTGACGCAGGCATTCGTCCAGGCCGACCGCGCAGGGAGTGTATTACTCTCGCAACTCAATGCCGGACTCGATGCCGGGGTCAAGGTCTTCTTCGTCACTGAGACAGTCATGCGCAAGATGGCCGGCACAGTGACCCCTCAAGGCATTATCGCGGTAACCCCCATTCCTAACCTGCTGCCCGATACGCACGCTACACCGCTGTGGCTCATCCCAGACCAAATTCGTGATCCTGGGAACCTCGGCACGATTCTCCGCACCGCCTGGGCTGCAGGGATCACAGAGGTCCTAATCCCTGCGGGGAGCGTCGATTACACACAGCCCAAGGTTGTCCGAGCGGCCATGGGAGCCCATTATCATCTGCCCATACGCCAGGTGACGTGGGACCAGATCGATGAGATCATTGGAGGGGACACCCATGTCTTACTTGCCGACGCGCACGGTGAGCAGCCCTACGATGCAGTCGACTGGTCAAAGCGCAGCGCGCTGATCGTGGGAGGAGAGGCAGCAGGTGCTAGCTCGGACGCCAGAGCGCGCGCACACACTCTTTACATCCCAATGGCACCCGGGGTCGACTCTCTCAACGTGGCCATCGCCACAGGCATCCTCCTTTTTGAGGCGACGCGCCAGCGACGTCAACATCGAGTCTGATCGCTTCACTTCAGACCTCCCTCCGAACCAGTCGAACCAGTTGCCGATTGATTCTCGGTAGCGCCGTCTGCTTCGTCAGCCTTGTTAAGAGTCTCTGCGCGCTCCTTTAGATAGGCGACAAGTTCTCGCACTGCTGTGAGGGACAGACAACTGAGAAAGCCAGGCAGGAGTAGAAGGAGTACCGGCAAGACGATAGACAAAGCGGTCGCGAGGAGGCTTACCAATAGCAATGTTAAGGTCTGCAGGGGCTGCAGCAGCACCAGAAAGAGGCTATTGCGCAGCACCAGACCGAATTTGGGATCCTCCAGTTCCATAAGAAAGGACTGCGCATAGAAGACTACCCCGGTCCAGATCAACCCAACTAGCAGAAAGAACGGGGTTGTCCACATTCCCACTGACTCTGGGAAAGGGGAGAGGTCAGGATTGACGTAGAAAACAAGATTGCTAAACACAATAATGAAGCCCAAAATCGCCACAACAAAGAGCAACCAAGCCCGTAGCCCATACTCTTTCACGCCATCCCAGATAAGTGACCAGTTGACCCCTAGGCCTCGCACGGCCCGCTGCCCTACGATATAGAGAGCCGTCAACGCAAATGGACCCGGAATCACCAGGAGCCAAGCCACAATGTTGACAACTCCCAGCAATGCGTAGAAGAAGAGCTCCTCGTAGAACGCCACCGCAGCTTGAGCAATGATCCTCAATGTACGCATCAATCTGTCTCCCTGTGTGTTTTTTCGAGCTTACCTCAATCTAATAGACGGCAAATCAGGCCCTTGAGATAAGATGACTCCGGAAATGTGAGGGCAACCGGGTGATCGGGTCCCTGAGTCATCCTGCCAATGATCTGGACCTCACGAGCAGCATCAAGCGCGGCTCCGAAGAGGATCTTCTGGAAGAGATCCTCAGTGATAACGCCCGAACATGAAAACGTCAGCAGCAGTCCTCCTGGACGGCAGAGATGCAGTGCCAGCATATTGATGTCTTTGTAGCCTCGGGCTGCGCGCTGAACGTCACGCCGAGTCGTAGCGAACTTGGGTGGATCCACAATCACAACATCGAAGCGCCGATTCTGAGCACGCAGATCCCGTAGCAGTTGAAACGCGTTGCCCGCCATGTCCTCAACAGCGGATAGGGAAAGCGCGTTAAGTCCCACGTTGAGGCGGCCCAGGCGAAGTGCATCAGCCGATGCATCTACATTGAGCACGTAGCTGGCACCGGCAGCCAAAGCATACACACTGAACGCTCCTGTGTATGAAAATACATTGAGCACGTCCACAGATTCATGAGTGCGCAATCGAGCCCGGATGAGATCGTACAGACGACTGCGGTTTGGGGCCTGGTCGAGATAAAACCCTGTCTTGTGTCCAGTTACGATGTCGACCCAGAACGCGAAGCCATGCTCACGAATCTGCACCATCTCAGGTGGGTGCCCTCGGACGGGGCCACGCACTCTTTCCAGGCCCTCCCGTTTCCGAACGTCCACATCGCTCCGTTCATACAATGCAGTGACGGAGATTCGCTCAGATACGAGGTCCCATAGAATCTCTGCAAAGAGGTCACGCCGGGCAGCTGCCCCTGCTGTGAGACACTGCAGCACCAGAACATCCCCGTAGCGGTCTACGATTAGTCCAGGGATGCCATCGGATTCGGCGAAGACCAGCCGACAAGCGTCCGTGTCGGGATCTTTCAGCATCTCTGCCCGCGCCTCAATCGCCCGCTGCACCCGCAGGAACCAGAAGTCCGTGGTGTCTGGACCTGGCGGTTGCGAATCGCCCCATGCAAAGAGACGCACCCGGATCTGAGAGCTTGGGCTGTAGTGTCCCCAGGCGAGACAAGGTCCATCGGAAGAACAGACCTGGACCAGCTCACCCGGGGCGGGTTTACCTTCGATGCGGGCTATTGCCCCAGAGAAAACCCACGGGTGGCGGCGCTCGATCGAGCGAGAGCGTCCCGATTTGAGAAAGACACGAGGAGCCCTGTCCAACCCCGTCACTCGTCCTGGCCTCGTCCTATCTGACATCCCCGACCATCTGCCGCAGAACACTCTCTAGCAGCGCTTGCTGCTCCCCGTAACAGGCCCAGTCTCCTTGGGCGAGACAGGCTTGGGCCTGCTCGTAGTACCGCCACGCTCTGGCAGCGAGCTCTTCCAACGTCGCACCTTCGTCGCCGCTCTCCTCTCCCGCCACACCACCGGTTGGGATCGTTCCTATTGCCTGCTCCAAGGCAGCCCTCAGAGTCGACGCCATGGTAACCTGATCTGAGTAGGCGACGATGACTCGCTTTAGCTCAGGCAGTTGCCCAGCCTCGGCCTCCAGATAGAGTGGCTCCACGTACAGAAACGTGCCAGCCAATGGAATAACCAATAGATTGCCACGCAAGACGCGCGAGCCACGTTGGTTCCACAAGGAGAGCTGCTGGGAGATCACAGGGTCCTGGTCCACGCGTCCCTCGATCTGAAGCGGCCCATACACCAACCGATCCTTCGATAACTTGAAGACGCCGAGTTCTCCATAGACATCTCCATCGCAGCGGGCATAAAGCCACGCGACCATGTTCTGCTTTTGATGCGGGACGTAGGGCCGCATCAGGAGGAACTCCAGGCGGTCTGATCCTGGTAGACGCATGGTCACATAGTACGGTTCCATGGTCTGCTGTTCCGTCTCAACAAGTTCTTGAGGAATCCCCCACAAATCCTCCCGATTATAAAAGACTTGGGGGTCACGCATGTGATAGGTGGCGTAGAGATAAGATTGATAGAGGAACAACATCTCGGGGTATCGCCAATGAGCTTGGATCTCGTGAGGTATTTCAGAGCTGTCTGTAAACAGGTCTGGGAAGATACGAGCGTAAGTAGCAGCGATCGGATCGTCCTTGTCAATGAGGTACAGTCGGACTTCACCTGTGTAAGCGTCAATCGTCACTTTGACGCTGTTCCGTAGATAGTTGATGGCTCCATCAACGGGTTGTGCGTAAGGGAAGTTCTCTGTACTCGTGTAAGCGTCCAGGAGCCAGACGATCCTTCCGTTCACCACAGCAGCATAAGGATCCCTATCGTAGAGCAACATCGGCGCCAATGTCTTGACGCGATCCACGACACTACGATGAAACAGGATCCGGCTATCATTCGAGAGGGCGGGAGAGAGCAAGAGTTGCGTGCTCCCAAAGCGCACGGCGAACAGCGCCCGCTTCAACATTCCCCCTAGCGGGACGCCAGCGTCGCCTTCATAACGAGTGTAAGCGTTGGTATCACCTCGGGGATAGTCAAACTCGTCTTCCGCGGCATTGACTATCACATACTGGTCCGTACGCTCGCCAAAGTAGATCTCCGGACGCCGCAGTTCCAAAGCAGGATCCTCACTCACAGGCGGAATATCATGGACAAGTAGCTTCGGCAGGCCTTCCGGCGTCACCCCGTTCACGGAGCTGAGCGCTAAGCCGTAGCCGTGAGTGAAGATCAGATGGCGATTGATCCAGGTCTGTGCCTGGGATGCCAGCTCATCCACATCGAGTTCCCGAACCGCGAGGGCCACCTCGGTGAGGCCGTCCTCCAGTACGTAGCGATCTACGTCTACATCCTCGAAGGCGTAGTAAAGACGAATCTCCTGTAGCTGGCCGAATGTCCGTTTGAGCGGACGGTAGTCCCACAAACGGACATTGTTCAAGACGTCCGCATTGTTCACCAATTGTTCCGGCGTGATCTCGCCACTGGCGGGATACAGGCTCTCAACGATGCGGTCCAGCCCATAAGCCCTCCGTGTGAAGGCGATGTGGTGCTCGATGTATGGTTTCTCAAGCATAAACTCATTTGGCTCGACCGTGAACTGCTGCACGAAGGCTGGGTAGAGAGGAGCGATGAGGCTCAAACCCAGCCAGAACAGCCCAATCCCCACCAGCAACCGCGCCTGACGGACAAACAGGTTGACCACGAGGACAAGCGCCGCCAGGAAGAAGAGTCCAGCCTCAACGGTATATAGCGGTATCCGGGCGTGGAGATCAGTGTACCCCACGCCGAAAACTAAACCTCCCTGGGTCACCAACAGCATGTATCGGGCAAACAGTCGGCCGGCTCCGACCAAGACGAGCCAGAAGCTTCCCAGCAGCGACAGATGAGCGGTCGTGCCCCTAAGAGTCAACTGGCTCAGCAACGCATAACGGAGCGCTGCTCCAGCAAGCGAGAGGCCAACCACGAATTCCGCCCAACTCAGCAGTACCCTGTACCAGGGGAGCGTGAACACGTAGAAGCTCACATCTAAGCCAAATATCGGATCTTCGAGGCCAAAGGGTTGAGAGAACTTCGCCAGCAAAAAAGTCGTCCAATGGTCTCGAAGGGAAAGGCCTAGCAAGACCCCAACGACCAAGGCTGCGATACCGGTCAACAAATGAATGGCGCGGGAGGTCCGTGCTCCGTCGAGACGGATCTGTCCCCTGCCGAAGCGCAATGTAGAGGTCAACCGGTCACTCAGGACGTGCGAACGGGTGAAGATACGGGGAAACAAGGTCCAGTTGAACCACAACACGCCTGTAGCAATCAGAGCCCCTACAGATGCCATGCCGACACTGGCCATCATCCGAGTAGTAAAGACACGCGCCATTCCCATCTCTGTAAACCAGAGATAGTCTGTGTAGAAGTGTGCAAAGGTAGGTGAGAAGATCGCAAGGGTAATCAATACCAACGCCAGGGCTATGAGCCTGGACACCCTGTCCACGCGCTGTGAATTCGTGAGCACGGTAATTTCCTCCTTAGGGGAAACGAACTAATGTGAAGTATAGACCAAACTCAGGCAAACGGAAAAAACCTAAGGACTTCGTTCACCCAGCAAGCGTGAGATACACAATCGGCATCAGCGCGTCTCGTTTCAGTGGAGGACTGGAATAGCTGTTGAAACCGTGGAGTTGTGGTAAGATGTGTCAGT